>JBBQYB010000077.1:0-15110 GCA_038209095.1 Rhodobacterales bacterium
GATGAACATCGGCGTATTCGCGTTCATCCTCAACATGGAGAAGGACGGCAAGCAGGTCACCGACATTGCGGCCCTCGGGCTTTATAGTCGGGTGCATCCGACGCGCGCGGCGGCCCTCGCGGTGCTGATGTTCAGCCTCGCGGGGGTGCCGCCGCTGGTCGGGTTCTTCGGCAAGTTCTACGTGCTGGTCGCGGCCGTCGATGCGGGTCTGGTGTGGCTGGCGATAGCGGGCGTGATCGCGTCCGTGATCGGGGCGTTCTACTACTTGCGGATCATCTATCTCATGTATTTCGCGGAGAGTGTCGATGGGCTCGACGGGTCGATGCCCAAGCTGCACTGGGTGTTTCTCGGGGCCTCGGCGGGTGCCATGGTCCTCGGCATAGTGAACCTGTTCGGCGTCGAGACCATTGCCGCTGCGGCTGCCGCCACGCTGTTTTTCTAGGCCATGGCGCAAATGCCCCCCGGCACGGCGTTTGAGGTTCTGCCCGCCGTCGACAGCACCAATGCGGAGGCGCTGCGCCGGATGGCTGCGGGCGAGTTGGGGCCGCTTTGGTTGCTTGGCCTGGCGCAGAGCAGCGGGCGGGGCCGGCGCGGCCGGGCCTGGGCTATGCAGCCCGGCAATTTCGCGGCGACGCTGGTGATGCCGGTGGCGGGGCCGGCGGCGCAGACGGCGCTGCGCAGTTTCATCGCGGCCCTTGCGCTGCGCGATGCGATTGTCGCGCTGACCGGGCGGGCGGATCTGGTGGCGCTTAAATGGCCGAACGATGTGCTGTTGGCAGAGGGAAAGCTCGCGGGGATCCTGCTGGAGACGGGGGGCGTGCCCGGGGGGCCGGGGGTCGTGGCCGTCGGGTTCGGGGTCAATCTGGTTGCGGTGCCGGAACCCGGTAATGTCGAGCCCGGTGCGGTGCGACCGGTGTCGCTGCGCGGAGAGACCGGCTTCACGGTGGAGCCGGAGCGGTTTCTCGAGGCGCTGGCGGCTGCATTTGCGCATTGGGAGGGGGTCTTCGGGCGCGATGGGTTCGGGCCGGTCCGGAGCGCGTGGCTCGGGAGCGCTGCACGGCTCGGCGCGCGGATCGTGGCGCGGTTGCCGGGGCGGGAGATTGCGGGGCGGTTCGAGACCATCGACGAGACCGGGGCGCTGATCCTCGCGACTGCCACCGGGCGGATCGCGCTGGCTGCTGCGGAAATACACTTCGGACCGGCGGATGCGCATGCTTCTTGCGATTGACGTGGGCAATACGAATACCGTTTTCGCGTTGCACGACGGGGTCGCGACGGTGGCCGAATGGCGGTGCCGGACCGAGCGGGCGCGGACGGCGGACGAGTATTTCGTCTGGCTCCAGCAATTGATGGAGAACGCCGGGCTCCGCCCGCAGGTCCGGTCGGTCGTGATCTCGTCGGTGGTTCCGCAGGTCGTCTTCAACCTGCGGGTTCTGTCGGATCGTTATTTCGGGACGCGCCCGAAGGTGGTGGGCAAACCGGAGGTGCGGCTGGGCGTGCCCGTCCGGGTCGATCCTACGGCGCAGGTGGGGGCCGACCGGCTGGTCAACACCGTGGGGGCTTACGCTCGGTACGGCGGCAACCTGATCATCGTCGATTTCGGGACGGCCACGACCTTCGACGTGGTGGATTTCGACGGGGCCTATGTGGGCGGCGTGATCGCCCCCGGGGTGAACCTGTCGCTGAAGGCGCTGCACGAGGCGGCCGCAGCCCTTCCGTTCATCGACGTGACGCGGCCCGAGCGCGTGGTTGGCACGAATACGGTCGCCTGCATGCAGGCGGGCATTTATTGGGGATACATCGGCCTGATCGAGGGCCTCTGCGCGCGCATTCGCGCCGAACGGGGCACCGACATGCGGGTCATCGGAACCGGGGGCTTGTCCACCCTCTTCGCTCAAGGGACAGACGTGCTGGAGACGATCGATCCGGGCCTGACCATTCACGGTCTGGTGCTGATCGACGCATTGAACAGGGAATAGGACCGAAACCATGGCCAAACCGGATCGTCTGATCTTTCTCGCGCTCGGCGGCGCGGGGGAGATCGGCATGAACATGTATCTCTACGGCTACGGCCCGAAGGATGCGGAGCGTTTCATCCTCGTGGATGTGGGCGTCACCTTTCCGACGATGGAGACCTCGCCCGGGGTCGATCTGATCATGGCCGATCCGTCCTGGATCCAGGCGCGGTCGGACCGGCTCGAGGCGATCTTCATCACCCATGCCCACGAGGACCATGTGGGGGCCATCGGGCATCTGTTCCCGCGCCTGCAGGCACCGGTCTATGCGCGGCGGTTCACCTGCGCCATCGCGCAGATGAAGATGGAGCGCGCGGGCCAGGACACCGGGATGGTGCGCCAGACCCAGGCCTGGCCGCATGTGGTGCAGGCCGGGCCGTTCTCGGTCGGGTTCGTGCCGGTGTCCCATTCGGTACCCGAGTGCTCGTGCCTCCTGATCGAGACGCCGGCGGGGCGGGTGCTGCATACCGGGGATTTCAAGGTCGATCCGACGCCCGTGGTTGGCGAGGGGTTTGACGCGGAGACGTTTCGGGCCATCGGCGACATGGGCGTGCGCGCCCTGGTCTGCGATTCGACCAACGTGTTCTCGCTCAATCCGGGCCGGTCGGAGGCCTCGCTCGGGCCCGCGATTACCGATCTGATGCGCAAGGCCAAGGGGATGGTGATCGCCACGACCTTTGCCTCCAACGTGGCGCGGCTGAAGACGCTGGCGGAAGCCGGGCGGGCCGCGGGGCGCGAGGTGATCGTGCTCGGACGGGCCATGAACACGATGCTGAAGACCGCGCGGACGGCGCAGGTTTTGAGCGATTTTCCGGCGACCATCGATCCCATCGATGCGGATGCCATTCCGCGCGACCGGTTGCTCGTGCTCGCGACCGGCAGCCAGGGCGAGCGAAGGGCCGCCTCGGCGCAACTGGCGTCGGGCAAGTACATGGGGCTTGAGCTGAAACCGGGCGATACGTTCCTGTTCTCGTCGAAGACCATCCCGGGCAACGAGATCAGCGTCGCGCGCATCCTCAACCAGATGAGCGAGAAGGGCGTGATCGCCATCGAGAACGAGGATGCCTACCACGTCTCGGGGCACCCGAACCGGCCGGATCTCGTGACGATGCACGAACTGATCCGTCCGGAGGTGGTCGTGCCGATGCACGGCGAGCACCGGCATCTGGCGACCCATGCGGGGCTCGCCAACGAGTTGGGGCGCGCAAGCGTCATAGCCCCGAACGGCTCGGTGGTGGAACTCGCCCCGGGCAAGCCGCGGGTGGTGGAGACGATCGAGACCGGACGGCTCTATCTCGACGGCACGGAATTGATCGGCTGGACGGACGGCGTGGTGCGCGACCGCTTGCGGCTCGCGATGCGCGGGCACGTGACGGTGTCCATCCTGATTGACGAGGACGGCAAGCCGCTAGGGGGGGCTTGGGTCGAATGCATGGGCCTGCCGGAGAACCCGCATCTGCGCGACGGGCTGGCGGGATCGCTGGAGACGGAGATCGACCGGGATCTCGCGAAGCTCAAGCGTGCCGATCTCGGGAGCGACGATGCCATCGAGCAATTGGCGAGCCGGGCGGTGGCGCGGCTTTGCAACGACAAGATCGGCAAGAAGCCGGTGTGCAGCGTGATGATCAGCCGGCTCGATACCTGATAGCCGGCCTGTGCGGCACCGTCACGCGGATGGAGCCGCACTCTGGTCCGCCCAGAGCTCAACGAGCGCGAGGCAGACGCGGGTGGCGGCGGCCATGTCCTGGACGCTGACGAATTCGCGCGGGCCGTGCACGTTCTGCATGCCGGTGAAGATGTTGGGCGTGGGCACGCCGAGTTCGGTCAGGCGCGAGCCGTCGGTACCGCCGCGGATCGGCGGGGAGAAGGGTGTGACGCCGGTACGCCGGCAGGCCTCGCGGGCGAGATCCACGGGACGCATGTCGGTCTCGAGCCAATAGCGCATGTTGCGGTACTGCGGGGTGATCTTGCAAGCGATGCGCGCGCGGGGTTCGGCGTCGCGGGCCTCGGCGCAGACCTGCTCGACGGCGATGCCGAGGGCGGCAAGCCCGTCTCGCTCGAAATCTCGCAGGATGAAGCGCAGTTCGGCCGAAGCGGCCGAGCCGGTCATCTCGTAGAGGTGGATGAAGCCCTCGCGGCCGTCGGTGGTCTCGGGCGTGCCGGCGCGACCGGGCAAGGCATCGGCGATGCGGGCAGCGATCTGGAGAGCGTTGACGAGTTTGTCCTTGGCCCAGCCGGGATGGATGGAGACGCCCTCGATGGAGACCACGGCCTTGTCGGCCGAGAAGCTCTCGTAGACGATCTCGCCGCGGTCAGCGCCGTCGAGGGTGTAGGCCACCGTTGCGTCGAGATCGCGCGGCAGGTCGGGGTGGACGCCGCGGCCGATTTCCTCGTCGACGGTGAAGGCGAGGCGGACGGGGCCTCGGGCGGGGTCCGGATTCGCGAGCAGGTGACGCGCGGTCGTCATGACAATGGCGACGCCTGCCTTGTCGTCGGCCCCGAGGAGAGTCGTGCCGCTCGCAGTCACGATGTCCTCGCCGGTCTTGTGGGCGAGGTAGGGGCTGTCCTCGGGGGAGAGGATCAGGTCGGGCGCGTCGGCGAAGCGGATCGCACCACCGTCATAGGCGCGGTGCACGACAGGTTTGACGCCCGAGGCCGCGTATTGCGGCGCTGTATCGACATGGGCGAGGAGGGCCACTACGGGTTTGCCGGCAGCACCCGGGATTGTGGCGAGCAGGGTCGCGTAGTCGGTGAGGCGGATGTCCGCGGCCCCCATGGCGTGCAATTCGTCGCGCAGGAGATGCAGGAGGTCGAACTGGATCTTCGTGCTGGGGGTCGCGGGGGAGGCCTCGCAACTTTGGGTGTCGATAGCCGCATAGCGCAGGATGCGGTCCTCGAGGTCGGGGTCGAAGGTCTGGGCCATTGGCAGCACCTCTGTCGGGGCGGCGCGCAGACCGGGCAGACCGACTTGAGCGCCGCGGGTGGCGATCAGGCGGCGGAGGAGGGCGCCTCCGCCTCGGGTGCGGCATCCGCCTTCTTGGAGGGACTGCGCCGGCGTGGGGCCCGGGGTTTCGATGCCTTCTTGGCGGGCGCGTCCTCGGCGGCGACCGCGGGCTCCCCGACGGGCGGGGTGGCGACATCCTCCGGGACGGGCTCCGGCTCGGACGCGTCGGGACCGATGAGCTGGTCGATCCGGAAGTCGCGCAGCAGGAAGGCCGGCACGTGATCGCCCATCCCGCGCTGTGCGTCCCGGTCGGGGCCGCGCGCGCGACGGGGCTCCGGGCCGCGCTCGGGGGGCGAAGGGCGAGCGGCTGCGGGCGGTGTCGCGTCGGGGGTTTCGCGGCGAGGCGGATCGGTGGGTTCAACCGGCATCGGCGGGGTCGCGGGTTCGGCGGGAGCGGCGGCTGCGCGTCCGCGACGCGGGCGACGTTCCGGGCGGGACCCGTCAGGCTCGGCGCTGTGCGCCGGGGCTTGCGCCGCTTCGCCGCCGGCGAGGGGGCTTTCCATGACGGGGATCGGCTTTTTCACCAAATCCTCGATCTGGGCGAGGTATTTTTCCTCGTGCGGCAGGCAGAGCGTGATCGACTTGCCGACCCGCCCGGCGCGACCGGTGCGCCCGATCCGGTGGACGTAGTCCTCCGAATGAATGGGCACGTCGAAGTTGAAGACATGGCTGACGCTGGGGATGTCGAGCCCGCGGGCCGCGACGTCGGAGGCGATCAGAAGTTTCAGTTCGTTGTCGCGAAAACTGGTGAGGATGCGGGTGCGCACGGACTGGTCGAGGTCGCCGTGCAGGGCAGCGGCATCGAAGCCGTGCTTCTTCAGGGATTTTGCGACCACGTCCACGTCGACCTTGCGGTTGCAGAAGATGATGCCGTTGGTCAGGGCCTCGCCCTCGGAGACGATGATGCGGCGCAGGACATCGCGTTTTTCCGAGGCACCGGTGTCCTTGCGTTTGGGGGTGTGCTTGCAGACGAACTGGCTGATCGTCTCGGAGGTGGTGGCCTGACGCGCGACCTCGACCCGGACGGGATTGTGCAAGAATTCCTGGGTGATGCGGGTGATCTCGGGTGCCATCGTCGCGGAGAAGAACAGCGTCTGGCGCGTGAACGGCACCATCTTGAAGATGCGCTCGATGTCGGGGATGAAGCCCATGTCGAGCATCCGGTCGGCCTCGTCGACGACCATGATCTGCACGCCGGTGAGCATCAGCTTGCCGCGCTCGAAATGGTCGAGCAGGCGGCCCGGCGTCGCGATCAGCACGTCGACGCCGCGGTCGATGAGCTTGTCCTGGTCCTTGAAGCTGACGCCGCCGATGAGGAGCGCCATGGAGAGCTTGACGTTCTTTGCGTATTTCTCAAAATTTTCCGCGACCTGGGCGGCGAGTTCGCGCGTCGGGCAGAGCACGAGGCTGCGCGGCATGCGGGCACGCGCGCGGCCCTTCGAGAGCAACGTGATCATCGGCAGCACGAAGCCGGCCGTCTTGCCGGTACCGGTCTGGGCGATGCCGAGTACGTCGCGCCCTTCGAGGGCGTGGGGAATGGCCTGGATCTGAATGGGCGTGGGGACGGTGTACCCCGCGTCGATCACGGCGGAAAGGACCCGCGGGTCCAGCGAGAGATCGGAAAAATGGGTCATCTAGCCTGCGATTTAAAGGTTACGGCGCGCTGGCCGCATCTTCTGCGCGGCCAAAGGCCCCCGGATCGGGGCCCAGAACTTATGAAGTCCATATAGTCAACATTTTGCGCCGGGTCAATGAAAGCACGCAATCAGCGTGGATCCGGGGTTTTCAAGAGGAATTGGGTCGGTGTAGGTCAGGGTGGACACCTGTGGGGCGCATGTCTGATGGACCAGATCGTCGAGAAAGCAATGCGCGGAGCCGTGGCGCTGTCCGTGCGGAACGTCCGTCACTGGACCGACCGGACGTTTTCGTTCCAATGCACCCGGCCGGCGAGTTTCCGGTTCCGGTCCGGCGAATTCGTGATGATCGGGTTGATCGTGGATGCCCGGCCGCTCCTGCGCGCCTATTCCATTGCATCGCCCTCCTGGGACGAGGAACTGGAGTTCTATTCCATCAAGGTCCAGGACGGACCCCTGACCTCGAAGCTCCAGCACCTGAGCGAGGGCGACAGCATCGTGATGCGGCCGAAGCCTGTGGGCACGCTGGTGCATGACGCGCTGTTGCCGGGCAGGCGGTTGTTCCTGTTCTCCACGGGGACGGGGATCGCCCCCTTTGCCTCCGTGATCCGGGATCCGGAAACCTACGAGAAGTTCGAGCAGGTCGTCCTGACCCATACCTGCCGCGAGGTGGGGGAACTGGCTTACGGCTACGATCTGATGGAGCATATCCGCCAGCACGAGTTCCTGCCCGAGATCGTGGGCGACAAGCTGTCTCACATCGCGACTACGACGCGCGAGCACAGTCCGCTCATGGGGCGGATGACCGAATGGATCCGCGACGGACGTCTGGCCGGGGCGGCGGGCGGACCGCTCGACCCCGCCACAGACCGCGTGATGATCTGCGGGTCGATGGGGATGCTGCAGGAGCACAAGAGCATCTGCCTCGATCTGGGGTTCAATGAGGGTTCCAATTCCGAACCGGGCCAGTTCGTCATCGAGAAAGCCTTCGTCGACTGAGGCGGGGCTGGTCCTGGTCGGGACCCGGCCAATCGTCTGTGCGGAAACTTGGCTGGTTTCTCGGTCGTCAGGACGCTCGCCCAGAACCTCGCGGCCCCGGTTTGGCGCCCGTCTGGGTTGAGGGACTGCACAAAAGCATGTCCGTTTTCCGCCGATCGGCCTTTCGGCATGAATTCTCCGTGTAAATACGCGCTTGCGACTGCACGCTCCCCTTGGAAACACCGCGCAAATGCGCAATTGCTCTGATTGTGCAGTTGCGAACCGAGGGAGCCCTGGCAAATTGACACCGGTCGTGAGCCGTCGCGCCTTTCTGGGGACAGCCGGCGCGATGCCCATCGTGTTCGGCCTGCGGGCGGGGCAACCGGCGATGGCGGATGAGACCCCGTTCGGACGGCCGGACGTGATCGCGGCTGCGGCCGCACTGGCGTCGGCCCCCTATGCGCCGCCCGAGCCCAGGGTGCCCGAGGCACTGCAGGATCTGACGTATCAGGCATACCAGAGCCTGCGGGCGCGGCCTGAGACATGGCTCTTCGCCGGGTCGGACAGCGGTTTCGCGGTGGAGCCGCTGCATACCGGGTTCATCTATCGCGACCCCGTGCAGATCTTCCACATCGAGAACGGCCAGGCGGTCAAACTCGGGTACGATCGGGACGCCTTCGAGTTTCCGGCCGTCGAGGGGCTGGAAATAGGTACCGATCTGGAGTTCGCAGGATTTCGGGCGCGCACGACCCTGAACGATCCGGCCTTGCTCGATCCGTTCGTGGTCTTTGCCGGGGCGAGTTATTTCCAGGCGGTGGCGCGTGGCCAAGAGTTCGGGATTAGCGCGCGTGGCCTCGCGATCCGGACCGGGGAGCCGGGCGGTGAGGAATTTCCCATTTTCCGGACCTTCTGGATCGAGCCGCCCGCGGACGGCCGGATGGTGGTGCATGCCCTCCTCGACAGTCCGAGCGTCACCGGAGCCTACCGGTTCACGATCAGGCCGGGTGACGAGACGCTGATCGACATCGAGGCGACGCTGTTTGCCCGTGCGGAAATCGACCGGATCGGCCTTGCGCCACTGACCTCGATGTTTCTGCATGACGTGCTGGGTCGGAGAGATCTCGATGACGCGCGGCTGTCGGTGCACGATTCCGACGGGCTCGCGATCTGGAACGGCAAGGACGAGCGCATCTGGCGGCCGTTGAGCAACCCGCGGCTGCTGCAGATCAGTGCGTTCAAGGACATCGGGCCACGGGGGTTCGGGCTGATCCAGCGCGAGAAACGGTTCTCGGTGTTCGAGGATCTGGAGGCGCGGTACGAGCGCCGGCCGAGCTACTGGATCGAGCCCATCGGCGACTGGGGGCCCGGCAGCGTCGTTCTGGTGGAGATCCCGAGCAGCCAGGACATCCACGACAATATCGTGGCGTTCTGGCGGCCCGAAGCGCCCCTCGCCGAGGGGAGCCAGACGACGTTCACCTACCGACTGACAGCCGGCTGGGACGCGCCCAACCCCGCGGGGCTGCTGCGGGTCACGCGGACCCTGACCGGGGCCAGTCCGCGGGAGGGGTGGCGGAGGTTCACCATCGATTATTCGGAACCGGGAGGCGGTCCGTCGCGTTCGGTGGTCGGTTTGGAGGCCAAGGTCCAGACCTCTGACGGGATCATCGACGGTGTTGTCCTGCGCGATAACCCGCTGGTGGGCGGGGTGAGGGTGGCCTTCGACATGAACCCCGACGGACTGGACAGCGCCGATATCCGTGTCGACCTTTTGGGGGCGGACGGTCCGGCCGCAGAGGTGTGGGTATATCGGTGGTCCAGCTGACGCCACTTCGGTCGGGTTCCGGGCAGGGCGTTCCCCTGCCCCCGGAGATGCCGCTGGCGATGCCTGACCAGGATTTGCGTAAGCGGTTTCGTGGCGCGCGTGTGCGGGGGCCGGTCGATTGGCGGGCCCGCGGGATGCGCTGCGTGCTGTTGGCGGCGAGTGCAGCACTGACTGCAGGTTTTGCGCGCGAGATGCATGCCGTGCTCGCGGTCGGCGATCTGGTGGGGATCGAGGCGGTCCTGCTGGGCCTCTTTGTGCTCAACATCGCCTGGATCTGCGTCAACACGATCTCGGCGCTCCTCGGGCCGTTCGGACGGCCGGTGACGGGTGCGGAGGGGTCCGAACCTGCGACCGGGCGCACCGCGATCCTGTTGCCCACGTACAACGAGGATCCGGCGAGCGTCGTGGGCGTCGCCTGTGCCACGCTGGCGGCCCTCGCACAGCGGGGGCTGGAGGATCGGTTCGACCTGTTCATCCTGAGCGACACCACGCAGCCTGACCTCTGGCTCGCCGAGCAGATGCTGGTGGACCGGGCGCGGGCGGAGATGGCTCTGGGCGGGCGGCTGTTCTATCGTCACCGGTCGATCAATCGCCATCGCAAGGTCGGGAATGTCACGGACTGGGTGACCCGGTGGGGCGGGGCCTATCCCTATACGCTGGTGCTCGACGCGGACAGCCTGATGGAGGCGGAGACGATCGTGGCCCTGACGCGCCGGCTGGAGGCGACGCCGACGGCGGGGCTGATCCAGACGGTGCCGCGGCTGGTCGGGGCCCGCACGCCGCTCGCGCGGCTCCAGCAATTTGCGGGGCGGGTCTACGGTCCGGCGCTGGCGCGCGGGATCGCTGTATGGTTCGGCGATGCGGGAAACTATTGGGGGCACAATGCGGTTTTGCGCACGGAAGCGTTCGCGGCCTGCGCAGGTTTGCCAGTGCTGCCCGGAAAGCAGCCCTTCGGCGGCCTGATCCTAAGCCACGATTTCGTCGAGGCGGGTCTGTTGCGTCGGGCCGGGTACGGCGTGTATCTGGCCGCCGATCTGGGCGGCAGTTTCGAGCGTGCCCCGCCCAACCTGATCGAGATGGTCTCGCGCGACCGGCGCTGGGCGCAGGGCAACCTCCAGCATCTGGGACTGCTCGGGATCAGGGGGCTTCATCCGCTGAGCCGCGTTCACATGGCCATGGGGGCCCTCGCCTATCTCGCGTCGCCGTTATGGTTGATGTTTCTGTTGGTCGGCATGGCGCTGGCGCTCTATGCGCGGATCTTTCCGCCGGATTACTTTCCGGACGGCTGGGCGCTGTTTCCGACCTGGCCGCAGATCGATGCGCAGCGTGCCATCGTGCTGTTCGTGCTCTGTTTTCTCGTGCTCTATCTGCCGAAGATCGTGGGCCTTGCGGGATTTCTGCGGGCGAGCACGTCCCGCGGGCAGCGGCTGCGCGCGTTTCCGGACATGGTCGGGGAATTCGTGCTGTCGGCCCTGACGGCACCCCTTCTTATGCTGACCCAGACGCGGGCAGTCTGGCAGATCCTGACCGGGCGGGACAGCGGCTGGAATGCGCAGGCCCGCGACGCCGACAGGTTGCCCTGGCCGGTGCTCTGGCGCTTTCACGGCCGGCACGTGCTGGTAGGCGTGATGCTCGCAACGGCGGCAGGGGCGATTTCGTGGTCGCTGCTCGCCTGGATGAGCCCCGCGCTCCTGAGCATGCTCATCGCCGTGCCGCTCGGGGCGTTCCTCGGATCAGCGCGTGCGGGGGCCTGGATGACGCGGGTGGGAATGCTACAGACGCCGGAGGACCGGCATCCGCCCGAGATCCTGCGGGAGACCGAGGCGATGGTCGTCCGGCTGTCAGAGAACCTTGCAGCGCCGTCCTCGCTCGAGGATTTATTGCAGGACGACCGGGCGCTGGCGCGGCATTTCGCCTGGCTCGATGGTCCCACCGAGCGCAAATTGGGCGAGACGGATGCCGTTCTCGCCGCGGCCTGGCTCAAGATCACCGATGGTTTGCCGCTGTCGGCCCTCGACGCGCGCCAGTCTCAGGCGGTGATGGCGTCGTCTGGCATCCTGCGCCGGCTGACCGATTCGCGGCCGGTCAAGCGGATGGTGGCGGTCAAGTCGCTCGAGGCCGAAAGAGCCTAGAATTCCTCGAGATGCATGACGCCCGGCACGTGCTTGATCGCACTGCTGATCTGGGGCGTTATAGGGTGGAGGCCGGGGAGGGCCATCTCGATCTCGCCCGGAAGATCGGCCCCGGTGAGAACGAGATGCACCGGGCCTCCGCGCGAGCGGCCGCCCTTGGCTGCGTCGAGGCGGGTCACGAGCGAGCCTACGGCCTCGATGTCGTTGACGAAGATGCGCAGACCGGCGGCTGCGGCCCCCTCGATCGCGGTATCCACGGACTGGGCGGCGCGCGCGAGCAGCCTGAGATCGTCGCCTTCGAGCGACGCCTCGACGCCGAGCACGACGCTGCGCCCCGGATGCAGATGCGCCTCGGCGGCGTCGAGCACGTCCGAGAACATGCGCACCTCGAAAAGGCCCGTCGGATCGCTGAGCCTGATGAAGGCGAACCGGGCTCCGCGGGCGGATTTGCGCAGATCGATGCCGGCGATGGTGCCCGCGATGCGGGCCGTGACCGCGGAGGCGCTGGCGGCCTTGCGGCGCAGTTCCGCATGGGTGAGCACGCCCTGGCGTCCGAGCGGGCCGCGGTAGGCGTCGAGCGGATGCCCCGAGAGATAGAAGCCCACTGCCTGGTGCTCGTGTTCGAGCCGCTCGACGGGTGTCCAGTCCTCGACGCGCAGGAGTTCCGGCGCGGGGAGCGACCCCGTCGCTGCCCCGAACAGGTTGACCTGGGCGGAACTGCGCTCGTCGTGGGCCATGGCGGAATGGGACATCAGTTTTTCGAGGCTCTCGAAGACCCGGCGGCGGTTCGAGTGCAGGACATCGAGCGCGCCGGCCCGGACGAGCATCTCGAGGCACTTCTTGCCTAGGCGTCGCAGATCGACCCGTTCGGCGAAATCAAAAAGCCCGCTGAACGGTCCTTCGGACGCACGCTCCGCGGTGATGAGACGCATGGCCTCGACACCCACGCCCTTCAGCGCTCCGAGACCGTAGAGGATGGCTCCGTCCTCGACCCGGAAGGTCGCGTCCGACCGGTTGACGCAGGGCGCGCGCAGGGGAATGGCGAGGCGGTCGGTTTCCTGCTTGTAGGTGGCGAGCTTGTCGGTGAGGTGGATGTCGCAGTTCATTACCGCGGCCATGAATTCGACGGGATGGTTCGCCTTGAGCCAGGCGGTCTGGTAGCTCACGACCGCATAGGCGGCCGCATGGGACTTGTTGAAGCCGTAGTTTGCGAACTTGTCGAGCAGGTTCCAGACCTCGTCCGCCTTGCCCTTGGAAATGGCGTTGTCGGCGGCCCCCTTGAGGAACAGGGGCTTTTGCGCGTCCATCTCGGCCTGGATCTTCTTGCCCATGGCGCGGCGCAAGAGGTCGGCGCCGCCGAGGGAGTAGCCCGCCATCTTGCGGGCGATCTCCATCACCTGCTCCTGGTAGACGATGATGCCTTGCGTCTCGTCGAGGATGCCGTCGATGGAGGGATGCAGGCTCTCGCGGGGTTCGCGGCCGTTCTTGACGTCGCAGAACTTCGGGATGTTCTCCATGGGCCCGGGGCGGTAGAGCGCCACCAGTGCGATGATGTCCTCGATGCAGGTGGGCTTGAGCCGGCGCAGGGCGTCGCGCATGCCCGCACTCTCCACCTGGAACACCGCCACGGTCGCAGCCGACGCATAGAGCGCGTAGGTCGCCGGATCGTCGAGCGGGATGGACGCAATGTCCACGGTCTCGCCGCGCAGGGCCAGGAGGTCGAGCGCGTTCTGGATCACGGTTAGGGTTTTCAGGCCGAGGAAGTCGAACTTGACGAGGCCGGCTTCCTCCACCCATTTCATGTTGTATTGCGTGGCCGGCATGTCCGAGCGCGGGTCGCGGTAGAGGGGTACGAGCTCGACGAGCGGCCGGTCGCCGATGACGACACCGGCGGCATGGGTGGAGGCGTTGCGCAGGAGTCCCTCGAGGGCACCCGCGATGTCGAGGAGGCGCTTGACCTGGGGCTCTCGGCGGGCCTCCTCGCGCAGGCGGTCCTCGGTGGCGAGGGCCTTTTCGATGCTGACGGGTTTGACGCCGTCGAGCGGGATCATCTTGGACAGGCGGTCGACCTGGCCGTAAGGCATCTGGAGCACGCGGCCCACGTCGCGGACGGCGGCCTTGGACAGAAGGGCGCCGAAGGTGATGATCTGGGCCACGCGGTCGCGGCCATAGCGCTGCTGGACGTAGGCGATCACCTCGTCGCGGCGGTTCTGGCAGAAGTCGATGTCGAAGTCCGGCATCGACACGCGGTCGGGATTGAGGAAGCGCTCGAACAGGAGGCCGTAGCGCAGGGGATCGAGGTCGGTGATGGTGAGCGCGTAGGCAACGAGCGAGCCCGCGCCCGAGCCGCGGCCGGGGCCCACGGGGATCCGGCGTGCCTTGGCCCATTTGATGAAATCGGCGACGATGAGGAAATAGCCCGGAAAGCCCATGTTCTCGATGACGCCGATCTCGAACTCGAGGCGGGCCTCGTAATCCGCGACGCTGACCGCATGGGAGATCACCGCGAGCCGGGCCTCGAGCCCGGATCGGGCCTCGCGGCGCAATTCCTCGACCTCGTCCTCGGCAAAGCGCGGCAGGATGGGTCTGTGCTTGCGCGGGCGCACGGCGCAGCGCCTCGCGATCTCGACGGTATTGGCGAGAGCCTCGGGCAGATCGGCGAAGAGCTCCGCCATGGCGGCGGCCGATTTGAAGTGGTGCTCCGGCGTCAGGCGGTGGCGGGGTTCCTGCTGGTCGACATAGGCCCCGGCGGCGATGCAGAGGAAGGCGTCATGGGCCTCAAAGAGGTCGGGGGCCGCGAAATGCACGTCGTTGGTGGCGACGAGCGGCAAATCGAGTGCATGGGCGAGGGCGATGAGCCCCGGTTCGGTCGCGGCCTCCGCCGGGGTGCGGCGAGCACCGTTCTCGGGATGGCGCTGGATCTCGACGTAGAGGCGGTCGGGGAAGGCCGCCTTGAGCCGGCGGGCAAGGACCTCCGCCCGGGCGGGCTGGTTGTCGCGGACCAGCGCTCCGAGCGGGCCCGCCGCACCTCCGGTCAGGCAGATGAGCCCCTCGGCATGCGCGGTGAGGGCGTCCAGCGTGACATGCGGATCAGTGAGCGCACAGTCGAGATAGTTTATGGAGGAAAGTTTCTTGAGGTTGCCAAAGCCCGGTTCGGTCTGGGCGAGCAGGACTATGGAAAGGGGTGTCGCGCCGCGCTCGCCGGGCTGGGTGGCAGGGGCGTAATCGAGGGCGAGTTCGCAGCCGAGGATCGGCTGGACGCCGGATTTCGCGGCGGCCTCCGAGAACTCGAGGGCTGCAAAGAGGTTGCCGTGATCGGTGAGGGCCACGGCAGGCATGCCGTTCGCTCGGCACAGATCCGCGAGGGCCGGGACGGCGATGGCGCCCTGGAGGAGGGAATAGGCGGAATGGACGCGCAGGTGGATGAAGAGGGGGGATGTCATCGCGTACCGATAGCAGGCTGTTCGCGGCTCTCCAAGACGGGTGCGCGGAAATTCAAGCGGCCGCGTCCGCGGTGCGGGTTGG
>JBBQYB010000078.1:0-14724 GCA_038209095.1 Rhodobacterales bacterium
AGGCCCTCGACGCCCGCCTCGGCGAAGCGCTCCTGTCAGCGCCATACGCAGGTCTTGGACTTGCCGGTCTCGCGCATGATGGCGTTGGTGCCGAGACCATCGGCCGTCAGAAGCACGATCCGGGCGCGCCAGACGTGCTTCTGCGGAGCGTTGCGGTCCCGGACCACCGCCGTCAGACGAGCATGGTCGGTCGAAGAAACTGTGACGGAAATTCCTGTGCGCATGTCCCAGACTCGCATGCGCACCTGCCAAAGGGAATCCCAATCGGGACCCTTTTGTCAGGCAGGAACCACTAGCTATCGAGGCAAAAGTGCATCGCTTCAGTTCAGGATGTTTGCGAGACTTCGCATTTCATCTGTCAGACAGATGACCTCGCAAGCATCAGCTTGCCCCGGCGAGCTCGCACACTAGCGAGAGAAGCCGAGCGTCGGATCCCTTTGGACCGACGAGGGAAAGCCCGACAGGTACTCCCTCGTGAGCGGCAAAAGGCAAGTTAACTTGGGGCACCCCGGCAAGCCCAGCGATTGCAGTCAGCCCGATGATGCGGTCCACAGAACGCATCATTTCGGAAAAAGGTTCGTCAATGTAGGGTGCCAAGATCGGGACCGTGGGTAGGCAGAGCACCGCATCCTCCCCGAGCAACGCTGCAAGTCTTGCTTTTGCAGCATTCCGAAACGCCCGCGGCGCGACCAGATCCGCCTCTGAAACGAGTGACGCGAGCGTCAGGCTGCGACCAACCTCTATGGAGAAGCGAGGGACATGTTCCTCGATCCAAGGTCGAAAAGTCGCATGAAACTCGGCCGCCTGCAGTGGGCGCTGGTGTGCCGACCAGGCGAGAATACCCTCGGGGCCGGCGAGGCGCGTTCGCTCGACGGAAGTGAAATGTTGGCTGATCCGCGTGACGATTGGAGCGAGGACCGTGCGGATCTCGGGATCGACGATGGCGAAGGCGTCGTCCGCGATGAGAAGCCGGTCAATGGGTGTCTTGTCCGCTGCATCGCCCAGGAGAACCGCGCCAACGCGCGCGAAGATTTGGGCGTCCCGTGCAAACCAGCCACAGGTGTCGAAGCTTGGCGATTGGGTTGCCATGCCTTCCACCGAAATTCGACCATGCGTAGGGCGCATCCCGAACAGACCGCAAAAGGCGGCCGGCGTGCGAACCGAGCCACCAGAATCTGTACCGAGCGCCGTGTCCACCAGCGCGCCCGCGACGGCGCTGGCAGACCCGCTCGACGAGCCGCCCGCAACCCGTCCTGGCGCGCGCGGATTGCGTGGCGTTCCATAGAACTGATTGCGTCCGAGGAGCCCAAGGGAAATTTCGTCCGTAATTGTCTTGCCGATCAGCGTCGCGCCCGCTCCGAGGAGCGCCGCCACAGCATCGGCATGGCGCGTGGCCGGCGAATGTGTCCGCGCCCAGTCAGGGTTTCCCGAACCAGTCACATGGCCTGCGACGTCGAACAGATCCTTCGCAGCGAAGGTCAGTCCATCCAGTTGCCCCAATCCGGTAGGCGCGACCACGCATGCCGTATTTGGCACGAAGGCACCGAGATCATCTGTCATGAGCGGCCTCGCCTGTTCCTAAAAATAGGTGCGCCGCCGGGCCGTTTCGGCCGGCGGCGGTGCAGATTGATTATACCTTCTTGATGGTTCGGTAGTCGATGTGCTGGTGGAACCAGTAGATGTAATTCTCGACGTTCTGTTGCATTGCAACGTCTCCGAGTAACTGCGCAAGCGGGATCCGCGGAACGTCTGCCATCACGATGGCGACCATCTGGCTCAGCGTGTCGGTGTAGGTCGCCTCGTCGGGGGCGAAGCGCGCCGTTTCGATCAGCTCGTCGAGTGCGGGGTTCACGTAGTTGCAGGTGTTGAACACCGAGTTGTTGCCGCCGTGGTAGGTCCAGAAGAAATGGTATTCGGGATAGTCGAGCCATGGATAGAATTCGGCGATGACGAAGGGCATCGTCTTGGACGCCATGTTGGCGAACCAGTTGGCTCCTGGGACCTTCTCGATAGTCACCGTGACGCCGATCTGCGCGAGGGATTCCTGCGTGAGAAGGGCGATCGGTTCGCGCGTCGTGGCCTGGCTGAGGTCGAAGGAGAGCGTGGTCTCGAACCCGTCGGGATAGCCCGCCTCGGTGAGCAAGGTCTTCGCCTTGACGAGATCGGTGGAGAACGGGGAGGGCGTTGGCCAGGTCGGCGGAAAGGACGTGGTGTCGGGCGGAGCGCCGAACATCGGAACGCCGCGCTGATACAGCGCGCTCGACATGATCTGCTCGTAGGGGATGGCGTGGGCGATGGCCTGCCGAACCTTGAGGTTGTTGAAAGGCTCCATCTGGACGTTCATGTCCATGAACAGAAGGTCACCCTGGACCGGCGTGCCGATCACCTTGATGTCGCCTGCGGCGGCCATCTCGGAATAGTCCTTAGGCGGCAGACCTACGGAAATGTCCACATCGCCCTTTTCGAGCAGCGCGCGGCGCGTCCCAGGTGAGGCGATCTGACGAAAGACAACACGTTTCATCTGCGGCAACTCGCCCGACTTCCAGTCGTCGAATCGTGTCAGGACGAGTTGGTCACCGGATTTCCAGCTCGTGACCGAGAATGCGCCGCCGCCGGCGTCGTTGCGTTGGGTCCATTCAAGTCCCCAAGGGTCGGCCTCCGTCACATGCTGCATTACGAGCGCCTTGTTGACGATGCAGGGGACAGGAACTGCGACGTCCGGCAGGCTCAGCTTGTTTGCCTTCGCGAAGGTCGCCTTGAAGGTGTAGTCGTCCAATACGGAAAACTGGTCGGCGGACTCGAACGAGCCCGCAGCCATCTGAATTGCCGGAAAACCGCCAACGGCGATCGCCCGCTCGAAGGACCAGCGCACGTCCTCCGCCGTGACCGGCGCGCCATCATGGAAGGTGGCGTCCCTGCGCAGGTGGAAGATAAGAGTGCGGCCCTCGTCCAGAACCTCCCAGCGCTCGGCAAGTTCGGGAGTGAAGGTCGTGGCGTCGTAGCCGAGGGCCCCGTTCGGCATCGTCTTGACGCCGTGGCTGATCAGCCGGTCATAGACATTCCAGGCCACCATTCTGGCCTGGTCGTTGGCGGAGGGCAGCATCGTATCGAGGGAGTTTGGCCCCATTTCGTTCACGAGGACAAGCGTGTCGCTCGGCGTGGCAGCCGCTACGGGGCGCCAACCGAGCCCGGCGGCGGAGAGAACGCCCCCGAAGAGACCAAGGGCGGAGCGGCGGTTGAAATCAATCATGCGTAGGTCCTTTCTTTCGAGCTGATCGGAGTGCGGAGAGGGTCAGAGGCCAAGCTCGGACACGAGCGGCGGCCAGACATCGGCCCAGGGCCGGGCGGTTTCGAAGGCGGCCGAGGCGCGCAGCACCATCGGATCGTCAAGGTGGCGACCGATGATCTGGAGGCCGACAGGCAAACCCCCCTTCGTAAAGCCCGCTGGGATCGACGCGGCCGGCTGGCCAGTCAGGTTCAGCGGGAACGTAAAGGCGAGCCAGCGGCCGCTATCCACCATGCGCCCATCGATCATCTCGGGGCCTTGCATATGCACAGGGAACGGCGGCACGGCCAGGGTTGGCGTGAGGAGGAAGTCGTAGCGCTCCATGAAGCGCCACATCTTGTTCACGACCATCTTGCGGACAGCCTTGGCGTCGGTGAACTCGGCGCCAGTCCATTCCTTCTGCACGAGAGCGACGAGGTGGGGAGACACCTGATCCTCCCGTCCCGCAATCAGCCGGCGCATGCCTGTGAGGTCGGTGTCGGCGGCGACCAACGTCCAGAAATGCGGGCCGGGGTCTTCCCAACCGGGGTGCGCCTCCTCGACGATGCAACCGAGCTCGGTCTCGAAAGCGCGCGCCGCTTCGCCGACAACGCGGCGCACTTCCGGGTCCACCGGCGCGTAGCCCCAGTCCGCCGAATAGGCGACACGCAAACCCTTCAGAGACCCTGGGGCGGCAACCACGTTCCAATCAAATTCCGGACCCGGGATCGAGTACCTGTCGCGCATGTCCGGCCCGGAGGCGATTACGCTCAGCATCAGGGCGGTGTCCGCAACGGTGCGGCTCATGGGGCCAATGTGTTCGAGAGACTCCCAGCTGGAGACCCCCGGGTATCGTTCGTCCCGACACCCTGGGTAGAGCGGCACCCGTCCCATGGAGGCCTTCATTCCGAAAAGCCCAGAATGTGCGGCCGGAATGCGGATCGAGCCGCCGCCGTCCGAGCCGATCGCGAAGGGCGTGACACCGCTCGCCACCGACGCGCCGGAGCCGGCCGAGGATCCCCCAGGTGTCAGCGCAAGATCCCAGGGGCTGCGGGTCGTAAGACCCAAGGGGTTGTGGCCGACCCCGGAATAGCCGAGTTCCGGCACGTTGGTCTTGCCGACAATCACCGCGCCGGCCGCCTTGAGCCGCTCGACGACGATGTCATCCTCCTCCGGGACCCAGCCTTCATAGAGGCGCGAGCCCATGGCGGTCACGACGCCTTTCGTTGCGACAAGATCCTTTATCCCAATTGGCGCGCCCGCCAGCAGTCCCGGGTCCTCACCGGCGGCGATCTTCGCATCGACCGCGGCAGCCGCTGCCCGCGCAAGCTCGGGCGTCGGCACGGAGAACGCCTGGATGTAGGGCTCAAGTGCGTACATGCGGCGGAGTGAAGCTTCCGTCACCTCGGTGGCGGAGATCGCTTTCGCCTTTACCTTAGCGACGATCTCACCGGCGGAGAACCGCGCGATCGCGTTGTCGTCTTCGGTCGGCATCGTGTCAGGTCTCCCTTTGGGTCGGCTGAGGTTCCGCGAAATGGCACGCCGCCAGATGGCCTGCGCCGACGGTCGCGAGTTCGGGAATGTGCGTCGCGCAGATCGGCTGCGCGCGCGGGCAGCGGTTCTCGAAGCGGCAGCGGTTCGGGTCCGGATCGATGGGCGACGTCGGGCTTCCGCTCAGGCGCGGCGGCGGCGGGCCGCGGCGCTCCGGGTCGGGAACGGCGGCGAGCAGTGAACGGGTGTAGGGGTGGCGCGGCGCGGCGAACAGCGCGGCCGTCGGACCGGCCTCGGCGACCTTGCCGAGATACATGACGACCACCCGGTCGCACAGCAGCCGCACGACTTCGAGATCATGCGAAACGAAGAGATAGCTCATTCCGAGCCGGCTCCGGAGGTCGGCAAGCAGATGCAGGATCACAGCCTGCACGGACACGTCCAGAGCTGATGTGGGCTCGTCCAGGATAAGAAGCTCGGGCTCGACTACGATTGCACGGGCGATCCCCACGCGCGCCTTTTGACCGCCGGAGAGCTGGTGCGGATACCGTCCGGCAAAGTCTCCCGTCAGACCGACCAATTCGAGCGTACGCGCTACGCGCGCGTCGATCGTCCGGGCGTCGCGCACGCCGAGCAGCCGGCGAACCGGGTCTGCAACGGTGTCAAAGACGCGGAAATGCGGATTGAGGCTCTCCGTGGGGTCTTGGAACACCATCTGGATGCGCGCCCGATCCGGCGCGCCAACGAAGCGGCGCAGCGGTATGCCCCCTATGTCGGCACCGTCGAAGCGAAGCGCGCCGGCGGTCGGCTCGATCAGGCGACCCAGAAGGCGCGCGAGGGTAGACTTTCCGCAGCCGGACTCCCCGACCAGCCCAACGCTCTCGCCGCGGCCGATGACCAGATCGACGCCGTCGACCGCGTGCAGCATGCCCCGCGCTCGCCCGGTGCCCACGGGGAAATGCCGCGCCAGGCCGCTGGCCTCCAAAAGCGGCGTCATGCCGGCCTCCAGCAACGCACGTCATGTCCCGCGCCCACGACGTGCGTCGGCGTGGGTTCCGCGCCGCAGATAGGCTCGCGAAGGGCGCAGCGGGCCTCGAACCGGCAGTAAGGAAGGTCGTCTCGCCGCAGATCCGGCATCCCGCCCGGGATGGACGCGAGATCAGCAATGGTAGCGGCAGCGGCCGGCGTCGCGGCCACAAGCTGGCGGGTGTACGAATGCGAGGGCCGTGCGAGCAGCGCCGCCGCCGGCGCGGTCTCAACGACGTGCCCCGCGTGCATGACGACGATCCGGTCGCAGTATTCCCCGGCCAGACCCAGATCATGCGTGATCAGCACCGCTCCCATCCGGGAATCTGCCACGATCTCCGCGATGAGATCCATCACAACGGCCTGGGTCGTCACATCAAGGCCAGTCGTCGGCTCGTCGGCGATCAGGAGCATCGGGTCGCAGGCCAGCGCCATCGCGATCATTACACGCTGGCACATTCCGCCCGACAACTCAAAGGGATAGGCGTCGCAACGCCGTTCGGGATCGGGGATGCGGACACGTCGCAGCGCCTCGATCGCCCGACCTCGGGCCTCCTTGCGCGCGACCGGGCCGTGGCGCACCAGCACGTCCTCGATCTGGCGGCCGATCGTGCGGATCGGGTTGAGGGCGGTGCGGGGGCTCTGGAAGATCATCGACATCTCGCGCCCGCGCAGATCGCGCAGCGCCCCCCGCCCATCCGCAAGAAGGTCGATACCCGAAAGGGACACTGCGCCAGATGTGATCCGCGCCGTGTCCTCGAGCAGCCCCATGATCGCGAAGGCTGCAACAGACTTGCCCGAACCGCTCTCGCCTACGACGCCGACGATCTCGCCCTTCGCGACCGTAAAGCTCACGTCTTCGAGTGCCTTGACGACGCCCGTTCGCGTGCGGAACTCAAGGCTTAGGCCCTGCACATCAAGCAGAGCTGCGGGCGTCATGTCCGCCTCCGCGGATCGATCAAGTCGCGCAGACCGTCGCCGAGAAGGTTGAAGCAGAAGACCGCGAGGACGAGCGCCATCCCCGGAAAGACGAAGGTCCACCACTCGCCGGAGAAGATGTAGGCGGCGCCTTCGGAGACCATGATGCCCCATTCGGCCTCCGGCGGGCGCACACCGAGCCCGATGAACGACAGGCCGGCCGCGTTCAGGATCGCCCAGCCCATGTTGAGCGACGCCTGCACCATCATCGGTGGCATGATGTTAGGCACAATGTGCGCCCAGAGGATCCGGACCGCGCCGTTGCCCCCCATCCGCGCCGCCTCTACATAGGCAGCGTTGCGCAGGATCGAGACCTCCGCCCGCGCGAAGCGGCCATAGAACGGCAGGTTTATCACGATCGTCGCGATGATGATGTTGATGACGCTGTTGCCGAGGGCCGCGACGATGCTCATCGCCAGCACGAAGAGCGGAAACGCCATGATCGTGTCGAATAGCCGGCCGATCAGCAGATCCGTCCAGCCCCCGACATAGCCCGCGACGGCCCCCAGCGCGGTGCCGATCACAAGTGACACGATCACCGCGGAAAGCGCCATTCCCAGATCGAGGCGGGTGGCCACGATGACGCGGCTCAGGATGTCGCGGCCCAGCTGGTCGGTGCCGAACGGATGCGCGGCGGAGGGCGGGGACATGCGCATCGCGGCGTTCGTCGCGAGAGGGTCATAGGGCGCGATCAGCGGACCGAAGATCGCGCAGACGAGCAGGAGCGCGAAGATGCCCGCCGCCACCGCCGTCAGCGGGTTCGACCCGAAGGCATGGCGGACGTTTCCGATCAGCGTCGCGCCGGGCATTGCGCTCACGCCTCCAGCTTGAGACGCGGGTCGATCAGTCCCGAGACGATGTCGACCGTGAGATTGAGGACCATGTAGAGAAGGGCCATCAGCAGAACGAAACCCTGCACGGCCGCGTAGTCCGACGCGATCACGGCCCCCACGCCGTAGGAGCCGACGCCGGGCCATCCGAAGACCTGCTCGACGAGGACGTTCGACCCGAGCAGAAACGAGAAGACCATGCCCATCACGTTCGTGATCGATAAAAGTGCGTTGCGAAACGCATAGCCGAAGAGGACCGTGGAGCCGGCGAGACCGTTGGCCCGCGCCGTTCGGATGAAATCCGACCCGAGCGCCGTGAGCATCGCCGCGCGCGTCATCCGCGCGATCGGCGCCAGCGCGAACAGCCCGAGCGTGATCGAGGGCAGGATGAGCTGCGCCAGCGCGCCCCGAAACGCGTCGAGATCCCCGTCGAGGAGGCTGTCGATTAGGAAGAAGCCGGTCACGCGGGACGGCGCCGAAAAATAGATCTCGTCGAGCCGCCCGAGCGGCTGGGGCGACCACCCGAGCAGGTAGTAGAAGACGTAGACCAGCAGCAGGCCTACGAAGAACGTCGGGAACGCGGCGCCCACGGTGACGAGCGCGCGGCAAAGATGGTCAACGAGCGCGTTCGGTTTCAGCGCCGCCATCACCCCGAGCGGGATGGCGATGACAACGGCGAACAGGAGGGCGCAGAGCGTCAACTCCAGCGACGCCGGCAGGCGCTGGACAAGATCGTCGAGCACGGGCTGGCCGGACGTCAGCGACGTGCCGAGGCTGCCTTGCGCGAGATCGCTCACGTAGATCCAGAGTTGCTCCGGCCAGGATTTGTCGAGCCCGAGGGATACGCGGACCTGCTGCACCGATTCCTCGTTCGCCGCGGGACCGGCGAAATAGACCGCCGGATCGCCCGGCAGGGCACGCGACAGCAGGAACGTCGCCAGAACGACGCCGATGAGGCTTGGAATAGCGGCCGATAAACGGCGGAATATGAAAGCTGCGGCCATGCCTGGATCTCGTCTCACGTGGCGACGATGCCCATCGCCCACCCTGGTCACGGTGGGGCCACGGCCGCGCCCGAGAAAGCGATTTTGGAACCTCGCCGCCGCCTTACCGCCGATCTGCCCCCAAGAGCGGCGCCGGGAAAGACGTCTGACTAAAAATCAACCGACATGACAAGAGATAAACCTGCGCGGACATTTTACCGCCTTTTTGCGTGCGGATATCCCTCCGCGTCATGTTAAGGCTCGCCGGCTGCTTGATGGGCGGCTCGACGATCTGGGCTTGGAGGACTGGATGAATGAGACGGTTGTGAAGGCGATGGCGAAAGGCGGGTTGGGGCACGAGCGGGATGCGTTGCAGGTCGGGGCCCGGCTTCGGCATGCGCGTCAGCTTTCGGGCCTCAGGATCCGGGATCTGGCGCTGCTTGTTGGCTGCGCGGAGAGCATGATTTCCAAGATCGAGAACAGCAAGGTGGCACCATCGCTGGCGATGCTGGCGCGGCTGGTGGAGGCGCTTGGGCGGGACCTCGCGTCGTTTTTCGGGACGGACTTCGATTCTCCGGGACTGGTCCAGCGGGAGGGTGAGCGGCCGATTTCCCATACGGATGCGATCCGGGGCGGCACGGGGATCAGCTATGAGCGGCTGGTGCCGTTTGCGGCGGGCAACCTGTTGGAGGGGAACATCCACCGCATCGAGCCCGGCGGAGCGAAGGAGGATGCGATCACGCATCAGGGGGAGACGCTCGGGTATGTGATCGAGGGGGATGTGGAGCTGACCGTCGAGACGACGATGTATACTCTCAGGGCGGGAGATTCGTTCTTTTTCAAGAACCACCTCACGAGCCGGTACAGGAATGTGGGTGACCGGCTGGCCCGGATCGTCTGGGTGAACACGCCGCAAGTCCATTGAGGCCCGGACGGGCCTCGGGCGATTTTGCGCCGGATCGTGAGCCTGTCGGGATCCGGTTTGTCCACGCGTGGACAAACGACCAAGATATTGATATCTAATAGTATTCTTAATTTCGTTAACCTGATCGTAAGGGTTTTCCGGTGTCCTCCGCGCCCATGGGCACGAAGTCGGGGAACATGTCGGCCCCTGGGATCGCGGCCGCCCCGGCGCGGGCGACGGCGAGATCCTGGGTGCCTGTGCCTGACCCTGCCGCGACCGCCCCGAGCACCCGGCCGTCGACGCGGATGGGCAGGCCGCCGATCAGGTTCGTCCATTTGTTCTCGTGGGCGAGGGTCACCTGCAGTTCGACATCGGCGGGCGCGCCGCCGGTCGGAGCATCCGACAGTGCCGCCGTCATCGCCTTGTTCCGGGTGGAGAGGACGGAGAGCGCCTTTGAGCCGTCCATCCGTCCGAAGGCGAGAAGGTTGCCTCCGGTGTCGACCACTGAGATGCACATGGGCTGGCCGATCTCCTCGGCCTTCGCGATGGCGGCGGCGAGCACGGCGAGGCCGCCGGACAAGGTCAGTGTCCGCGTGTCCTTCGTGAAGGAGGTCTCTCTCATGGCGGCGTCCTTGATCTGGTTACCACATGTCACGAGGCGATGGCGAATTCCGGTTTGCGCCGCCATTTAGTGAGTTGCTCGAAGGCGTAGCCGAGGCGGAGCAGGTCGGGTTCGTGGCAGGGGGGGGCGATGATCTCGAGGCCGATGGGGACGCCGAGGTCGGAGAAGCCGGCCGGGACGCAGATCGAGGGGATGAGGGATTGCGAGGCGATGACGGTGTTGGTGGGGTATTCGAGGGCCGGCCACATCCCGCTCTGCAACTCTTCGTGGGTGGGCGACTGGACCTGAAGGGCCGGATAGCAGATGCCGTCCAGATCATGCTTGGCCATCAAGCCCACGATCATGCGCTGGAACTCGATGCCGCGTGCGAGTTTGGCGAAATACTCCGGATCCTCCTCGGGGCTGTCCGGCGAGAGGGTGGCGAATACCGGGATGAGATCGAGGTTCTTGTCGTAGAGGCCGGCGTCGTAGATCGACCGGAGGGTGGGATAGGGCGTGTCGCGCTGTTTCAGAAAGGCATCGACGTCGGAGCGCGAGCGCGAGACATAGAGCGACGTCCCGTCGATCCATTCCTTGAGGGTGGGGATGCTGAGCTCGACGAATTCGGAGCCTGCAGCTTTCATCGAGTCCATCGCGGCGCGAATGACCTTGTTGACCTGGGCGCAATCGGGGTTGGCGTCATCGCCGAATGCCTCGAGGATCGTGCCGAAACGGGCGCCCTTGAGCGCGGTTTCATCTAGGTGCGCGGTGTAGCTCCCCGTGTGCTGGGCGATCTTGGTGATCGCGGTGTAGGGGTCCTTTGGATCGTAGCCGACGAGGACATCGAGCACAGTCGCGATGTCGCGGACTGTGCGACCCATCGGGCCGGCGGTATCGAGTGGAACCACGAGAGGCGAAAGGCCGCTGCGGCTGATCATGCCCGGCGTCACGCGAATCCCGCACAGGTTGTTGATGCTGGACGGCAGACGGATCGAGCCGCCGGTATCCTCGCCAATGCCGACAGCCACCAGATTGGCGCCGACCGCCGCACCCGTGCCGCCGCTCGACCCGCCGGAATCGCGATCGAGCGCGTAGGCACACCGCGTGATGCCGTGCGCCGAGCCGTAACCCCACCAGGAGGCGGCGAAATCGGGCATGGTGGTTTTGCCAAGAAGGACCGCCCCCGCATCGCGCAGTTTGGTTACGATCGTGGCGTCTTCGGTCGGCACGTAGCCCTTGAGCGCCACCGAGCCGAAGCTGGTCTCGATGCCGGCGGTTTCGGCCTGGTCCTTGATGCCGATGGGAATGCCGTGGAGCGGGCCGACGAATGCGCCGGTTTCCGCAAGGATCGCGTCGAGTTCGGCGGCGCGGTCGAGTGCGGCGGGGTTCATCGTGACGAAGGCGTTCAGGTTCGGCCCGGTCTGATCCAGGGCGGCGATGCGGTCGAGATAGCCCCGGGTCAGGTCCACGCAGGTGAGCGTGCCCGCCCGATAGGCGGCATGGATGTCCGCGATGGTCGTCTCCTCGATCTCGAAATTCATGGGCTCCTCCTGTGGGCGCGTGCTCGGACTGGGTTGTGGTCGATGGTCGTTCATGCGGCGCGGCCCGGGTGCCGGCGCAGGGTCGACGGCGGCGCGTCCGTCATGGTGCCGCCCCGGACGCGCCGAGAGGCAAGCCTGCGGCATCCTGATAGGCGGCGGCGAAGCCTGCGAGCCTGGCGTCGTCGAGGCTGGCTCCGGTCAGCATCAGGCCGAGCGGTAGGCCGTCCGACCGAAAGCCGCCCGGAACCGAGATGGAGGGCAGATCGAGCAGGTTGACGAAGTTGGTGTAGGTTCCGAGCATGGCGTTTTGCGCGATGTTGTCGGCAAGCATCGCCTCCACGGTGACGGTTGTAGGGGTGGTGGGTGTCGCGAGGAATTTCACGTCGCGGAACATCTCTCGGGCGATCTGTTTGACGCCCATCATCTCGTATTGGGCGCGAAAGAGGTCCTTTGCGGTGTATTTGTGTCCCCAGTTGAGGATTTCGCGTGTGGCCGGGAAGACGTCGTCTTTGTGTTTTTCGAGGAAGGCTTCGAGGTTGACGGTGCGCTGGGCGATGAACGGCCCCTCGTAGAGGGCTTTGGCCGCCGCGAGAAACGGCGTAATGTCGGTGGGAACGGGTGTGCCTCCCAGGGATTCTAGCCGGGCCACGGCCGAGTCGAACAGGTGGGCTGCCTCCGTGTCGCCGGCGAAGACGCGGGAGGTCGGGTCCGGGACGGCGAAGCGGAAGGCGGCGGGAATGGCCGGGGGCGTGAGGTCGAAGGCGCGGGCTTCGGGTTTGGAGAAGGGATCGCCCGGGTCGTAGCCGAGAATGACCTGGGTGGCGGTGACCGCATCCGCGACCGTCAGCGTCAGCAGCGAATGGGTGCCGACCATGCCCGCGACGGTCGGGCTGCCGGTGTTGGGCACGAGCCCGGGGGTGGGTTTCAAGCCGACGATGTTGTTCAGCGCCGCGGGCACCCGGCCCGAGCCCGCCGCATCGCCACCGAGCGCGAAGCTCACGAGGCCTGCGGCCACCGCGACCCCGCCCCCCGAGGTCGAGCCGCCCGAGACATAGGCGGGATCGAAGACGCAGCGCGGGATGCCGTAGTCGGTGCGGGTGCCGTTCAGCCCGACGCCGAACTGGTCCATGTTGTTCTTGCCGATGGGCAGTGCGCCCGCGTCGATCAGGCGCTGGACAATGAAGATGGTCCCGGTCGCCATGCGCGCGTGGGCGCGGCAGCCGTTGGTGGTCTGCATGCCGGCGAGGTCGAAATTGTCCTTGATCCCGAAGGGTATGCCCCAGAGGGGGGAGGTCTCCAGATCGGCGCGGTTCAGGGCGCGGGCTTCCGCGAGCACGGCCGCGCGGGTGCGAAGGCTGATCCAGGCTTCGGGATGGCGGCCTTTGGCGATCCTGTCGAACACGGCCTCGATCACCGATGCGGGCGCGCCGCCGGCCTTGTAGAAGGCGCGGAGCGTTGCGATGTCGAGGCTGCCGCTTGTGGGGTCCCAGAGTGTCATCGCGTGTCCCTTGTCGGCTGCGCGAGGCCGATGGCGTACGCCATCCACATCGCGTTGCGCATGAAGGCGGCGTCGGTCCGATTGCGGCCGATGAGTTGCACGCCTGTCGGCATGCCCGACGGCGCGCTGCCGGTGGGCAGGTGCAGGCAGGGGCCGTGCAGGAGCGTCCAGACGCGGCTGAAGAGCGGATCGCCGGTATGGTCGAGGCCGATCGGGGCCTCGCCGATGGTGCTGGCGCTCAGGACAAGGTCGATGTCGTCGAAGGTTGCCGCCCAACTGCGCCGGGTGTCGTCCGCCTGATCGAGGGCCGCGGCATAGGCGTCGGCGGAGATCGTGGCGCCCTCCGCGAGGAGGGCGGAGAGCTGGGCGCTGAGGCCGCCCGGATGCGCGCGCGTCTCATGCGCGAAGGCGCGGGCGGCCTCGAAGTTCATGATGGTCTTTTGCGCGTCGAGCAGCGCGGGGCCGAGGGCGGGATAGGGAACCTTGCGCACGGTGGCGCCGGCGGTCCGGGCGGCAACGATGGCGCGGTCTATTGCCTCAAGCGTCTCCGGGGCCGCGAGATCCCATTCGGGGGTCTCGCAGACGCCGATGCGCGGTGGGCGCGGGGCGGGGCGCAGGGGGCTGGGTTGCGCGGCACCGGCCATGACTTCGGCCAGGAGCCAGGCGTCCTCGACGGTGCGCGCGAAGTCGCCGATTGTGTCGAGGCTTTCGGAGAAGGAGAGGCAGCCCGTGCGGTTGATGCGCCCGAAGCTGGGCTTGAAGCCTGTGACGCCACAATAGGCTGCGGGTCGGATGATCGAGCCCGCCGTCTGGGAGCCGACCGCGAGCGGGGCGATGCCGGCCGCGACGGCAGCCGCGGAGCCGCTGGAGGAGCCGCCCGGGGTGCGGGCGGGATCGTGCGGGTTGCGGGTCGGGCCGGGATAGGCGCTCGCGAATTCGGTGGTGACGGTCTTGCCCATGACGACGCCGCCCGCGGCCCGAATGGCGGCGACGGCGGCTGCGTCCCGCCGGGGCCTGCGGCCCGCGAGCAGGGGGGAGCCGCATGCGGTGGGCATGTCGAAGGTGTCGAAGATGTCCTTCACCGCGACGGGCAATCCCGAGAGGGGGCCGGGACTGATGCGGCGCATGGCGTCGAGAAAGGCCTCCTCATCGAAGGCGGCCCAGGCCGAGATCGCGGGGTCGCGCGCCCGGCTGCGCGCGCTCAGGGCCTGGGCGTAGCGGACGGGGTCGAGGGCGCCTGAGCGGTAGGCGGCCAGAACCTCGGTGGCGGAGAGATCGGCCGGGTCTTGGGTTCGCGAGACGTTCATGGCGCGGACCGCGCGGGGGTCATCGGAAGCTCGCGAGGACGGATTTGGGGACCTTGCAGATGTAGGTGTACTTGGGGTTCACGACCTGCGTGCAGCGCGCCTCGGCGATCTGGCCGAGCAGCATGTAGGCCTCGGGCGCGGGGACGCCGTAGTCGGCTTCCATCCAGTGCACCATTTCCTCGAACGCGATCCTCATGGCGTCCTCGAGCGGGCGGGCGCAGCCGGTGGTGCAGATATGGGTAGGCGTCTCGATCCGCGGCCAGTTCAGGCGTTCGGGCGCGGGTTGCAGCGAGACGCGCA
>JBBQYB010000079.1:0-14690 GCA_038209095.1 Rhodobacterales bacterium
ATGGATGCCTTCAAGACCGACGACTTCGTCACCGCATTCTCGTTCGCGTCGCCCGCGATCAAGCGCATGTTCGGCAGCGCGGACAGGTTCGGCGAAATGGTCCAGAGCGGCTATCCCATGGTCTGGCGGCCGTCGAGCGTCCAGTTCTCGGGTCTCGCGACCCGCGACGGACGCACGGTCCAGAGCGTGATCGTCACCGACGAGGCAGGGGCCGTCTACGTGCTCGACTACGAGATGATCGAGACCGACGCCGGTGCCTGGCAGATCAACGGCGTGTCCGTTCGGCGGGGCGGCGACGCGGGAGCCTGAGAGCCGGCTACTTGAATGTTTAATCGTGCATTAACCCTGCGGTGATAGGGCACAGGCAGGCCCTGGGGCGAGCCCTCGCGCCGATTGCCGAAGGGTCGTCCATGCCGAATTCCCTGCCTCCCGCGCTCGATCTGACCCCGCCGCCCTATTCGGACGGGCTCTGCGACTGGTCCTCCACCGACGGCACACCCGACTCTCCGACATTCGAGTGCTCCGAGACGGCCCGGATCGCCCGGGACGACGAGGATTTCGGAACCTGCCTCGAGCTGCGGCTCGGCGGGACCGGGCAGCGCCTGCGCTACATGGGCGAGATGCCCCTGCGCCGCGGCTATTGCATCGAGGTCCGGGTGCGTATCAAGGTGCTGCGCGGTCCCATTCCGGCGGCCCGCATTGCGGCCTATGCCGGTGGATACGGTGGCGTGAAGGTGCCGGGTCTGCCGGGTGCCGCCGCCCTCAGGCAGCCCGTAGCCCACGATGCGGTGACGGAGCTGTGCGCCGTGATCGGGCGCAAGGCGGAGGACGGGGTCGATCTCGTCTGGGACGCCCGCGCGCTCTATGCCCATGTCGGCCTCGATCTGGTGGGACAGGCCGGCGGCGTGGTGCGGATCGAGAATTTCGCGGTCCGCGAATTGGTCCGGAGCGTGCCGAGCCCCCTGCCCGGCTTCGAGACCGCAGGAGCAGGCGCGTCCGTCTGAGCGCAGGATTGCCGGACGCCACGACTTCGGGATAGGACTGCGCCCTGTTCCGCGCGTCTCGAAGGCCGTCCGATGTCCCGTTCCCTCGCCTCCACCGGGGCCGCGTGATGCGCCGCCCCGACCGGGTCAGCCAGCCCCCCGTGGTGCGGGCCTTGCGCCGGGCGCTCGACGGTCTCGACGACGTCCTCAACGCGCAGGCGAGAGGCATCGCCGCGCGCGTTTTGCCGTTCTATCGCCGCCATCCCTATACCGGGCCTCTGGGGCTCTTCTCGGTCGATCCGCGCGGGGCCTATTCTCCCGAGGACGGATTTTTCTTCAATCGCATCCCGAAGGCCGCAAATTCGACCATCATGGCGACCCTCGCGCGGCATTCGGCCTATCGCAGACCCGGCGGGCGGGCGCGGACCAAGAGCAGGTTCCTGCGCCCCGCGCGGATGACCGGCGCGCATGTGGAGGCGCTGGACGGCGCGTTCCGCTTCACCTTCGTGCGCGATCCCTACGGGCGGACGCTCTCGGCCTATCTCGACAAAGTGCTGCGCAAGCGCAAGCAGGCGCGCGGGTTCTATGACTGGCTGGGGCGGGTCGAGACACCGCGGTTCATCGATTTCCTGCGCTATCTCGACGAATGCGGACCGCACGGCGACCCGCACTGGGCGCCGCAGACCGACCTGATGCTGCTGCCCCTAAGCTCGTTCGATCTCATAGGCCGCCTGGAGACGCTGGAGGCCGATCTGGGCCGGGTGATCGACCGCCTGTTCGCACCCGAGGAGCCGCTCGTCCTCGGCCGGGCCGGGCCGCGGACGGACAGCGGGACGCGACTCGCCAGTGCCTATGACGCCGAGGGCCTCGCCATCGTCAACCGGGTCTTCGCGGCGGATTTCGCGGCGTTCGGGTATCCAATGCGCTTGGCGTGAGGCAGGCCGTCAGAAGCTGAGCCAGAGGCTGAGGTTCAGCGTCGTCACCCCCGCGCCGCCGACCTCGCGGGTGACGCCCGGGACGATCCAGAGGGTGTCGCGCAGCTGATACCCGAGCGAGGGCGTCACCTTCCAGGTAACACCGGCCTCGTCCTCGAAACGGCCCGTCGAGAGCATTGTCATCCAGCCGTCGCGCGGACGCAGACCCACGAGCCCGAAGAGGTCGGTCGCAAGATCGCCGTCCGCCATCACGGGTTGCAGCACGCGGGCGGTCACGGTGGCCCAACCGCCGCCAAGAGGGCTCTCGAACCCCATGCCCCAGTGCAGCCCGCTCTCGATCCGCGTGTCCGTCATGACACCCAGCGTGTCGGGCGGGGCCGAGACGCCGAAGCTGAGCGCGAAGCGGTGGCGGGCATCGAGCGGCGAAAGCGCATAATTGAGCCCCAGACCCGCCCGGCTGACCGTCCAGGGCGCATCGTCGTTCGAGAGCTGGCCTACGACGGTAATGCGGTCGGTCAGGCCGTATTCGCCGTAGAGCGACCCGCTGGTGCCCCGTCCCGTCCGGCCCGCGTCGGTGTCGGCGCGCAGCGACACGAACCAGCCGCCCTTGTCGCGCGGCCAGGCCCCCGCCAGCGCAGGGCACGCCGTGAGGATAAGGAGGATCGCGAGGGGTGCGAGGGACGCGCGCATGGCACGATCCTGCGTGCGGGTGGTTAACGAAGCGTTCGTAGCCGAGGGGCCGGCGGGATGACTTCGTAACGGGTTTGGTGTTCAATGCGCCGGTCACGGAAAGGGTCCGCAGAAGTGCCGAATACCTTGGCCTATATGGTTCTGATGCTCTGGCCCGCCATCGGTCTGGCGCTCTTTGCGCGCCTGCCGTTCACCCGGGCCTTCGTCTGGTCGATCCTCGGGGCCTATCTGTTCCTGCCGCCGTCCACGGGCTTCAATTTCCCGATGGTGCCGACGCTCGACAAGAACACCATCCCTGCGCTGACGACCTTCGTCATCTGCGCGGTGCTCATGAACCGCCGCGTCCTCGTGATGCCGTCGGGGCTCGTGGGCAGGCTGCTCTTGATCCTCTTCATGCTCGCGCCGGCCCTGACGGTGGTGGGCAACGGCGAGCCCTTGCAGATCGGACGTCAGATCGTGCCGGGCATGCGGCTTTACGACGTGGCCTCGGTCGTCGCAGCCCAGGCGCTGATCGTGCTGCCGTTCCTGATGGCGCGGCGGTTCCTTGCGACGGAGGACGCCCAGAGACAGCTTCTGCGCGCCTACATGGTAGCTGGGCTCGCGTATTCCGTCCTGATGCTGTTCGAGGTCCGGATGAGCCCGCAGCTCAACACCTGGATCTACGGGTTCTTCCAGCACGATTTCGGTCAGATGATGCGGCAGGGCGGGTTTCGCCCCATCGTGTTCCTGCAACATGGCATCTGGGTCGCGTTCTTCGGGATGACGACGATTGTCTCGACCCTCGCGTTGTGGCGGGTGGCACCGACGGGGGCGAAGGCGCGCTATGCGCTGATCGCGGGGTATCTGACGCTGGTGCTCGTGCTCTGCAAGACGCTCGGGCCGCTGGTCTATCTTGTGATGCTCGCCCCCGTCGTCTGCCTCCTGGGGCCAAAGCGGCAGATCCAGATCGCGGCCTGCCTTGCCACCTTCGCGCTGGCATACCCCGTCCTGCGCACGGTGGATGCGGTGCCGGTGGCGGCGCTGCTCGGGACGGCCGAACGGATCGATCCGCAGAGGTCCGCCTCGCTTGGTTTCCGCTTCGACCACGAAGGGGTCATCCTGCGCCACGCCAACGAAAAGCCCTTCTTCGGATGGGGAACCTGGGGGCGCGGATTGCCGGTCCATCCCGGCACGGGGCGCACGGCGGTCCCCGACGGCAAGTGGGTCATCACCGTGAGCAGCTTCGGGCGGGTGGGCTATGTCGCGGAATTCGGTCTCCTGACCCTCCCGATCTTCCTTTTGCTCCTAGGGATGCGTGGCAAGGCTTCGCGGGACATATCGCCCTACGCCGGACCCATGGCCTTGTTGCTCGCGATCAACATGATCGACATGCTGCCCAACGCGACGCTGACCCCGCTGACCTGGCTCCTGTCCGGGGCCTTGCTCGGCTATGCGGAACGGCTGCGCTCTGCGAGCAGGCATGGTGTGCGCGCGGGAGGCGGCCCGCCGGTGCGGGCCGTCCTGTCGGATCGGGCAGGTTGACCGCGAGAACCGCTCAGGCGGCGGCGCGGCCGTCGGTGTCCACCAGGGCCACGATATCGAGCATGATGCGGTTCAACTCGAAATCCTTGGGCGTGTAGACCCGCGCGACGCCGTGGGCGCGCAGGGCCTCGGCGTCCGCGTCGGGGATGATGCCGCCCACAATCAGCGGCACGTCGTCAAGACCCGCCGCCCGCATGCGGTCGAGCACGTCGCGCACCAGCGGCAGATGCGAGCCCGACAGGATCGACAGGCCCACGACGTGCACGCTCTCCTCGAGGGCCGCGTTGACGATCTGGGCGGGGGTGAGCCGGATGCCCTCGTAGACCACCTCCATGCCGCTGTCGCGCGCGCGGACGGCGATCTGCTCCGCACCATTGGAGTGTCCGTCGAGGCCCGGCTTGCCCACGAGGAACTTCAGCCTGCGCCCCAGGCGGCCGCTGACAGCCTCGACGGCGGCGCGCACCTCGGCCAGCGCGCCGGTGGGGGCGGCCGCGGCCTTGCCGACGCCGGTGGGGGCGCGGTATTCGCCGAAGACCGCGCGCATGACGCCGCCCCATTCGCCGGTGGTGACACCCGCCCTGGCCGCAGCGATCGAGGCCGGCATGACGTTGTCCCCGTTCCGGGCGGCAGCCTCGAGCGCCTCGAGCGCCGCGGTGACCGCCGCGGCATCGCGCCCGGCGCGCCATTCGGCAAGGCTCGCGATCGCCTCGGCCTCCACCTCGGGATCGACGACCATGATGCCGCCATCGGCATCGCCCGCGGTGAGCGGCGAGGGCTCGCCACCGAGGAACTTGTTGACCCCGACGACGATGGTCTCGCCCGCCTCGATCCGGCCGAGCCTCCGGGTGTTGGAGGCCACCAGCTGGCCCTTCATGTAATCGATCGCGGCGACGGCCCCGCCCATCTCGTCGATGCGCGCAAGCTCCGCGCGCGCGCCGGCCTTGAGCGCCGCGACCTTGCGCTCGACCGCCGGATTGCCGTCGAAAAGGTCTTCGTATTCGAGGAGGTCGGTCTCATAGGCCATGATCTGCTGCATGCGCAGCGACCACTGCTGGTCCCAGGGCCGCGGCAGGCCGAGCGCCTCGTTCCAGGCGGGAAGCTGCACGGCGCGTGCGCGCGCGCGCTTCGAGAGGACCACCGACAGCATCTCGATGAGGATGCGGTAGACGTTGTTCTCAGGCTGCTGTTCGGTCAGACCGAGGCTGTTGACCTGCACGCCGTAGCGGAAGCGACGGAGCTTCTCGTCCGTCACGCCGTAACGGTCTCGGCAGATTTCGTCCCAGAGGTCCACGAAGGCCCGCATCTTGCACATCTCGGTGACGAACCGGATGCCGGCATTCACGAAGAACGAGACGCGCCCGACAAGCTCGGGAAAATCCGCCTCCGTGACCTGGCCGCGCACCTGGTCGAGTACGGCCGTGGCGGTCGCGAGCGCGAAGGCCAGTTCCTGTTCGGGCGTCGCCCCCGCCTCCTGGAGATGATAGGAACACACGTTCATCGGGTTCCATTTCGGCACATGCGCATGGCAGTGCTCGGCCACGTCGGCGATCAGCTTGAGCGATGGCGCAGGCGGAAAGACGTAAGTCCCGCGGCTGAGATACTCTTTGATGATGTCGTTCTGCACGGTCCCCTGCAGCTTCGCAGGATCCGCCCCCTGTTCCTCGGCCACGGCCACATAAAGCGCCAGCAGCCAGGCGGCGGTGGCGTTTATGGTCATGGAGGTGTTCATGTCCTCCAGTGGAATGGCGTCGAAGAGCGTGCGCATGTCCCCGATATGGCTGACGGGCACCCCGACCTTGCCCACCTCGCCGCGCGCCAGGATATGATCGCTGTCATATCCGGTCTGGGTCGGCAGATCGAAGGCGACGGAGAGGCCGGTCTGGCCCTTGGCGAGGTTCGCACGATAGAGCGCGTTCGACTTCGCAGCCGTGGAGTGCCCGGCATAAGTGCGGATAAGCCAAGGCTTGTCCCGTCGCGTCTCGGTCATGACACTCTCCCCAGGTTCGGTTGCATCGCAACATATTCGAGGCAGCGGCGCGCGCAAGAAGGTTTCGCAAAAAAGGTTCATGCCGAAATTATCGTGTGACGCGCTTCGCCATACCGCAGCGCACAAAGCAGTTGAAGGCACACCTCGATAATGTAACATCAGGACAGGACGGTCGTTCGCAACAAAATTACGTCACCGGCTAAGGGTCGGGCGCAGGAGACAGCCATGAGCCTCAGGGACGCGACCAGAACACAACCGGAATACGATGCGCCGCGCAAGGATCTGTACGAAATCGGGGAGATACCGCCGCTCGGCCATGTGCCGGCCCGCATGCACGCCTGGGTGCTGCGCCGCGAGCGCCACGGGGAACCCGACAAGGCCATGCAACTCGAGGTCGTGGACACGCCCGCCATCGGAAGCACCGACGTCCTGATCTTCGTCATGGGTGCCGGCGTCAACTACAACGGCGTCTGGGCCGCGCTCGGTCAGCCCGTCTCGGTGTTCGACGGACACAAGGCCCCCTATGCCGTGCTCGGATCCGATGCGTCCGGCATCGTCTGGGCGGTGGGCGACCGGGTGACGCGATGGAAAGTCGGCGACGAGGTCGTCGTCCACTGCAACCAGGACGACGGCGACGACGAGCATTGCAACGGCGGCGATCCCATGTACTCGCCCTCACAGCGGATCTGGGGCTACGAGACCGCCGACGGCAGTTTCGCGCAATTCACCCGGGTGCAGGCCCGCCAGCTGATGCACAGGCCGCAGCATCTGACCTGGGAGGAAAGTGCCTGCTACACGCTGACGCTGGCCACGGCCTACCGGATGCTGTTCGGGCACGAGCCGCATGATTTGAAGCCCGGCCAGAACGTGCTGGTCTGGGGCGCGAGCGGCGGGCTCGGGGTTTATGCGATCCAGCTCATCAATACCGCGGGTGCCAATGCCATCGCGGTGATCTCGGACGAGAGCAAGCGCGCCTATGTCGAGAGCCTCGGGGCGAAGGGCGTGATCAATCGCAAGGATTTCGACTGCTGGGGCCAGATGCCCACGGTCAACACGCCCGAATACAAGACCTGGTTCGGCGAGGTCCGCAGGTTCGGCAAGGCGATCTGGGACATCACCGGCAAGGGCGTGAACGTCGATCTGGTCTTCGAGCACCCGGGCGAGGCGACGTTCCCGGTCTCGATCTTCGTGGTGAAACGCGGTGGCATGGTGGTGATTTGCGCGGGAACCTCCGGCTTCAACCTGACGCTGGACGCGCGGTATCTCTGGATGCACCAGAAGCGCGCGCAGGGCAGCCATTTCGCGAACCTCAAGCAGGCCAGTGCGGCGAATCATCTTATGGTTGAGCGGCGGCTGGACCCGTGCATGTCGGAGGTTTTCCCCTGGAAGCAGATCCCGGACGCGCACATGAAGATGCTGCGCAACCAGCACAAGCCCGGCAACATGGCCGTCCTGGTGGGTGCCCCGGTGGCCGGACTGCGCACGTTCGAGGACACCATCGAGGCGAGCCTCAAGACGCCCTGACCCGCCCTTTCTCGACAAATGAGGGGGGATTCTTCGGCCAATTCGACTTAAATCCGGGTCCCATTTCAACGATTTCAATAGGTTGAAAATTCCCCTCCCACCATTTCTGGGGGGGCAGAATTGGCGAATTTCCGCCGGTGCCCGGACATGGTATCCCCTTCTCATCGCAGGTTCGATGGCACCAGGGAGACCAGACATGAAGGCGGATTGGGTCATTGATATTCTAAAAGATATACGCCAGTTTTCCGAGAAGAATGGTATGCCCGAGCTCTCCGAGCAACTTGACGACGCGATCTTCATCGCGGCGCGCGAGATCGGTGCAATTACCGCTTGCGTAGGAAGAGCATCCGTTGGCACTGGCAAACTTGGAAACTACGCTGGAGCGCTTGCAGACCACGAGATCCATTGAGGACCTTCAGGTCTGGGCCCACGAGCTCAGAGACGGACTGGGCGTCACGCACGTTCTCTACCATACCGGAAACATGAAGGGCGAGCAGGTGGGGGCCTTCACCTACGACCTCGACTGGGTCCGGCGCTACATCGAGAAGGGCTACAGCCAGTACGATCCGGTCGTCCTCGGGGCCATCCGGCGCTTCACCCCGATGGATTGGAAGACGCTCGACTGGTCCAGCCCGCAAGCCCGCGTGATCATGCGCGAGGCCATGGAGGCGGGGGTCGGAAACCAGGGCTGGTCGGTGCCCATTTGGGGACCCGCCGGCGAGTTCGCGGTCTTCACGATCAACCACACGGCCACCGACGCGGACTGGCAGAGCTTCCTCGAGGCGCGCAAGAAGGACATCCTCCTGATTTCCCATCTAGTGCACCAACAGGCCAAACGCATCTTCAGCCGGGAGACCGACACCCCCAGTTCCGAACTCTCGCCGCGCGAAAAGGAAGCGCTGATGCACCTCAGCCAGGGCATGAGCCGCCAGGAAGTGGCGGACATGCTGAAGATTTCCGAAAACACGCTGCGCGCCTACATCGATTCCGCGCGCCACAAGCTCGGCGCGATGAACGTGACCCATGCCGTGGCCTTGGCACTCGCCAAGGGGGTGATCGTCTCGCACGGGGCGTTGCCGAAATACTGAGGCAGCGCACGGTCGGCCTTCGTTAAGGTCCTTCGGCAAAATATGGCTCCAGCGATCAATGCAGGAGATCAAAATGATCCGTTATATTTACGCCGACGAACTTTCCCGCGAGCCTGTCCTCCAGAACTCGATGTTCCGCGACCGCGCGGCACAGTTCAAGGAACGCCTCGACTGGGACGTCAGCGTCGATGACCGGGGCTGGGAGACCGACGAATACGACGAACTCAATCCGCTCTACCTGATCTGGCAGTCCCCGGACGGGCGTCACGCGGGATCGATGCGCGCGCTGCCCACGCTGGGCCGCACGATGGTTAACGAGCACTTCCGCCACCTGACCGACGGCGTCACGATCTCGAGCCCGCTGATCTGGGAATGCACGCGGTTCTGTCTCGCACCCGGTGCCTCGCCCGTGGTTGCGGCGGGCCTGCTGCTCGGGTGCCTCGAGGCCGCCATCCGGTTCGGTGTCGAACAGGCCGTGGGGGTTTTCGACGCGCGCATGCCACGGATCTACGGACGGATCGGGCACTCCCCGGAAGTCATCGGCACCAGCGGCGAGGGCCGGAACGCGATCAGCGTCGGCATCTGGACCGTGAGCGAGGAGACCCGTGCCGAGATCTGCCGCCGGTCCGGGATCACGCTCGAGGAACTCGCCGGGTGGTTCGACGCGTCCTTCAACGCGGTGATCCCGGAGGTCCGCGCGGCCGCCTGAACTGGCGTCACATGGCGACGTAACGGTCGCGCCGGTGGTTGATCGCGATGACCGCGTTCAACACCGCCGCACCGATCAGGGAATAGAACACCGACCAGGGATCGAGGACGAGGATCGCAATGCCGAAGATCGCGAGATCGACGGCCATCTGGGTCCAGCCGGCGCGAAACCCGAAGCGGTCCTGAAGATAGAACCCGAGGACGCCGACCCCGCCGAGGCTCGCGCCGTGGCGAAACAGCGCGAGCAGCCCCGCCCCGGAGACGATGCCGGCCAGTATTGCCCCCACCAGCGGGTCAACCTCGCCGAACCGCAGGACATGCGGCTGGATCAGCGAGAACCCGGAGACGAGGGCAACGCCGAGAACCGTCTTGACGGTAAACGCCCGGCCGATCCGGCTGAGCGCGAGCCAATAGAACGGCACGTTGACCGCAAAGAAGACCGGCCCGAAGTCGAGGCCGGTCGCCCGCGCGATCAGGAGCGCGAGGCCCGCGGTCTGCCCGGTCACGAAGCCGAGATGCTGCAGCAGGGCAATCCCGAGCGCCACCAGGGCGGCCCCGAAGACGATGCCCTGCGCGTCCTCGAACCAGCTGTGCCGGGCGGAGCTCAGCCGAGCGCCGTGTCGAGGTTCTGATCCACCTTCTCGAGGAACCCGACCGTGGTGAGCCAGGGCTGGTCCGGCCCGACCAGCAGGGCCAGGTCCTTCGTCATGTGACCCGCCTCCACGGTCTCGACGGTGACCCGCTCCAGCGTCTCGGCGAACCGCGCCAGCGGCGCGTTGTCGTCGAGCTTGGCGCGATGCTTCAGCCCACCGGTCCAGGCGTAGATCGAGGCGATGGAGTTGGTGGACGTGGCCTTGCCCTTCTGATGCTCGCGGAAGTGGCGCGTCACCGTCCCGTGCGCCGCCTCGGCCTCCACCGTCTTCCCGTCCGGCGTCATCAGCACGCTGGTCATCAGCCCGAGGCTGCCGAAGCCCTGTGCCACGGTATCGGACTGCACGTCGCCGTCGTAGTTCTTGCAGGCCCAGACGTAGCCGCCCTCCCATTTCATCGCGGAGGCCACCATGTCGTCGATCAGACGGTGCTCGTAGACGATGCCCTTCGCCTTGAAGGCCTCGGCAAATTCGGCCTCGAACACCTCCTGGAACAGGTCCTTGAACCGCCCGTCATAGGCCTTGAGGATCGTGTTCTTCGTCGATAGATACACCGGCCACCCTAGATTGAGACCATAGTTCAGCGAGGCCCGAGCGAAATCTCGGATCGAATCGTCGAGGTTGTACATCGCCATCGCGACGCCCGACCCCGGTGCATCGAACACCTCGCGCTCGATCACCGTGCCGTCCTCGCCCACGAAGCGGATGGTCAGCTTGCCCTTGCCGGGAAACCGGAAATCCGTCGCGCGGTACTGGTCGCCGAAGGCATGCCGGCCCACGACGATGGGCTTGGTCCAGCCCGGCACCAGGCGCGGCACGTTGCGGCAGATGATCGGCTGGCGAAAGATCACCCCGCCGAGGATGTTGCGGATCGTGCCGTTGGGCGAGCGCCACATCTGTTTCAGCCCGAACTCCTCCACCCGCGCCTCGTCGGGCGTGATGGTGGCGCATTTGACCCCGACGCCGTGTTCCTGGATCGCATGGGCCGCGTCCACGGTGATCTTGTCGTCGGTCCGGTCGCGCTCCTCGATCCCGAGGTCGTAGTAATGCAGGTCCACGTCCAGATAGGGCAGGATCAGCTTTTGCTTGATGAAGTCCCAGATGATGCGGGTCATCTCGTCCCCGTCGAGCTCGACCACGGGGTTGGCGACTTTGATCTTGTCCATGAAGGCTCCCTTTGGGCATCTGGAATGGATTCGCCGCTTTGCTTACCGGATCGGGAGCGGTCTGAAAAGAGCTGTATACGTTCGCATACCGACGGCCCACGGCCCCCGGAGCAATTGCGTCGGACCGGCCACGGCCCTAAGTGGCGCTCGGGGGATGGAGGGATGCTCGTGGCGGGAACGGATCATCAGCGCGCGCAAGAGACGCAGCCGGTCCCCGTCATGGTGCTGGTGGCCCCCCAGATGGGCGAGAACATCGGTGCCGCTGCCCGCGCCATGTGGAACTTCGGGCTCGACCGCCTGCGCCTCGTGGCCCCGCGCGATGGCTGGCCAAACCCGCGCGCGATCGCCACCGCCAGCGGCGCGGGCCGCGTGCTCGACCATGTGCGCGTGACCGGGACCACCGCGGAGGCCTGTGCCGACCTCGATCTGGTCTTTGCCACCACCGCCCGGCCGCGCGATCTGATCAAGCACGTCCTGACGCCCGAGCGCGCGATGCAGGAGGCGCGTGCCGCCATCGCCGGTGGTGCGCAGGTCGGCTTCCTGTTCGGACCCGAGCGAGCGGGCCTCGAGAACGCCGACATCGTGCGCGCGAACGCCGTGGTGACGGTGCCGGTCAATCCGGCCTTCGCCTCGCTCAATCTCGCGCAATGCGTGCTGCTGGTAGCGCAGGAATGGATCCGGGCCGCCGATGCGACGTCGCCGGCCGAATACGTGCTGGCGGGCGGGCGGCGCGCGAGCGGCATCGAGATCGACCGCCTGCGGGCGCATCTGGTCGACCGACTGGACGCGGCCGGGTTCTTCTTTCCGCCGCACAAGCGGTCGAGCATGATCCTGAACCTCGAAAACCTGCTGAGCCGCACGCCGCTCACGGATGCGGACGTGCGCGTGATCCACGGCGTGGTGCGCGCCCTCGCCCTGCGGTCGCCGAAATCCCGGTAGGGCCCTCTGCCGCACGCGGAGGCACCGCGCTTGCCCGGCGCTGCGGGGCCGCCTAAATGACCCTCCGGAGGAGACCATGAGCAAGCCGCGCAGCATCTTCGAAGACGTTTCGCCTGACGCGCGCCCCGCTGCGGCCAAGACGCCCGTGCGGCGTGTCGAGCCCGCCCGCCGGGCGATCGCCGTCTGGCTCTCGATCCTCTTCGCGCTCGTCGTCGTCATGATCGCCATCGGCGGCATGACCCGGCTCACCGACAGCGGGCTCTCGATCACCGAATGGCGGCCCGTCACCGGGGCCCTGCCTCCAATGGATGCGGCCGCCTGGGACGCGGAATTCCAGAAGTATCGTGCCATCCCGCAATACGCGCTGGTGAACGAGGGCATGAGCCTCGCGGAATTCAAGCGAATCTACTGGTGGGAATGGGGCCATCGTCAGTTCGGCCGGGTCATCGGGGCGGTCTGGGCCCTCGGGTTCCTCTGGTTCCTGCTGCGCCGCCGGATCCCCACGGGCTGGACTCCGCGCCTGCTGGCGCTCGGGGCCCTCGGCGGGCTCCAGGGGGCCATCGGCTGGTGGATGGTCTCGTCGGGGCTTACCGGCCAGATGGTCAGCGTGGCCTCGCACCGGCTCGCCGTGCATCTCGGGCTCGCGTTCCTCATCCTCGGGCTGATCGCGTGGTACGTGATGACGCTCTGGCGCAGCGACGCGGAACTGCTTCAGGCGCGCAGACAGCGCAACGCCGGCCTCATGACCTGGGGCACCGGGCTGATCGGGCTCGCCTTTGCCCAGATCCTGCTCGGCGCGCTGGTCGCGGGCATCGACGCCGGCCGAAACTATCCCGAATGGCCGCTGATGGCGGGGCAGGTCTTTCCCCCCGATGCCTTCGAACTCGAACCCGTCTGGCGCAACTTCACCGAGAACGCCGGGCTCGTGCAGTTCAATCACCGGTTGCTCGGATACGTCCTTTTCGTCGTGGGCGTGCTAGCCTGGCTAAGCAGCCGGCGCAGCGCCCAGGCCCATATCCGCACGGCCTTCAGCGCGATGATGGCGATCCTGCTCGTGCAGATGGTCCTCGGCGTCGTGACCGTGCTTTACGCCGCACCCTGGCAGCTGGCGATCCTGCATCAAGCCACGGCAGTGGCCCTGTTTGTGCTGATTCTGCGGGCGCGGTTCGCGGCCCTCTACCCGCGACATCAGCGGATCGCGCGCGGCTAGCCCCGGCCGCTCACTGCTTCCAGTCCGGCGCGCGCTTGTCGAGGAACGCGCCGATGCCCTCCGCGGTATCCGCGCGCATCATGTTGCCGGCCATCACCGACCCGGTATGCGCGTAGGCGTCCGCGAGCCCCAATTCCGCCTGCTCGTAGAAGGCGCGCTTGCCGATGGTGACGACGGGGCCGAGCTTGCCCGCGATCCGGAGCGCCAGCGCCCGGCTCTCCGCACCGAGCCGCTCCGGTTCGACCACCCGGTTGACGAGACCGAGACGCCGGGCCTCGCCCGCCTCGATGAACTCGCCCGTCACCAGCATCTCGAACACCGCCTTGCGCCCCATGACACGCGTCAGGGCCACCATGGGCGTGGAACAGAACAAGCCGATATTGACGCCGTTCACGCCGAAACGCGCATCCTCGGCCGCCACGACCAGGTCGCAGGTCGCGGCAAGCTGGCACCCGGCGGCGGTCGCGATGCCATGGACCTCGGCGATGACCGGCTGCGGCAGGGTGGGAATGGTCATCATCATGGCGGCGCATTGCGCGAACAGCGCCTCGAAATAGCCTCGCCCGCCGTCCTCGGACTGGCGCGCGGCCGTCATCTCGCGCAGGTCGTGCCCGGCGCAAAAGGCCTTGCCCGCTCCGCGCAGCACGACGGCGCGCACGGCCCGGTCCCCCGCGATCCGGTCGAGCTCCGTCTGAAGCGCCTCCAGCATCGCCTCGGACAGCGCGTTGAGCTTCGCGGGATTGTTGAGCGTCAGCGTCGCGATCGCCTCCGCGTCGTCCCGCAATACCAGCGCCTCCGTCATCGACGTCCTCCCTTGCGGTCCCGCACCGCGCAAGCCAGTTTGCAGATTAATCCGCGCACCGAAAGGCCCATCCATGCCGCTCCAGATGACCGTCCCCGAGTTGCACGCCTTCCTCGGCGAAGTCTTTCCGCAACTCGGGCCGCGGTTCACCATCACGGCGCTGGAGCCAAATCGCGCCACGGTCGCCATGACGGCTATGGAGGCCGACCTGCGTCCGGGTGGCACGGTCTCGGGGCCCGTGCTCTTTGCACTCGCCGATTGCGCGTTCTACATCGTCACCCTCGCGATGATCGGACCGGAGCCGCTGACGGTCACGACTAACTGCGCCATCGATTTCCTCCGCAAGCCGTCGCCGGGGGTGCTCACCGCCGAGGCGCGCATCCTCAAGCTCGGCCGCAGGCTCTGCGTCGGCGACGTCCTTCTCATGTCGGAGGGGGTCGAGGGGCCCGTCGCCCGCGCGAGCCTAACCTACGCCATCCCCCCGCGC
>JBBQYB010000080.1:0-14590 GCA_038209095.1 Rhodobacterales bacterium
CCGACCGCCGAGACGAGGATCTGGTAGCGAAAGACCTTCGGGCCGCCGGATGTCGAGCCCGAGCATCCGCCGATCATCGTGGCGATGAAGAAGATCACGATCGCGAGGCTGCTCCAGGCGGTGTAGTCGGTGCTCGCATAGCCCGTGGTGGTGATGACGGAGACGAGGTTGAACACCACCGCACGCAGCGCCGGCTCGTCGATGGGGTGACCCGCAAGGATGCGCGCGAAGAGGAGACCGAGGCAGAGCGCCGCCGTGAGGACCAAAAACGCCCGGATCTGGCTGTCGCTCAGCAAGGGACCGGGATCGCCGGCGGCGAACTGGACGAAGCGCACGAAGGAGAGCCCGCCCAGCAGCATGAAGACGATGGCGACGTAATGCGTGGCGGGCCCGAAGTTTCCGAACGATGCGTCGCTGTTGGCCATGCCACCGGTGGAGATGGTGGTGAAGGCATGGACCACGGCATCGAATTCCGACAGCCCGCTCCAGGCATAGGCGAGGGCGCAGCAGAGGGTCAGCACGAGATAGACCGTGCCGAGCGAGAGGGCGATCTGCTTGGCGCGGGGCATGATCTTGCCCATGGTGTTGAAGTCGGAGGTGCGCTGCAACTGCATCCCGCCGATCTTGAGGACCGGCAGCAGGATCATGGCAAAGAGCACGACGCCGATCCCGCCCACCCAGGAGAGGATGCCGCGCCAGAGCAGCAGGCCGCGGGGCATGGTGTCGAGCCCGACGATGACCGTGGCGCCGGTGGTGGTCATGGCGGACATCGTCTCGAAGAACGATTTCGTGAAGCTCATGTGCGGCGAGCCGAGGATAAGCGGCAGGCTGCCCACGATGGTGAAGCCGAGCCAGGCCGTGCTCGTGAGCAGGAAGCCCTGGCGCAGGGTCAGGTCGCGCTGGCGGGTGTCGGCACAGGCGAAGATCAGGCAGCCCGCCAGCGTCAGGGTGATGGCGCTCGAGATTGCGAAGGCGGAGGCGTTCGGGTCCCGGTCGATGAGATCGAAAATCATGGGCACGAGCATCATCAGGCCCAGCACGCCGATGAGCCAGCCGACGAAATAGCCAACGGGCCGGATGTCGATCATGGCGCACCAAACTCCCGGCCCGAGCCCGGTGTCAAGCGCGCGCAGCCGCGGGTCCGGACCGCTCCGGTGCGCGGGCCCCCGGGCGGGTCTCAGCCTGCGTGGTGGAGCGTGTCGAACAGCCGCGGATCGAGGCTCGTCTGGCGGAAGGTGTCGCCGCGCGTGAGGATCGATACGGCGTCGTGGCTGTGCAGCGATTCCTGGTGGCTTGCGACCACGCGGAAGTCGGCGATGCGCGGATCCCGCTCGAAGCTGTCGCACAGGAGCCGCACCGCGTCCTCGACGAAGATCGGGTTGGCGCCGTTGAGTTCGGCGAAGGCCTGTTCGTCCTCGCGCTTGACCATGACCTGCGTTTCCGTCGGGATGGCCGCCGAACAGAGATCGACGATGTCCTCGAACCAGAGGTGCCCTTCGGCGAGGACCACCGACACCCTTGCGACCGAGCGCTGCGAATGGGGCGTCGCGATCTGGTTGCGGGTGCGGCGCGCGTGTTCGGCTAGTTCGAGCGAGCAGGGACAGGTGGAGGAATAGACGTAGTCGAGATGGATGATGCGGGTCGTGCCGGCCGCGTTGCGCACCATCTCGAGGGCGACATTGTAATACTGGTAGCCCTCGAGGCCGCTGCGCAGCGCAGGTTTGAGCATGGGATAGTTCAGCCGCATCTGGATGCGCGCGTCGAAGCTGTCGAGATCGCCGAGATAGCTGTCGAGCACGCCGCCAATGACCTCGAAGCTGAAGGACTTCTCCGCATGCTTGTAGAAGGATCGCATGATGCGGCTCATGTTGATGCCCTTCTTGTTTGCCTCGAGCGAGACGGAACCGGTGACGGAGGTTTCGAGTTGCACCTCGCCTCCGTCGCGATTGCGAAAGCGGATGGGCAAGCGGAAGTTGGAGATGCCTACGTGCTGGATCTCGGTATGCGACCCCTTGATGAGGCTTTCGGGTCCGTTCTGGAGATCGGGCAGGGTCGCGACATGTGCCGCATCCGAGACGAAGTCTGCCGGATAGGTCCGGTTGAAGACCGGATAGGCACCAGCCTTGGCGCGGCCGAGCAGGTCCGCCACACTGTCCGTTTCAGCATCGGCCCACCGCAGGATCAGACGCGCCGCCGCCGTCGCCTCCGCCATGCTCGGGCGTGCCTCCGAGATCGGCGCGGGGTTCTCGACGTCGCGGGTCAGGGTACGGGTCTGTAGGGTCATGGCGTGTCTCGTTCCTTCAGGCAGGCAGTGACGGGGCCTAGATGGCGCGTTTCGGCACCATTACCAGAGCAGGCGGGGACACGCCCCTGAGGCAAATGGACCTTATGCAACTTCAGGGAGAATTGCACCCGTTCTCATGGGGATTTAACGAAACACAACCTTAGGTTGAATATCTCGATGCCTCAAGCGCTTGGAGGAGGTCATCGATCAGATCGGCTGGATCCTCGAGACCGATGGACAGGCGCACGAGGCCGTCCGAAATTCCCAGAGCGGCGCGCTGGTCCGCGCCGAGGCGCTGGTGCGTCGTCGTGGCGGGATGGGTGACCAGGGATTTCGCATCCCCAAGATTGTTCGAGATCAGCACGATCCGCAGGGCATCGAGAAAGGCGAAGGCCGCGGCCTTGCCCGCAGCAAGCTCGAACGCGACCATCGTGCCGCCCGTCTCCATCTGGCGCACGGCGAGCGCGTGCTGGGGGTGGTCGGTCCGGCCGGGATAGAGGACGCGGGCGAGAGCCGGATGGCCGGCGAGCGCGTCGGCCACCCGCCGGGCGCTGTCGGCCTGGGCGCGGCAGCGCAGGTCGAGCGTCTCGAGGCCCTTGAGCAGGACCCAGGCATTGAACGGGCTGAGCGCCCCTCCGGTATGCTTGAGGAACCCCTCCAGCGGGCCGCGGATGAACTCCTCGCGCCCCAGCACCACGCCCCCGAGGCAGCGGCCCTGACCGTCGATGTGCTTGGTCGCGGAATAGATCACCACATCGGCCCCGAGATCGAGGCTGCGCTGGAAGATCGGGGTCGCGAAGACGTTGTCGACGACGACCTGCGCGCCCTGCGCATGGGCGAGCCTTGCGACTGACCGGATGTCGATCACCTCGAGCGTGGGGTTGGAGATGGATTCGAGGAACACAAGCTTCGTGTCGGGCCGGATCGCGGCTTCCCAGGCGTCGAAATCCGCACCATCCACGAAGGTGACGTCGACGCCGAACCGCGGCAGCAGCGTCTCGACGATATAGAGGCAGCTTCCAAACAGCGCGCGGGCCGAGACGATGTGATCGCCCGCCCGAAGCTGGCAGAACAAAGCACCATGGACGGCGGCCATGCCCGAGGCGGTGGCGAACGCGTCCTCGGCCCCTTCGAGCGCGCTCATGCGGTCCTCGAACATGCGCACGGTCGGGTTGCCGTAGCGGGCATAGATGAATTCGTCGGGCCCCGCCTCGATGAAGCGCGCCTCCGCAGCGGCGGCGGAGGGATAGACGAACCCCTGCGTCAGGAAGATCGCCTCGGAGGTCTCGCCGTAGGCGCTGCGCCGGCTGCCCGCATGCACGAGCCGGGTCCGCAGACGGCCCGCATCGGTGTTGGCCTTGTCGTCGCGCATGTCGCACCGTCCCGGAACCGCAAGACGCGTCGGCTTACCCCCGGCGCTCGGTGCGGTCAATGCGGCGGTGTCACGGCGGCGTCACGCAACCGCCATGCGCGGGTAACCTTCGGCGGATACTCCGATTTCAACGAGAGCAGCCGGGCAGGGTCATGTCCTACGTCGGTCTAACGGCATCCCCGCGGGCGCTGGTCGCCACGGGCGGGGGCGATCCGCATGCGGTGCTGGAACGGGGCCTGTCCGGGGTTCCGGCGGACGCCCCAGTGGTGGTCCTGATCCACGGCTACAGGTTCGATCCCGCAAGTCCCCTTGGACGGCACGACCCGCACCGCTCCGTCTACGGGCTCGACGTGGCGGCGGAGGACGGCCGGGCGCGCAGCTGGCCGGCTGGCCTCGGCTTTCACGGATCGGACCCGGCCGCTGGTCTCTGCGTCGGTTTCGGCTGGCCGGCTTCGGAGCCCCATCTGCCCAACCTGATCGCCTCGGGTCGCAACGGCTTTGCAGCGGTCTACGACCGGGCGGCACTGATGGGCAGACACCTCGCCCGCGTGATCGCGCGCCTCCAGGAGCTGCGGCCGGGGCTGCCGGTGGATGTGATGGCGCATTCGCTGGGGGCGCGGGTCGCGCTCTCGGCCCTCGGCCATCTGGACACGGCACCGGGGCGCATGGTCCTGCTCGGGGCCGCGGAATTCGACGGCCGTGCAGAGGAGGCCCTGGACGGCCTGCGCGGCGCGGAGCCGCCACAGATCTACAACGTGACGGCGCGGGCGAACGATTTCTACGACGCCGTGTTCGAGACCTTCGCGCCGCGCCGCAGCATGTCAGAGCGCGCCATAGGCCAGGGGCTGCGCGCCCCTCGGCCCTTCTGGCTCGACCTGCAGCTCGACCGTGCGGATCTCACGGACTGGATAAACGACCGGGGGATCCCCCTCTCCCCCGCCCGGGCGCGGATGTGTCACTGGAGCTTCTATACCCGGGCCGGGACCTTCGGGGTCTATCAGGCGATCCTGCGGCGCAGGCCGGGCTGGGACATTCCGCTGTTGCGCGCCGAGCCCTGCTTCAATGCGCAAGAGCCGCGCTGGAGCCGGATGGCGCGCGTCCCCGGTCCCGCACCGGGCGCACGTCCGGCGGGCCTGATGCTCCGGCGGGCTTGAACCGGGGCGGCTCCGCGACATCTGGACACGCGAACAAAGAAAGGCCCCGTGCCATGAGCGACCCCATCGACCTGCATTACTGGCCTACGCCCAACGGCTGGAAGATCACCATCGCCCTCGAGGAGATGGCCCTGCCCTACGAGGTGCATCTGGTGAACATCGGCGCGGGCGAGCAGTTTCGCCCCGGGTTCCTCGCCATCGCCCCGAACAACCGCATGCCCGCCATCGTGGACCCCGACGGCCCGGACGGCGCGCCGATCTCGGTGTTCGAGTCCGGCGCGATCCTGCAATATCTCGCGCGCAAGACCGGCCGGTTCGGGGGCACCGACGCGCGCGCGCTGGTCGAGGTGGAGCAGTGGCTGATGTGGCAGATGGGCGGCCTCGGGCCCATGGCGGGCCAGGCGCATCATTTCCTGACCTATGCGCCGGCGATGGATCCGCCGCACGACCTGCCCTATGCCAAGGATCGTTATCGCAACGAGGTGGGCCGGCTTTACGGGGTCCTGAACAAGCGCCTCGCGGACCGGGAGTTCGTCGCGGGTGCCTATTCCATCGCGGACATGGCGATCTACCCTTGGGCGAGCCTCTGGAAGGGCCAGGACCAGGACATCGGATCGCTGCCGCACCTGACCGCCTGGCTGGAGCGCGTGGGCGCACGCCCGGCCGTCGAGGCGGGCATGGCCGTGGCCAAGGAAGCCCGCGCCAACGTCGCTGCCGACAAGGAAGCGCAAAAGGTTCTGTTCGGCCAGAAGGCGCGCGGCTGAGCCGTCAGGCGCTGCCGATCAGGATGCCGGCGGCAAGCACCAGCGAACCGCCGAGCACGACCTGGAGCGTCGCCCGGAGCCACGGCGTTTCCATATAGCGGTTCTGGATCCAGGTGATCGCCCAGAGCTCCAGAACCACCACCGCGATCGCGACGTAAGTGGCGATCCAGAAGTCCGGGATCAGGTAGGGCAGCGTGTGCCCCAGCCCCCCGATGGTCGTCATGATGCCGCAGGAGAGGCCGCGCGCGAGGGGCGAGCCGCGCCCCGAGAGCCTGCCGTCGTCATGGGCCGCCTCGGAGAAGCCCATGGAGATACCCGCCCCGACCGAGGCCGAGAGGCCCACGAGGAACGTGGCCCAGGTGTCGCCCGTGGCGAAGGCCGCAGCGAAGATCGGGGCCAGCGTCGAGATCGAGCCATCCATCAGCCCCGCGAGGCCCGGCTGGACATATGTCAGAATGAACTGGCGGCGCTCGGACACGGCCTCGGCGTCGCGGACGTCCGCAGGTGTGTGGGTGGCCTCCAGACGCGCCGCCGTGACCTCGTGGGCCTTTTCGGCGGCGGCGAGGTCGCCAAGCAGCTTGCGGGTGGCGGCATCGGTGGCGCGGTCGGTGGCGGCCTCGTAGAACCGCGCGGCCTGGCGTTCCATGCGCGAGGCCATCTCGCGGGTCTTCTCGATGCCGAGCGGGCGCACCAGCCAGTCGGGCCTGCGGTCGTAGAACCCGCGCACGTGCTCGCGGCGGATCAGCGGGATCGTGGACCCGAAACGGGCGGCATGCAGATCGATCAGCCGGCGGCGGTGGCCGTCCTCCTCCTCCGCCATCTCCTCGAACACCCGCGCCGAGGCCGGATAGGCATCGCGCAGCCCGTCGGCATAGGCGCGGTAGATCCGGCCGTCCTCCTCCTCGGAGGAGATCGCGAGGGCCAGCACTTCCTGATCGGTAAGCGTGTCGAAGGCGCGGCGGGAGGGCCCGAGAAGCCGTGCGAGCATGTCTGTCTCCATCCGGATGATCGCGAGCACATTAGAACGGTTCTAATTTTTGGCAAGCGCTGGCGAGCCGTCCGGGCGCATGCTAGGGCTGGCTTCCGATCCGCGCCGAAAGCAGTCCGTTGCCCCAGACCCTGACGCTCCGCCGTCCCGACGACTGGCACCTGCACCTGCGCGACGGCGCGATGCTGGCGGGGGTGCTGCCCGAGAGCCGGAATTTCGCCCGCGCGATCGTCATGCCCAACCTCGTCCCGCCCGTGGCCACCGCGGCGGACGCCGCGGCCTACCGCGCGCGCATCCTCGCGGCCCTGCCCGCAGGGCAGGACTTCACGCCGCTGATGACGCTCTATCTGACCGAGGCGACGGACCCCGACGACGTGGCGGCGGCGGCGCGCGACGGGCTCATCAAGGCGGTCAAGCTCTATCCCGCCGGGGCCACCACCAATTCCGCGAGCGGAGTGCGCGACCTTAGCGTGGTCATGCCGGTGCTCGAGCGCATGGCCCGAATCGGCCTGCCGCTCTGCGTGCACGGCGAGGTGACGGATCCCGACATCGACATCTTCGACCGCGAGGCCGCGTTCATCGAGCGCGTGCTCGCACCGCTGCGCGCGTGGCTGCCGGAGTTGCGGATCGTGCTCGAGCACGTGACCACGGCGGACGGGGTGGCCTTCATCGAGGACGCGGCCGAAAACGTCGCCGGGACGCTGACGGTGCATCATCTGATGCTCAACCGCAACGCGCTCTTCGCCGGCGGTCTGCGGCCGAACTACTATTGTCTTCCGGTGCTCAAGCGCGAGAGGCACCGACAGGCGTTGCGCGCGGCGGCGACGTCGGGCGACGCGCGGTTCTTTCTCGGGACCGACAGCGCGCCGCATCCGGTGCACGCAAAGGAAGCCGCCTGCGGCTGCGCGGGCTTGTTCAGCGCGACCAACGCGCTCGCCTGTGCGGCGCATGTGTTCGAGGAGATGGACGCGCTCGACCGGCTGGAGGCTTTCGTGAGCCTGAACGGACCGGCGTTCTACCGCCTCCCGCCGAATGACGCACGGATCACTCTGGAACGGACGGAGGCGCCCGTGGCCTATCCCGACCGGATCGAGACGGGTGCGGGGCCGGTGACGGTGTTTGACCCGGGATTTGCGCTCTACTGGCGCGTTGCCGAGACCGGGATGGCAAGATGAACCTCTCCTCCGCCCCCGACGCCGAGATGGCCCGCCTGACCTCGCGCATGCTCTGGGAGATCGGTGCCGTGCATTTCCGGCGCAACGAGCCCTATGTCTTCACCTCCGGTCTCGCCTCGCCGGTCTACATCGATTGCCGCAAGCTGATCTCCTATCCGCGCATCCGGTCGGCGCTGATGGATTTCTCCTGCGCGAAACTGATGCGCGACGCGGGCTTCGAGCAGTTCGACGCCGTCGCGGGCGGCGAGACCGCGGGCATCCCGTTCGCCGCCTGGATCGCGGAGCGACTGGGCCTGCCGATGCTCTACGTGCGCAAGAAGCCGAAGGGCTTCGGGCGCGACGCGCAGATCGAGGGGGCCATGGCCGAGGGCGCGCGGGTTCTGCTGGTTGAGGATCTCGCGACGGACGGCGGCTCGAAAGTGCGCTTCGCGGAAGCGATCCGCACGGCCGGCGGCACGGTCGCGCATACGTCGGTGGTGTTTTTCTACGGCATCTTTCCCGACAGCGAGGCAGGGCTGGCGGCGCATGGCCTGCGGTTGCATTACCTCGCGACCTGGCGGGACGTGCTGGCGGAGGCGCGGGCGGCGGCGCTGTTCGATGCCTCGACCCTCGCGGAGGTCGAGGCGTTCCTCGACGCGCCGCTCGCATGGTCGGCCACCCATGGCGGTGTGGACGAACTGCCGCGGTGAGGCGCGCTTTAACTAAACCGGCTTGATCGAAAGCACGGGTTCGTCATAGTCCGTCAACCGGTTTGGGGTTCAAACTGGGTGCCGTGTAGAGGACCGAGTATGCCAGAGCGCCAGCAAGCCACGTACACCCCGCCGCCCCGGTCCGCCGAACCGAGGTCCCTCGCCTCCGAGATCGTCGACCGGCTGGTCTACCGGATCGGCAAAGACCCGAAGGTCGCAAAGCCGCACGACTGGCTCCAGGCCACGATCCTGATCGTACGCGACCGGGCCATCGAGCGCTGGATGGCCTCGACCCGGGAGACCTATGCCACGGACGCAAAGCGCGTCTACTACCTCAGCCTCGAGTTCCTCATCGGCCGGCTGATGCGCGACGCGGTCTCGAACCTCGGCCTGACCGAGCCGCTGACCGCGGCGCTGGCCGAACTCGGCGTCGATTTCGACGTGATCGCCGAACTGGAGGCGGATGCGGCGCTGGGGAACGGCGGGCTCGGGCGGCTTGCGGCCTGCTTCATGGAGAGCATGGCGACGGTGGGCATCCCCGCCTACGGCTACGGCATCCGGTACCGCCACGGGCTGTTCCGCCAGGAGATCCGCGACGGCAACCAGTGCGAGTTCCCCGAGACCTGGCTGGAGCACGGCAACCCCTGGGAATTCGACCGCCGCGAGAGCGCCTACGAGATCGGCTTCGGCGGCTTCGTGGAATACCGCGAGGCCAACGGGGCGGCCGAGAAATTCACCTGGCGCCCGGCCGAGCGCGTCATCGCCACGGCGTTCGACACGCCCATCGTCGGCTGGCGCGGCAAGCGCGTGAACACGCTGCGCCTCTGGGGCGCCCAGGCGATCGACCCCATCCGGCTCGATGCCTTCAATGCGGGCGACCACATCGGCAGCCTGCGCGAGAGCAACCGGGCGGATGCGCTGACGCGAGTGCTCTATCCTGCGGATGCCTCGCCCTCGGGCCAGGAGTTGCGGCTGCGCCAGGAGTATTTCTTTTCCTCCGCGGCACTCCAGGACATCCTGCGCCGCCACAAGCAGCACCACACGTCGCTCGACAGCCTGCCCGAAAAGGCCGCGATCCAGCTCAACGACACCCATCCGGCCGTCTGCGTGCTGGAACTGATGCGCCTGCTCATCGACATTCACGACTACGACTTCGAGCACGCCTGGGAGCTGACGCGCAAGACGATCAGCTATACCAACCACACCCTGCTGCCCGAGGCGCTCGAGAGCTGGCCGGTGCCGCTCTTCGAGGCGATGCTGCCCCGCCACATGCAGCTTGCCTACGAGATCAATGCCGAGGTGCTGCGCGAGGCGCGCATCAAGCACAGGCTCGACGACGCCGCCATCCGCAAGATCAGCCTCATCGACGAGGATGGCGAGCGCCGCCTGCGCATGGGCAACCTCGCCTTCATCGGGGCGCATTCGATCAATGGCGTCTCGGCACTGCATACGGACCTGATGAAGCAGACCGTCTTCGCGGATCTGCATGCGATCTATCCCGACCGGATCAACAACAAGACCAACGGCATCACGCCCCGCCGCTGGCTCGTGCAATGCAACCCGGATCTGACGGAGTTGTTGCGCGACCGGATCGGCGACAAATTCCTCGACGACATCGACGCGCTGGGCGCGGTGGAGGCGCTCGCGAAGGATCCGGAGTTCCAGACCGCCTATGCCGCCGTCAAGCGGCTCAACAAGGAACGCCTCGCGAAGCTGGTGCGCGCCCGCATGGGCGTGCGCGTCGACCCAAGCGCACTTTTCGACATCCAGATCAAGCGGATCCACGAGTACAAGCGCCAGCTTCTGAACATCATCGAGGCCGTATCGCTCTACGGCCAGATCCGCAGCCACCCGGAACGGGACTGGACGCCGCGGGTCAAGTTCTTCGCCGGCAAGGCGGCCCCGAGCTATCACAACGCCAAGCTCATCATCAAACTCGCCAACGACGTCGCCAAGGTCATCAACGCCAACCCGTCGGTGCGCAACGTCCTCAAGGTGGTGTTCGTCCCCAACTACAACGTCAGCCTCGCCGAGGTGCTGGTGCCGGCCGCGGATCTCTCCGAGCAGATCTCGACCGCCGGCATGGAGGCCTCGGGCACCGGCAACATGAAGTTCGCGCTCAGCGGCGCGTTGACCATCGGCACCCTCGACGGGGCGAACGTCGAGATGCGCGAGCACGTCGGGGCCGAGAACTTCGTGATCTTCGGCCTGACCGCCGAGGAAGTGACCCAGAGGCGCACCGAAGGCCACGACCCGGCCGCCATCATCGAGAACTCGCCCGAACTCAGCCAGGCGCTCAAGGCCATCGCCTCGGGCGTGTTCTCGCCCGACGATCCCGGACGCTACCGCGATCTTGTGGACGGGCTCTACGAGCACGACTGGTTCATGGTCGCGACCGATTTCGACGCCTATGCGGCGGCCCAGCGCGAGGTCGACGCGATCTGGTCGGACCAGGCGGCCTGGCGCGAGAAGGTCATCCTCAACACCGCCCGCATGGGCTGGTTCTCCTCGGACCGGACCATTCGGCAGTATGCGCGAGACATCTGGAAGCTCAGCCTGTAAGTCTGGGACAGGCAAAACCCAGAAAGGGGATCCGCGTGACAACGAAGCCCGCAAAGGCAGCGGCGTCCGCGCTTGACGCAGGCGCCCTCGACGCTCTCGTATCGGGTCTGCACGGCGATCCCTTCGCCGTGCTCGGGCTGCAGGACGCGGACGGCAAGCTGGTCGCACGCTGCGTGATCGACGGCGCGGAGGCGGTGGAGGTCCATACCCTCGCGGACAAGGCGGTGGGCACGCTGCGCCGCGTCCATCCCGGCGGCGTCTTCGAGGGCGCGGTCCGCCTCAGGGCCCGCGAGCCGGTCAAGTACAAGGCGAGCAACCGCACCGGGGCCTGGTGGGTCTGGGACGCCTACAGCTTCGGGCCCGTGCTCGGCCCGATGGACGACTACTATATCGCGCAGGGCAGCCATCTGCGGCTCTTCGACAAGATGGGCGCGCATCCGATCCGCCACGAAGGCGCCGAGGGCGTGCATTTCGCGGTTTGGGCCCCGAACGCCCGGCGCGTCTCGGTCGTGGGGGATTTCAACGGCTGGGACGGGCGCCGGCACGTCATGCGGCTGCGCCAGGACACCGGCATCTGGGAGATTTTCGTGCCCGCCGTGGGGCCGGGCCTGCCCTACAAGTACGAGATCCTCGGCCCGGACGGAACGCTCCAGCCGCTCAAGGCCGATCCATTCGCGCGGGCCGCCGAATTCCGCCCCGCGAACGCCTCGGTGGTCGCCCCCTGGCTCGACCACGACTGGGCCGACGCCGAACATCGCGCCTTCTGGCGCAAGGCCGATCCGCGAAGGCAGGCCATCTCGATCTACGAGGTGCATCCGGGCTCATGGAAGCGCGATGGCGAGCGGTTCCTCAGCTGGGACGAGATGGCGGACGAGCTTATTCCCTACGTGGTCGAGATGGGCTTCACCCACATCGAGTTCCTGCCGGTCTCCGAACACCCCTACGATCCGTCCTGGGGCTATCAGACCACCGGGCTCTTTGCGCCCTCGGCCCGCTTCGGCCCGCCCGAGGGGCTGGCGCGGTTCGTGGACGGAGCACACCAGGTCGGCATCGGCGTGATCCTCGACTGGGTGCCGGCGCATTTTCCCACCGACGCCTACGGGCTCGCGCGGTTCGACGGCACGTCCCTCTACGAGCACGCGGACCCGCGCGAGGGCTTCCACCCCGACTGGAACACCGCGATCTACAATTTCGGGCGCAAGGAGGTCTTCGCCTATCTGGTGAACAACGCGCTCTACTGGTCCGAGAAGTTCCATATCGACGGGCTGCGCGTGGATGCGGTGGCCTCCATGCTCTACCGCGACTACTCGCGCAAGGCGGGTGAATGGATCCCCAACGTCCACGGCGGGCGCGAGAACCTCGAGGCCATCGCCTTCCTCCAGGAGACCAACAAGGCCGTCTACGGCAGCCATCCGGGCACGATCACCATCGCCGAGGAGAGCACGTCCTTTCCGAAGGTCAGCGCCCCGGTCCACGAGGGCGGCCTCGGCTTCGGGTTCAAGTGGAACATGGGCTGGATGCACGACGTGCTGGGCTACATGGCGCTGGAGCCGGTGCACCGCAAACACCACCACAACGACCTGACCTTCGGTCTGATCTATGCGTTCTCGGAGAACTTCGTCCTGCCGCTCAGCCACGACGAGGTGGTGCACGGCAAGGGATCGCTGCTCGGCAAGATGCCGGGCGACGCCTGGCAGAAATTCGCGAACCTGCGGGCCTTCTACGGTTTCATGTGGGGCTATCCCGGCAAGAAGCTGTTGTTCATGGGCCAGGAATTCGCCCAAGGGGCCGAATGGTCCGAGGAACACGGCCTCGACTGGCACCAGCTCGACATTTCCGCCCACCGCGGCGTCAAGGATCTGGTGCGCGATCTCAACCACCTCTACCGCGACACGCCCGCACTGCACGCGCGCGACTGCGAGGGCGAGGGGTTCGAGTGGCTGATCGCGGACGATGCGGACAACTCGGTCTTCGCCTGGCTGCGCAAGGCGCCCGGTGCCGGCCCCGTCGCGGTCATCAGCAATTTCACCCCCATCCCGCGCGACGGATACCGCGTGCCGCTGCCCAACGCCGGCCGGTGGCGCGAGATATTGAACACGGACGCCCAGATCTATGGCGGCGGCGGGATCGGCAACGCGGGTGTAGCCATCGCGAAGGCCGACGCATCCGGGATCGGCGCGCTCCTGACATTGCCGCCCCTGGGGACCGTCTGGCTCGAATTGGAACCGGAGGCATGACCTCCGGAGTTAGGGAGCAAAGAAAGAGGGGACGAAGTGATCAATAGAACGCAACCGCTGGCGCGCGACGCCATGGCTTACGTGCTCGCGGGCGGCCGCGGCAGCCGCCTCAAGGAGCTGACCGACCGACGGGCGAAACCTGCCGTCTATTTCGGCGGCAAGACCCGCATCATCGATTTCGCCCTGTCCAACGCCATCAACTCTGGCGTGCGGCGCATGGCCGTGGCCACCCAGTACAAGGCGCACAGCCTGATCCGCCACCTGCAGCGCGGCTGGAACTTCCTGCGCGTCGAGCGCAACGAGAGCTTCGACATCCTGCCCGCGTCCCAGCGTGTCTCCGAGACGCAGTGGTACGAGGGCACGGCGGACGCGGTCTACCAGAACATCGACATCATCGACAGCTACGGCCCCGAGTTCATGATCATCCTCGCGGGCGATCACATCTACAAGATGGACTACGAGGTGATGCTGCGCCAGCACGTCGACAGCGGCGCGGACGTCACCGTCGGCTGTCTCGAGGTCGCGCGCATGGAGGCCACCGGCTTCGGCGTGATGCATGTCGACACCGAGGACACCATCACCGCCTTCGTCGAGAAACCCGCCGATCCGCCGGGCATCCCGGGCCAGCCGGACATGGCGCTCGCCTCCATGGGCATCTATGTCTTCAACACCAAGTTCCTGATGGACCAGTTGCGCCGCGACGCGGCCGAGCCGGGATCGAGCCGCGACTTCGGCAAGGACCTGATCCCCCACATCGTCGCGAACGGCAAGGCGGTGGCCCACCGGTTCAACACCTCCTGCGTGCGCTCCAGCGGCGAAGCCGAGGCCTACTGGCGCGACGTGGGCACGGTGGACGCCTATTGGCAGGCCAACATCGACCTGACGGACATCATCCCCGAACTCGACCTCTATGACACCTCCTGGCCGATCTGGACCTATGCCGAGATCAACCCGCCAGCCAAGTTCGTGCATGACGAGGACGGGCGGCGGGGCACGGCGATCTCGAGCCTCGTCTCGGGCAACTGCATCGTCTCCGGGGCCAGCCTGCGCCGGTCGCTCTTGTTCACCGGCGTGCGGGCCAATTCCTATTCGTATCTCGACGAGGCGGTGATCCTGCCGGAAGTGGAGATCGGTCGCCACGTGCGCTTGCGCAAGGTGGTCGTCGACCGCGGCGTGATCATCCCCGAAGGCCTCGTCGTGGGCGACGATCCGGCGCTCGACGCGAAGCGCTTCCGCGTCTCGGAGGGCGGCGTCTGCCTCATCACCCAGCCGATGATCGACCGCCTGGAGCACTGACGATCTTGCGCATCCTGTCGGTTAGCTCGGAGGCCTACCCGCTCATCAAGACGGGGGGCCTCGCGGATG
>JBBQYB010000081.1:0-14575 GCA_038209095.1 Rhodobacterales bacterium
GCCAGGGGCTTCGAAGTGCTGCCGCGTCGATGGGTCGTCGAGCGCACCTTCGCATGGCTCGGCAGGTGCCGAAGGCTGGCGAAGGACTGGGAGCAGACCTTGGAGAGCGCCACCGCATGGACCTTGATCGCAAGCATCAGGTTCATGACGCGACGTCTCGCAAGATACTGCCATGTCGCATGAACTTTTGAATCAGGCTCTGAGATCATGAATACCGACCAAGGCAGTCAGTTCACGTCCTTCGACTGGACCGACCGACTGAAGCGGGCAAACACCTAGATCTCAATGGACGGCAATCCCCGCTATCTGGTCAACATCTTCATCGAGCGGCTTTGGCGGTCCCTGAAGTCTGAATGCGTCTATCTGCACGCCTGGGAAACCGGGTCTCAGGCCCAGGCTGGCGTCGGACGCTGGATCACCTTTTACAACCACCAGCGGCCCCATGCCGCCCATGGCGGTCAACCGACCGCCGTGGTCTACTTTAATGCAATCGAAACCGATCAGCAGGTGCAGGCAGTAGCTTGAATCACCCGAAAATCTGTCCAATCGATGGGGAGTAGCTCAACCACAGGCGACCCGACGGCTGCTCTATCTCGGCGCGATGGCGACGATCATGGCGCGACGGCGCAAGCCGGCAAGGCCGCCTCACGTCCGAGGCAAACTTCGCCGCGCTCTGCGGTTTCAGTCCGGTGCCCGCATCTTCCGACAAGACGATCCGGCATTGTCTGAACCGAGGCAGCGACAGGGCGGCCAACAGCGCGCTGCACATCATCGCCGTCTCCCGGATGCGCCTCGACCCGCGGACAAAGGACTACGTCGCCTAGCGCACGGCCATGGGACATTCCAAGCTCGAGGCCATTCGGATGCTCAAGCGCTACATCGCCCGCGCCGCACGGCATAATCCGCGCCCGACAAAAAGAGATCAACCGACCACCGGCAGCAGCCACTTGACACACAGAAAGGCGTCGAGGGATCTCAATACGCGTCCATGGCGTTCGGTCTCAGCTGCACGGAGGCTGGCGTCCGGCCGTCGATGGGATCGGTCGGCGACGCGTACGAAAACGCCATGTGCGAGAGCTTCTTCGCGACGCTCGAATGCGAATTGCTCGACCGGCAGAAATTCCGCATCAAGGCCGAGGCTCGCATGGCCTGCTTCGAGTTCATCGAAGGCTAGTACAACCCGAGCCGCAGACATTCGGCGCTCGGCTACAAGTCCCCCATCACGTTCGAAAGGAGCGCGCCGAACCGGCTACGATCCGCTACTGGCTAACTGTCCACGAAACCGGGGGAACTCCAACTCCAGACTAAACCCCGCTCAGTAGTCCGTAGGCGATCCGCCCTCGCTCTTGCGTCGCGCCACGAAGGCCGCGAGTTCCTCCCGCACGGCCGCCTCCATGGGCGGTGCCTCATAGTCGGCCAGGATCGCTTTCCAGGTCTTGTTAGCCCGCTCCTCCGTCCAGGCCCCGCCCGCCTCCGACCAGGCCTCGTAGTTGCGCCAATCCGACAGGAACGGCGCATAGAACGCCTGCGCATACCGGCTCTGGGTATGGGTTGCTCCGAAGAAATGCCCCTGCGGCCCCACTTCCGCCATGGCATCGAACGCCAGCGCCTCCGGGGTCGCTTCCGTCAACACCGGCTCGAAATACCGCTGGAACTGCTGGATCACCTCGCAGTCCATCACGAATTTTTCGTAAGACGCGATCAACCCCCCCTCCAGCCAGCCAGCCGCGTGATAGACGAGGTTCACCCCCGATTGCACCGCAGACCACAGGCTGTTCATGCTCTCCCACATCGCCTGCGCGTCCGGCGCGTTGGCCGCACAGGCGTTCGACGCCCGCAGCGGCAGGCCGTAGAACCGTGCCATCTGGCCCGTCATCTGGGTGGCGCGCACGTATTCAGGGGTCCCGAACGCCGGTGCTCCCGAGCGCATGTCCACGTTGGAGGTGAAGGTCCCGATCATGCAGGGCGTGCCCGGATTGATGATCTGCAGGAGCACGATCGCCGCCAGCGCCTCCGCCACTGATTGCGTCACAGCACCCGCCATCGTGACCGGGGCCATCGCCCCCGCCAGCGTGAAGGGCGTCACGATCACCGGCTGCCCGCGCCGCGCGAACCGCATCGCCCCGTCCAGCATCGGCCAGTCATGCTTGAGCGGGCTCGAGGAGTTGATGTTCGTGAAGAGCCGCGGCTTGGAGTAGAACTCGGCCGCTTCCAGCCCGGAGGCGATCCGCGCCATCTCCATCACGTCCTCGACCCGCTCCGGCCCGAGGGAATAGGCATGCACCACCTTGTCCGAGAGCGTCAGCATCTCGTGGAGGCAATCCAGATGCCGCACGCTCGCGTGGATATCCACGGGCTCCACCGGGTAGCCGCCGAGAACATGGATGCAGTTGAAATACTGCGACATCTTGATGAGGTCGCGGAAACTCTCGATGTCGCCCACCCGCCGGCCGCGGTCCATGTCCATCACGTTGGGCGGGGAGGAGACGTTGACGAAGGCCATGCGCCGGTCGCCCAGCGTCACTTGCCGGTCCGGGTTGCGCGGGGTGATGTCGAAAGCGTGTGGGGCGAGGGCCACCTTTTCCATCACGAACGCCCGGTCCAAGCGGACGTTGTCGCCCACCACCCTGGCACCTGCGGCCCGCAGGTAGTCCTTGGCCTCCTCATTGAGGAACTCGATCCCGATTTCCTCGAGCACCCGCATCGCGGTGTCGTGGATCGCCGCCACCCCCTCGGGCCCCAGGGGCTCGGTCGGGCGGTCGGTATTGAGCGGCAGCCGCCAGGGCATCTGGTGGATGGCGCGGGCAGGCACGGCACCCGGGTTTCGGCTGTGGCCGCCTCCGCGGCGGGTCTTGCGATCGGTCATGGTCGCTCCGGCTGGACTAGGGCCAATCAATCCGCCCGGAAGGATCCCGTCGCGCGTCCGTTTGCGACCCGCGGCACGCGAATTGTCTCAGGCCGCGCGGCTTGTCCAAGCCTCGGGCGTGCCGTAGAGTGAAGTGGAACAGGAGACCCGGACCATGCTCCAGAAACGCAACACCCCCGAGACCGCCCGTGCGAAACCCGCAGCCCTGGTCTGGGAGGATCCGTTCCTGCTGGAGGATCAACTCTCCGACGAAGAGCGGATGATCCGCGACGCGGCGCGCGATTATTGCCAGGACAGGCTCGCGAGCCGGGTTCTCATGGCCAACCGGACGGAAACGTTCGACCGGGAGATCATGTCGGAGATGGGGGCCATGGGCCTGCTCGGCTCGACCCTGCCGGAGGATTTCGGCGGGGTGGGGGCGTCCTATGTCGCCTACGGCCTCGTGGCCCGCGAGGTGGAACGGGTGGACAGCGGGTACCGGTCGGCCATGTCGGTGCAGTCGAGCCTCGTGATGCATCCGATCTTTGCCTACGGGACCGATGCGCAGCGCGAGACCTATCTGCCGCGGCTGGCGAGCGGAGACCTGGTGGGGTGCTTCGGGTTGACCGAACCCGACGCGGGGTCGGACCCGGCCTCGATGCTGACCCGCGCGAAGGTCGTGGAGGGGGGATATTCCCTGTCCGGGTCGAAGAACTGGATCACGAATTCCCCGATCGCGGACGTATTCGTCATCTGGGCGAAGTCCGATGCCCATGGCGGCAAGATCAAGGGGTTCATCCTCGAGCGCGGCACGAAGGGTCTGCATGCCCCGAAGATCGAGGGCAAGTTCAGCCTCCGGGCGTCCGTCACGGGCATGATCCAGATGGACGAGGTCTTCGTGCCCGAGGAGAACCTGCTGCCCAATGTCGAGGGGCTGGCGGGGCCGTTCGGCTGCCTCAACCGGGCGCGCTACGGAATCAGCTGGGGTGTCATGGGAGCCGCGGAATTCTGCTGGCACGCGGCGCGGCAATATACGCTCGATCGCAAGCAGTTCGGGCGGCCGCTGGCCCAGACCCAGCTTGTCCAGAAGAAGCTTGCGGACATGCAGACGGAGATCTCGCTCGGGCTGCAGGGGGCGTTGCGCCTCGGGCGGCTGCTGGACGAAGGGCGGGCACCGGCGGAATTGATCAGCCTGATGAAGCGCAACAATTGCGGCAAGGCGCTCGATATCGCGCGGGCGGCGCGGGACATGCATGGCGGGAACGGGGTGTCCGACGAATACGGGGTGATCCGGCACGTCATGAACCTCGAGGCCGTCAACACATATGAGGGGACCCACGACGTGCATGCCCTGATCCTCGGGCGGGCCCAGACAGGGTTGCAGGCGTTCTTCTAGCGTTTGTCCACGCGTGGACAAAACGTCAAGTGCCTGATATTGAACAGAAATCTCATTTCCGTTCATGGTTTCGCAATGATCCTTAACGGGGGGGCGAACCTCCGAAGACGGGCGGGAGCCGAGGCGGCGGTCGCCTCGGTGCTGCAGGTGGGGCGTGATCGCGCAGGACGCTCGGGTCAGACGATCGGTGCGGGTTCAGGCACTTCGTAGCGTCCGTCGAAGACGCTCTCGCCGGAGCGGTAGATGGGCATGCCGAGATACCAGTCGTCTCCGGGGGTCGGGAGCCAGTTGGCGGCGTCGCCGCAAAGCTCCTGCGGTCCGTACCTTATAGTCACCGTACCGTCGTTGTTGAAGGCCATGTCTTCCTCGAAGTCCGGCGGCGTATAGGTCGCCTCGTAGCATGTATCGCCGCGCAGACCGTAGTCGCGGTAGATGTAGACCGCGTCCTGTGGGCGTACCGCAGGAGAAAGGAATTTGCGTCGCGATCTAGGCCCGAGAGGTTGCCCGTATACTGAGTCTGGAAATTGAGCGCCGACGTATTGGCCAGTGGATTGTTAGCCTGGGCCCCGGCGTCCTGTGCCAGAGCGGGACCCGAAAGAGACGCGACAAGAAGCGCCGGTACGGCATGACGGACCATGGCACGACCCTTCTCGAACTTGATAGTGAAGGTTAGCCACCCGCCCCTTATGCGTCAATTCAGGCACGATCCTGAGATCGAGCAGGTCTGACCACGCCGTTTGCGGCCTCCCGGCCGCGCTAAGCATCCGAGTAAAGTTGCCGCAATCACTCGCGTTACGCGCGAACGTGTAGACATATCAATTCGTAAGTGTATCAATTGCGCCAGGCTCGGCACGCGGATGCCTTGCCTTCAGTGCGAGTCCTCCCCGGTTCCCGCTCGGGATTACCTCATGGACGCGCGCTGATGTCAGGAGTTGCGAGAGGAAGACGACCTTGAGTTGGAATGTAGATGTGGCCTTTCGAGAAAGCGATGTAGAAGGTAAGGGAGTGTTCGCCTGCGAGCGCATTCCCGCGGGGTCGAAGGTCTGGCAGGTCGACGGCTCGATGCATATCGAGACGCGCAGGTCCTTTGCGCTGCTGGAACCGGCGCAGATCACCTTTGCGTTGCATGGCGGATATCTCCACCGGCCGTCGGGACGATTCGTCTGGTACGAGGACGGCATGCAATATCTCAACCACGGGCGGGGAGCCGATGCGAACGTCGGTCTGGACTACTGGCCGTCGCTCAGGGCCGATCACATCATCGCCTTTCGCGACATAGAAGCGGGCGAAGAGTTGCGGGAGGATTACGGCCTGTGCCTGGCGGGGGGGCTCGCGCCCGACCACTGGCTGCGGCCGTATTATGCCGCGTACTGCCCCTGGCACATCGAGTTCCTGCTGGAGCTCGCGCGGTCCGCCGTGCCCTATGCGCCCCGCGGTGCGGACGCGTCGGGCAGCGGCACGAACCGTCGCACGGTTGCGACGAGCGCCTCGAGCAGGATGGGCTTTGCGAGCACCGCCCGGAAACCGGCGGCCATACAGGCGGCGTGAACCTCGGGATTGGCGTTCGCGGTCACGGCGACCATCGCGGGCGTGCGCGGGGCGCAAAGGCGCTCGATGGCCGCCGCGGCCTCGAGCCCGTCGAGCCGCGGCATGTGGAGGTCCATCAGGATAAGCCTCGGGCGGAGCCGGCCCGCCATCTCGACGCCCTGGACGCCGTCGGCGGCGAGCTCTGTCGCGTAGCCCGCCTTGCGCAGCATCGCGCGCAGGATCAGGGCGTTCGTGTCGTTGTCCTCGACGATGAGGATGAGGCCGGATGGCGGTCCGCCGCTCATCGCGGGGCAGTCCGGATCCGCGAGGGTTTCAGGCGGCATCGCGTGCCTCGGCCGTGTCGGTCGCGCGCGCGAAGCTCGCCGTGAAGGTGAAGGTCGATCCCGAGCCGTAGACGCTCCGGACCTCGATGTCGCCGCCGAGGGCCTGCGCGAGTTTCCGGCTGATCGCGAGCCCAAGGCCGGTGCCTTCGGCCCGGCGCGAGAGGGAGCCGTCCACTTGGTAGAACCGGTCGAAGATGCGGGGCACCGCCGCCGCGGGCATGCCGATGCCGGTGTCCGCGACGGCCACGGTGAGGGTGACGCGCTCCGAGGTCTCGGCGGCTGTGGCGGTTACGGTGACGGCGCCCTTGTCGGTGAACTTGACGGCATTGCCGATGAGGTTGGTTAGGATCTGGCGTAAGGCCTGGCCGTCGCCGCGCAGGACGAGGAGCCCGGGCAGGTCCCAGTCGGTGACGATCCGGATGCTCTTCTGGTCGGCGGCGACTCGCATCATCGCACAGACATCGCACAGGACCTGTTCGGGGCGAAAGGGGGCCTCGTCCGGGCGGCGATTGCCGCTGTCGATGCGGCTGAAGTCGATGAGGTCGGATATGAGCGCCATCTGGGCATTCGCGGAGGAGCGCAGGAGGCCTGCGTATTCGCGTTGCTCGGGGTCGAGCGCGGTGGTCTCCAGAAGCTGGGTGGCGCCGAGGACGCCGTTCATCGGCGTGCGCAGCTCGTGGCTGACGTTGGAGAGGAACTCCATGCGGATGCGATCCGCTTCCTTCGCGGCGATCAGCGCGCGTTCGAGGCTGCGGGCGGAGCGCACCGCGTAGAGCGAACTGATGGCGCTGATCACGGTCGCAATGGCAAGCGCCAGCGACAACGGCACGGCGGCCTTGCGCAGGACGCTGTCGCCGGGGCGGGGGGCATCCCAGACGATCTTGGAGATTGTCCGGCCGGTGTGGTCCCTTATGGGGATGAAGGTCTCGTGCGGGTCCACGCCACCGTTGAAGTGCAGGTTGTTGACGAGCACGTCGCTTCCGACGCGGCCGAACCGCTCCTCGATCATGCGGTAGCCGTGGATCTGGATGGGGACGGGTTCGGCCTCGCGTCCGAGAGGCATGCCCTCGACGGGCGTCATCTTCGAGACGGCGAAGATCCAGGGGCCGTCGTCGAATTCGGCGATGAGGGTCCGCGCGGCTTCGCCCGGATTCGGGGTAGCGTCGATGAGACCGGTGATTGACCGGTAGAGATCGTCCGGGAGGATGCCCTGTTCGCCCGCCTCGGGCGAGCTCGCGCGCCAGCCGAAGGGCTCCTGACCCGGCGGGGCGAGGACGACCAGATCGAAGGTGCTGAGCTTGACCACGCTGCTGCCGATGCTGCTGTAGAGCCAGTCGCGTTTGTTGGTGATGACGGCCTCGTAGCCCTGATCCCAGAGGGAATAGTCGTCGACGAGGGTAAGCGCGCTCTCGCGCAGGGCGGCGATCTCGTTGCTCACCAGTTTCTGGGAGGAGTAGACGGCGAGCTGATTCTGCTGGGACGACAGCCAAAGCGCCGTGCTGAGCACGACGCCGAGGAGCAGCACGATGCCGCCCGCATGCAGGGCCACGAGCCGGTGCGACAGCCGCAGGACGTCGTCGCCGGGTCCGAGCCGGATCTGACCGGTGGTGTGGCGCTTGATCCAGGTCATCGCGGTCGTCATGCGGGGCCCCTTATCCGGCAGGTGCGAGTGCGGCGTAGCGCGCGCGGCGCGACGGGCGGGCGAGGTAGGCCACGAGACCGTGCAGCACAGCGCTCTGGACGGGATACATTATCAGGACCGTGAAGAATTCGCCCTGATGGAGGTAGGTCGTCAGGCCCAGGAGCGAATACGCGCCGCACCAGATGACCCAGGGTTCGATCCGCTCGCCGCGCGGGTTCTCGGAGACGCTGCGCAGCAGCGGGAAGAAGGCGGAATAGGTCGTGAGGTTCGCGGCGGTCAGGAAGATCAGCACGACAGCGTCCTTGGACTGCGCGGCGATCACGTCGGTGTGGAGCATCAGGGCCGCCGCGAGATAGAAGGCGGTCAGCACGAGATCGATCTGGAAGGCGGTGCGGTCGCGCCAGTCCTGCGGCCACCGGGGGAAGAGCCGGGTCGCATCGCGGGCCCGCGCGCGGTGCCAGCAGCGGAAGGCCACCCAGACCGCCATGGCGCTGCAGACCGCGGGAAGGAAGAGTTCGGCGAAGCTCGCGTCGCTGTCCCATTCGAGCAGGGTCAGCAACGAGGTGCCATAGGCGAACATGAGCCAGGTGACCGGATTCGGCTCGATGTCCGAGTGGCGCAGGTAAACGAAGTAACCAGCGAGGTGGAGAAACCCTGCCGCGAGTCCGATCTGGGTGATAACATCGATATGGGGCATGGTCCGGTCTATTCTTTCCTGATCGGGTGAACCCGGATACAAAAGCACAAATCGGCGCGCCTTCCAACTACTATTGCGACAGAGACGGAGCGGCAACTCCACCCAAGGGTGAGTGGCCCGGACCATACACTCGCAGCTCGGCCCAGGCGGGATCAGGCGTCGGTGGGTTCGCGGTGCGGGCCTGCCGCGGTCCGGTGAGCGTCCTCGATCCCGTAGGCGGCGGCGCGCATTTCGATCCGCTCGGCCCAGGCCCGGTGCGTCGCCGGTTCGAGCATCAGGCCCGAGGCCCGAAAGACCGCACCGGCAGCGCTATCGAGGGTCCTGCGCGCCAGTTCCATGTCGTCGCGGGAGACACAGAACGCCCGGTGGATGACCCCGATCTGGTCGGGATGGACCGCCGTCTTGCCGACGAACCCGAAGGCCGCGTCGCGGACGCTTTCCCGCCTGAGGGTCTCAGGATCGTCGAGGACGTCGAACACGGGTGCCGTCAGGGCATGGCCGCGGGAGCCGAGCTGGCACATGATCTGCGCCAGAGCCCAGGCGAGCGGGCCGTCGTAGATCGTCTCGCCACGGATCCGGCGCAGGCCGAGCGTGGCCAGAAGATCGTTGCCGCCGATCCGGAGCGCGAGGGTGCGGTGCGGCGGCTGCGTGTCGAGATGGGACGCGAAGGCGGCGAGGGCGCCGGGATCGAGAACCCAGGCGCATTCGAGCGTCGGCATCAGGCGCAGATCGGCCTCCGCCGCCAGACGCCACCAGTCCTGCACGTGTTCGATCCGCAGCTTGGGGATGACCAGACCGTCGATGCGGGCAATCCCCGGCAAGCCGCAGATGGCCCGGGCCATGTCGAGGTTGCGTGGGCGCACAAAGAGCCAGGGCCGGCGGGGCATGCCGGCGAGACCGCCAAGATCCAAAAGAAGGCGCGCCAGCAGACCGAGGCCGCGATGGGTGTCGGACGCGAGGAGCGCGTCCTCCAGACAGAGCACGACGGATTTCAGGGCGGGGTATCTGAGACCGAGCACGATGTCGCGGATGTCGGGGTGCAGCACGGGGACGTACATCGTGGCCCCGAGCGACATCGCCTCGGCCATCCCGTCGGAACGGCCGACGGGTGCTGATGCCGGGATCAGGGTCTGGATGGACACGGGGCGGGCTCCTTTTTCGAGTGAGATTGCGTGGGGATAGGGATTGCGCAAGGTCAGGACCGGGACAATTCGAGAGCGGGCGCGTCGCTGGCCGCATCCGCGATGATCGTGACGGCGCGGTAGGGGTGGAGCGGGGCCTGCGGCGTCTCGACCGCAACGCCGCACGCGCCGGCCAGATGCAGGAGACCGGCGAGATCGGGGTCGTCGTCGCCCGCCACAAGGATCCGGTGGGGGACGCGGCGCAGGACGGCGCGGGTGGCCTCGGCGATGCCGGGCTTGATCCGGTTCCGGTTGGTGATCCCGAACCGGGCGGCGAGGCCGTCCATCACGGTCTCGGCCGTCCGGCGCATGTTGGCCTGCGGCTCGGGGATTGTTCCGCTTCCTGCGCGCTCCCCGGCCATCAAGGAGAAGATCCGGTCAACGAAGGGGCGCGAGACGTCGTGGGGTGCCAGGCCCCGCAGGTCGAGGGCGGCGTGGAAGGCGTCTCTCGGGGCGAGCGCGGCATTGAGGATGGAGCGGCTGATGAGGCCCGAGACCGTGCTGCCGAGGATGCCCGAGGGAATGAGCCAGTCGTCGTGGCTCGCGCACAGCCAGGCCCGGCCGGCGGGATCGGCGAGGACGACGAGCCGCGGGGCGAGAGCCGGCCAGCCTGACAGAGCGGTCTCCAGTTCCTGTGCGATGGCACCTTTGCCCGTCCATCCGTCGACGAAGAGCACGCCCTCCGCCGGGCGGCGGTCCAGCACATGCGCCATCGCCGCCCCGTCGATGCCCCGGTCGCGGATGATCGAGACGCCGAAATGCACGCAGTCCCGCCCCAGTTCCCTCAGCCCGCGCTGCAACAGCACGCCGAGCGGCACGCCGGCGCGCACGAGGCTGCAGAGCGTCAGGGGTCCGGCGACGCGCGCATCGATCGCGCGCACCAGTTGGCCCACCTCGCGCGCCATGCGCCGGCCGTGGCGGGCGAGGGCCGCCTGGTAGATCGCCATGTAGGCCGGGGTCGGGGCGGCCTCCGGCGAGATCATCTCCGAATAGTGCCGCAGTCCCTGCTGGATCAGCCGTTCCTTGCTCGCGGGGGGCGTGTAGATGGCCGCGGCCGCTGCCGGATCCACGGGCGTGAGGAGGAAGGTGACGTCTTCAGGGGCATAGCTGCCGGAGAAGGGCGGAGGCATGCTCACGGGATCGTCGCTGTCACGGCGCGGTCGAGTTGGGAGCCCGTGGGTGTCATCCACAGATCGCAGAGCCGCATGAACGCGAGATCGCTTCGGCTGTCGCCGAGCCCCACGGCGAGGACGGGGCCGCTTTGGCGCAGGCGCGCGAGGACGAAGCCGGTGGCGGCCGCCTTGGAGATGCCCGGCGGAATGAGCGCGAGATTGTTGCCGTTGAGGTGGGTCCGCCAGGTCTCGGGCAGCCCGTCCCGGAGGCGGGCGGCGAGGGGGGCGAGGGCGTCCTCGGGCGTGCCGGGCTCGGCCTTGACCACGGCGTAGACGCCGCCGCAGCCAGGCTCCTCCACGAGCCAGGTGCGGATTTCGGCACCGATCCCGGCCGCGGCCGCCTGCGCGCGCGCAGGAAGAGCGTCGAGGTCGGGCCGGTGCGCGGCGAGGGTGGAGCGGACATGGGCCTGCCACTCGCGGTCGGGGGTGCCGGCGGCGTCGAGGATGGCGGCGCCGTTCGCGACAATGGCGGGTCCCCTGAATGTGAGCGCCACGCGCGAGAATGCCTCCGATCCGCGGGCGGTCACGGGGATCGTGCGGCTGGGGTCGAGCCAGGCGAGAAGAGCCGCCTGGCCGGGGGTCATCAGGCCGTGGCTGTCGTTGGTGGCGTGGGCGACCTTGACGGCCGTCGCCACGGCCTCCGGGGGCAGCTTGCGGGCGGTCTGGAACAGGGTGTCGTCCAGATCGGTGAAGATCGCGATGCGGGGCGTCATGGGGCGGTGTCGCGGGCCACGAAGGCCTCGGCCGGCACGGCCCCGGTCGTGCGCCGGGCCACGTCCTCGCGGGGATGGAAGGTGTCGCCCACGACCACGTCCGCGCGCAGGGCTGCGAGCAGGCGCGGGTCGACGGCGTCGAGGGCGGTGTCCGTGCAGAGGATGATCCGGTCCGCGGTGGCGGGATCGACGTTGTAGAGGTAGTTCGCGATGCCGAGGCCCTCGTGGTCGCGAAAGGCATAGCCCCGCCGGATCGCGTGACCGGGCAGGATCGGCGAGCGGGTGGTGGCACCGAAGCGCACGTCGTGCCCCAGGCGTTCGAGGCCTTCGGCGAGGAGAAACGGCTCCCAGACATGCTCGCCCGTTCCCAGAACCAGGAGGCAGAGGGGCAAGGGACCGAGTGCGTCGATCAGCCCTGCGGGCAGGTGCACCTGCGTGCGCCGGGAGCGTCCGAGGCGTCCGTCGTCCGGCCGGGGCAGGGGCGGTATGCGCCCCTCGCGCAGAAGATCGGCGTCGGGGAGCGTGCGGGCCGGCGCGTCGTCTGCGGGCGTCCAGGAAAAGGAGCCGGCGAGCAGCGCCGTGCGGGTCACGGCAATGCCCGGGTGGTGGGGCAGGAGGGGGGCCGCGGCGGGTCCCGACCAGTCGGTGAGGACCAGCGTGTGCACGCGCTCGATCCGGGTGAGGCCGGCACCGAGGAGACTCGCTGCGAGGTTGCGGAACGTGTTGCCGGAACTGGCCTCGTCATCGATCATCACGAGCGAGCGAGCCCGTGCGAGGAGATCACGGTCGTACGGGTGTTGCGGGAGATGCACCAGATGCTCGGAGGCATGACTGTGATCCTCGCGAAACGAGGTCAGGCGAGCGGACTGGAATTGGGCGCGCGTGGTGGCGAGATAGAGCGTGTCGCCGCGGCCGGTCCGGTCGAGCCAGGCGTCGTGGACGCCCGCGCCGAGGCCCACGGCCGTCTCGGCCATGCCGGTCATCGCGAGGGGTCCGGGCAGGTCGGCGGGCAGGGTGCAAGCGAGGCGGGTGAACGCCGCGCGCATGACTGCGGGGGACACAGGCACGTGCCGGCCTAGGATGTTCGAGACGAAGAGAAACGCGCGCCGCGGATTGTTGCGCTCGGCGAAGCCGAAGAGCCGCGGGTCGCCGGCGTCAACGGTCAGCCGCAGAAGGCCCGCCTCGAGGCGGCAGGAGGCCGTGGCGGACGGGGCGGCGGCGCGCGGAAGGTCGGGCATCTGTGGGCCTCGCGGGGACTGTCGGTGTCGTTTTTCTATGCGGGACGGGCCGCGGTCCGTCGAGAGGGGATCATCAGCGGATCCGGCCCTGTCGCCCCGCACGGGGCGAAAGCGGTTGACCCCGGTGGATGCAACTTCTACCAATTTTGTCAGCAGGATCGCCGTGAAATCACGGCTGGAGTGTCGTGACGGCCGGGTGATCCGGCAGGTCCGGAACAATCTCATCGGGGGATGAAATGGCCGTATCACTTTCAAAGGGTCAGACGATCAGTCTGGAAAAATCGGGCGGCGGGGTAACCCGGCTGCATCTCGGCCTGGGATGGGATCCCGTCAAGAAGAAGGGGTTTCTGGCCGGGATCCTGGGCGGCGGCGGCGGCGACATCGACCTCGACGCCGCAATTTCTTGCCCGCAATAGAATCGCGCTCACCTTGTTACACGAAGCGGCGGCTCATGAAAAATGCCGCTATCCGTTAGACTTTGCTAAAGGTTTTGGGTTGGAACTGCCCCACCTCGCGAAGATCAAGAAGGGTGTCCAACTCCTGGCCGAAGAGGCCTCCAACCACGCGTTCAACGGTCGTCTCGATGAAGCGACCGACTCGCTCCTTGCCGGCATTCGGCTTACCCGTTCCATTGAGAAGGAACCGCTCTTCATCTCATTTTTGGTGCAGGTCGCCGGGGGCGCGATTCTACAGCGGAGCCTGGAGGAGATCATGGACCGCCAGACGCTTTCCGAAGCCGACCTCCGGCGTCTGGAGCCAGCGTTTCTCGAAATGGAGGGCGGGATCTCTCTCGCCCGGGCCTTTGCGGGCGAGCGGTGCATGGGCCTGTCGGTCTTCCAATTGCCCGCTCCGCAGGCGGCAGCCGTAATTGGAACGATCAAAAAGTCCGAGAGCGGCTTCGACATGGCGGCCTACCGCCAGCGCAAAGCCTTTCGCGCCGACATGAATTTCTACCTCGACTACATGGCGTCGTACATCTCGGCGGCAAGTCTTCCGTACCCAGATTGCATCGCAGTCATGATCGAAATCCCCCAGCGGCTGGGCGATCCCACCTCCAAAGGGTATTTCGTTTCAGGTCTATTGCTCCACGACGCCTTTTCCGCAGCTTCGCCCCTGCCACGCACCGCACTCTCCAAGGCTGCCGACGGCGTGGGGCGAACTCGTCTCGCTCGGGCCGCCCTGGCGGTGGAATTGTTCCGACTCGCCAACACCAATGCCCTTCCAGATACGATTTCGATCCTATGCCCAGACTATGTTTCCGAGATTCTGAAGGATCCCTATGACGGTCAGCCATTGCGATTGCGCCCGCTGCCTCGGCGAGGATTTGTCGTTTACAGCATTGGCCCAGATCGAACGGATGACCGGGGCACGCCGCGCCCAAAGGGAACGAATCTGACCACATTTTACGATCTGACATTTACCGTTGGGCGGTAATCCGGTCTGTGTTGAACCGAAGGCCCTCCATCCCGCGAAGAACGTCATCCGACCCCTAACCGCCGTGGTCAGTATTGCTGCGGCAGCCCCGTCATGCGTCTCGTTCTCTGGGTGTCGTTGGTGGATCGGATGTTGCCAATGATCGCAGCATTCTTCAAGCACGCGGGCACTGGATACCTGACTGCGGAATTGTGCATCTGAGTGTGCGCTTCCAGCCGTGATTACGGGGGCCTCCCAGAGCGAGGAGGAGCTTGGAGTTTGGCCATTCTTCCGGTCTGGAATCCCAACGGGATTCCGTCCCGAAGCCCAGGGTTGGACCGTGAAGCGGGCCTACCCTGGGTCAACGACGTTCAATGCATCAACCCCAACGGGGTTGCGCCACCTCG
>JBBQYB010000082.1:0-14569 GCA_038209095.1 Rhodobacterales bacterium
CGTGCCGACGTGTCCGATTACATCGAGCGCTTCTACAACCCGCGGCGGCGCCATTCCAAGTTGGGCTATCTCAGCCCAATGGCCTTCGAGAACCGCGCAATGCGACCTTAACCCGGTGTCCACGAAACCGGCAGCAGCTCAGTGAGATGCACGTGACCTAAAGACGCCAGGCCATCCGAAGCGCCTTACCTTCCACCAGTTCCGCCGTCTGCACCGTGTAGCCTTCGGTCGCGCCAGGCAGACGCACGACCTCCTCCCTTACCCCAATGCGATGGGCGACGATTTCGTCAATCAGTTCCTGGACCCGGTTGAGCACATCCCTCGGGCGAATAGCGACCTCCTCGGCGATGGCCGCCCAATGCCCGCCTGCGATCCCCTCCGATGTCCATTTTTGCCGGCCATGTTCTGGGCACAGGCCTGCACGATATGGGGCTAGGCCAGTACCGAGGAAACATCGTAAAGCGGTGCGAAACGGGCGGTGCAGCAATCGGCAGGATCAGGGAATAGTTCTTAAACATGGGCGTCGGTATTGGTGACGAGGATGTTGAAGATCACCTGGTCAAGCAGCGCCAAGGCATCGGTCGCACTGACATGCCGCCCCGTGCGCAGAAGAGTTGCGAGGTCGAGCACGGGCCGCGTGCCGCGTACATGCTTCCGGCCCGGCGGCAGGCCGTTCGCCTGCGCGAAATCCTCCTGATGGCGGCGCCGCAATTGCTCCTGTCGCCCCAATTTGCGGTCGTAGCGCATCACGGCGATGGCACTGCGGCCGGTGGCCCGCAGGATCGTCGCCTTGGCCGCCGAGACGCCGATCGCAGCGGCCAGCCTGAGGCACCAGACCTCGTTCTCGGTCAGCCCGGGAAGGTTCGGATTGTCCGGTTTCACGTTCAGAGTGGAAGGCGCGCTATGCAGCGGAACCGCCAGAACATCGCTCGGCCCGAGCAGGCGCAGGACCGGATTGCCCTGCGGATCCAGCACCGCGAGGGCAGCTTTTTTATGGCCGCCCGCCAGTGATTGCCGAACCCCCTCCTCTCCCGCCAGAAAGGGTCGCCGACCGAGATCCTTGAAGTGACGCTCAAAGGCCTCGGCCGGGTCATCCACGCCATAGAGTTCGGTCAGCGGTCGCCAGGCCCAGCGGTCGCGATCCGTGGGAACGCCGAAGGACAGCGCCCCCGCCCTGTCTCGGCCGATCTGTTCCAGCAGGGCCAGCATATCCACAGGGTCAAGCCCCAGGGAGCGGGCCAGGATGCTGAGCTGCTCCTCTTCCGGCGGAAGGTTCCCGAGCCAGGGCGCGATGACCTCGGGGGAATAGGGCTCGACCCGCAAGGGCATTGTGACCGAAGAGCGGAAAGGCCTCGTCGGCGTGACGCCAGCGCGCCGATGGTGATTTCGTGGAACCCGAAGTGCTGCAACATGCCGGCATGATCTTCTACCGGAAGTAACCTCAAGCACGCCGGCATACTTTCCTTGCGTTCAATATGGCACTGATCGGCTCTCCCTCAGAGAGGGATACCGACACAGAAGCTTGGCTGGCGTCATGAACCTGATCAACATCTCTAGCGTGGACTCGGCCCTGCCCCAAATGCAACCCGGTACATTTGCCACGCTACCGACTGAACGGGCTTGCCATCGCCTCGATTTCCCCAATGGTCGCTTCGCATTCAAATCTCCACCGTTCGTGTGTTCGCCCACCCCTTAGCCGCGGACTACCTCCTTGAAACATGCCGCTGATCAGTTGGCTGTCGGCGACCTTTTGTAGCCGTCCGGCCTGACCGCCATGCTGCCGATTGAGAATGCGGGACAGTGACGCGAACAGCGCCGTTCCGGCGACGTGCGGATCGCGCTGAACTGAGCCTTTCTCGTTGCTCCGTAAGTCCGGAATGCCGGTCGGTCCAGTCCTCCAAAGAACCGACTCTAGCATACGCCAAAGCGCGAAATTCTGCGATCAAAACGGGAACATCTTGCACAAATCCCATTGCAAGTTAGTGTTTTGAATTATAACCCATCGTCGGCGCGACGCTGAGACGGCTGCAGAACCGCGGGACGGTCTCTGTCATTGGATCAAGCCTCGTGAACCGCTCTGGCCGGTGTCATCGAGCCTGAAAAGGTCGCGACAGCACGAAAACTGATCGTGTTTCGTTTTGCGTCATGACCGGTTTCGGGCGAAGGCGGACTCATGACGTCGTTCACGTAACAACGCAAGACGCGGCACGGGGTCGTTCGGACGACAGCCGCTCAGGTTCGGCATGCAGTTTCCTCTCTCATGGCGTGTCGAGCGCGCCCGATCGTGTAGCGCCCAGGGCCGTCGGAACTGGCAGCGCTCATCGAGTCAGAAATCCGATCAGCCGTCGTTCGGAGGCAGTCAACCGGGTCGGGCCCCTGGGCTCGATCGTTCGCAATTGGTCACGGCCCTCGTCCGCGAGAGCCAGAACGTCCGGATGAACGTAGGACTTGGATGCGATTGCCGGTGTGTTGTGAAGAACCTCGGCTGCCGCTTCGGACAGGAGCCGCTTCGTCAGGCGGCCTCGTGTCGCCTCGGCTGCCTGGAAGGCTGCGAGCGTGCCGCCCCAGGTGCGAAACGTCTTGGCCGTCACGCCGTCCACGCCGGCACATTCCGTGAGATAGGCATTGACGTGATGGGATTCTACGGGATGCGCCATACCGTCCGGGCCGATCCAGTTGAACAATTGCGCGCCCGGGAGATCGTCGATGGCCTGAAAGACCTTTTGGAGGCGTCTGTCCTGCAACGTCAGCTGGACGCGCCTACCGCCCTTGGTGCGAAACCGAAGCCTGACGTGCCCCTTGTCAAAGGTTAGATGCCGCTTGAGAAGCGTCGTGGCCCCGAAGGTTTTGTTCATTCGGGCATGCGCCGGAGTCCCGATCCTCAGATACCCCCGATCCAGCAGCCGCACCACGGCAGCCACACCCAGCACACGGTCACCCGCCGCGCGCTCGAGATCGCGCGATACCGCCGCCCGGATCCGCGAGAGGCTCGTGCCGAACTCCGCGAGCCCGGCAAACTTTACCTCGTTGCGCCACGCACTCCAGTCAGGATGGTAGAGATACTGGCGGCGGCCCCGCGCATCCTGGCCGGTCGCCTGGATGTGACCGGAAGGATGCATACAGATCCGCACGTCCGTATAGGCCGGAGGAATGCCGAGGTTCCTGATCCTTGCGCGCTCGCTGTCACAAATGACTCGCGCTCCGGCCGCATCGTAGTAGACGAACCCCCGGCCCGCCCGTCGTCGCGAAATACAGAGATCTGTGTCAGAGACGTGGACGAGGCTGCGGGGCACAATCATGCGAGACGCAAGTTTTCTTTAAATGAACGGGACGTCGCGCTGCACTAGATCTTGGAAATCTCGTCGGCCGAGTATCGATCATTCTCTAGCCGTCTGGCGATCGATACGCTCTTTGCAAGCTGCCGATTTGCCTGAAACTGCAGAAGAGCCCTGCCGACAAGGCTACCGGTCAATAGGACCGAGGAAACAAATCCAACGTCTCCGATCATCTCCATCATGGCCCGAGGCCTCCCTTATGTTGCCTTGTTGTGTCACGTCTCGAACACCAGATGTGTCGCTTGGTTCCGATGAGCCTCTTCGGCCGGCGCAGGCACGCGCAACGAGCGAGGTTTCCAGCTAGGTGTCAGGACCGTCTCGCACTTGCGGACGGATATGTGCCATGGCATGCCGGCGCTTCGGAGGGGTCCGTCAGGAAAAACGCGCTGCGATGCCGAACATCTGGTTCAACAATGGCCTGTCTTGCGTTCGCGACGCGCTGGAGTTGATCCGCGAGGCTGCCGGGGATCGGGTGCGCCTCGTGGCCTCTCACACAGATGCCTCGTCCGCGGTCCTGTCGGCTGCGGACCTCGGTTTCGTGGAGCCGCAGCGACAGGCACTCGGGGGCGACGCTGCCTATCTCGACTGGTGCCTTGCGACCTGTCGAGACCTGGGGGTGCAACTGTTTGCGCCCCAGAAAGGATTGGGAATTGTCGCGAACCATGTCGATCGATTTGCCGCCGGCGGCACCAAGCTCTCCGTACCTGCAGGATCGGAGACCCTGGCGCTTCTCGAGGACAAGGCGCGCTTCACTGCGCGTGCGGCCAGCCTGGGCGTGCCCACGCCTTTCACGCGCCGCATCTGCGACGCCACCGGCTTCGATGCGGCACTTGCCGCGATCCGCGAACTGGGTCGGGCCGCATGCATAAAACCAAACCGGGGGATCTACGGAGCCGGGTTTTGGCGGCTTAATCCGGATCGCCCCGTCTTCGATACTCTGATGAACTGCGACCTGCGTATGATCGCTCCGCAGGAAATGCGACGGGCCGTCGAGGATGCTCAGGCGCGCGACGGAGACAGTCCTGCGGTCGAATTACTCGTGATGGAGCATCTGCCGGGTGCGGAGTGGAGCCTCGATGCGGTCTGCCGGGGGGGTCGTCTGGTCGTAGGTGTCGCCCGTCGCAAAGCCGGCCGATATCAGTTGCTCGAAACCGAGGGCATAATATTTGAATACGCCCGGACACTCGCGAGGGCTCTCACTCTGTCCGGCCTAATAAACTTCCAGTTCAAAGCAGCCAACGAAGGCGACACCGACCCCCGTCTGCTTGAGATAAACCCGCGCATGAGCGGGGGCTGCGCCCTGACCCGGTTCAGCGGAGTGAACCTTCCGTGGGTGAACGTGGCCCTCGAGCTAGATTTGATCGAAGAGGGGGATATTCCCGTTCCCCAAGCTGGTGCCCGTGTTGTTTTCCTGCAGCGGGCCGCCGAGATCCTGCCATAAATACATAAAAGCCCGGGCGCGTGTGTTGCGTCCGGGCTTTCTTCTATCGCTTTGTCAGACGCGGCTCGACCACTCGTCGATCTGCTTTTCCGCGTCTTCCTTGGCGAGGCCGTATTTTTCCTGAAGCTTGCCGGCAAGCTTGTCGCGCTTGCCCTCGGCCACGTCCAGGTCGTCGTCGGTCAGCTTGCCCCAGCGCTCCTTGGCGCTGCCCCGCATCTGTGTCCACTTGCCTTCGATCTGGTCCCAATTCATTGCATTCCATCCTCTCGTTGTGGAAAGTATCTGAAGAAGGAACGCGCGCGGAGGCTCCTGGTTCCGGTCATGCGGGGACTGCTTCCACGGCGTCGGACTGCCAGGAAAGCCCCGGACGGTACCGCGCAGCGACACGACCCTCCTCCAGAGCCAGCAAGTGCAGCCAGCCGTTGTCGAAAAGCGCGCGCACGCCGTCGTGCTTCTCGAGGACGTCCGTCATGGCCTTTCGCGGGGCCTCCACCATCACCGTGAGGCGCAGCGGCTCGTGCATCAGCCGTGCACCGTCATGCACCGCCTGCCACGGTAACCCTGCGCGCAGCACACCGCCGTTGCCCTGGACCACGCCCATGCCGCCCACCACATTGTGGATGAGCTTGTCGCCGCCGCCAAAGGCCTCCGGGGCGACGCAGGAGCCGTAGTATTGCAGGCTGATCCAGCTTGCCACGACCACCGGGGCCGTCAGGATCAGCTCTAGCGTGCCGAACCCGGCATCTGCCCGCCAATCGTAACTGTGCAAGAACGCCCGTCCGCCGAGATCGAGCCCGGCCGTGGTACTCCGGGGGGCCGCGATGAATGCGGCACAGCCCGCGAGCGCCCATTCCGGACGCACTTCCGCCCAGTTCGTCGCCCGTGCGGCGAGGCTTTCCCCCACCGATCCCGGTATGCGAAGGGCCCGCTCGCTGCGCGACAGCATCCCCGCTTTCGCGAGCCAGACCTGCGCCTCGGCGATTTCTGCCTCATGGGTCGGCATCGGCGTATCCCGGTAGAGCCGCACGGTGTCCGTGATGGTCTCATGCAGGCCTGCGAGGAATACCGTGTCCTCGGCGACCTCCACGCCGTGCCCTTTCAGCCCGGCGCGCGTCTCGGGATCGTTGAGCAGCGTCGCGAGTACGCGCGCGGACACTTCGCCGGTCCGACCGCCGCAGGCCCCGCACTGATAGGCGCTCTCATGCGGATTGTTGGTCACCTGCGCCCCATGCCCGAGTAACAGCACCAGTCGCGCGTGGCCCTCGGTCATGCTCATGGCCTTGAGCACGGCGGCCCCCGTCGCGGCCTTGGCCTCCGGGCTCATGCCCCCCTCGATATGCGGGGCGGGTACAGGGGCCGGGGAGCGGTCGCCGAGCGCCAGCGCATCGCGCACTAGCTTCCAGCCATAAACCGCTCCGGCCGCCTCGACGAAGGCGAAGGACGAGACGGCCGCCTGCCGGAACCGACCCCAGGCGCGCGACGTACGCGCGGCGATCCGCGTCTCGTCCTCGCTGCGGGCATCCCCGTGACCGCTGGAGATGACACTGGGCGTGAGCAGGACCGGCAGATGCGCGTCCAGCTCCTCGGTTCCATGCGCCCGGTGCGCCAGAGGCAGGCCGAAGAACCCGGCAAATCCGATCGTCTCGATCGCAGGACCCTGGCTCTCGAGCGCCCGCCGAAAGACCTCCGACCGCACGTCGATGCAGAAGGCCGCCTGAAGCACGGGCCGCGTCGTCCGGGCCGTGCTGCCGGACATCTGCGAAACCAGCCTGCGCTGATGCGCACGCTCGGCGGCCTCCTGGAGGATCGCGTCGACGACATCGTCCTCCGATGCGGCGACGGGAGTCGCATGGGCGTCGACGGCCCGAGACCACTCCGAGGCCGCTTCGGGCACATGGGCGAGCAGCGCCTCCTCCCAGACGAGACGGATGGCAAGCAGATCGGTCAGCGTGTCGTCGGTGCCGCCCCCGAGTTCGGCCTCCCACAACAAAAACCGCCCGTGCTGGGCCCAGCCGCCCAGATCCATCAGCAGACGGTGGAACGCGGTCTCGGCGGCCGCCGGTCCGATCCCCAGACGCTCGGCCGCCCGCAGCAGCGCGCGCTCGGCCGTGTCGGGTGCCGCCGCCACATGGGCGCAGAACCCCGACAGCCCGGCGATCTCCGGCGTCAGATCCCGAGTCGCCCAGGCCCGCCACGCGACGAAGGCTCCCCGCCCCTTCGCCGGAGCCCAGAGCGCCTGGCCGCGGTCGAAATGACCGGACGCCCAGAGCCCGAAACTGCGGGTGATCAGTGCCGGCCAGTCCGTTCCCGTCATCCGCGCGGCCAGATCGGCCACCGTCGCAAGCGGCTTCCCGGCCGGGGCCTGACGTGCAAGCGCCGCCGTAAGCGCAGGGACGCTCGCAGGCTTAAGCGGCGAAGACGCACCCGCCAATGCCGACGCGATGTCGTCGAGCGTGATCGTGCCTTCGCGAACCATCTGCGCGAAGTCACCGCGGGGCCGGATCGCGCGCACACCCGCGGTGCGCGACAGCCGGGCGGAGGCCTTGGCGAGATCCTCGCCGGCCTGACCGAGGAACGGGTTCACCGCCACCGTAGCCTCCAGCGGAAAGGCGGGCGGGATGGCACGGGCCGCCGCCTCGGCAGCCGCGAGGAGATCGCGGTCAAGGCTGGGCGTGATCTGCGCTTGGTTGTGGTACATGTCTGTCTCCGCCCTCTCAGAGGGTTTTCGCCGTCCGCAGGCCGCCGATGAGGCGGTCCAGGATCGCGTTAAGATAAAGGCCGTTCGCGAGGTGCACGCGCAGACCGGCCGAGGCCGGATGCTGCGCCCAGAGCGGGAACAGCGCCTGCGCGATGGCGACCAGTCCGAACGAGACCAGTGCGAGCACGATCAGCGCCCATTCCAGCGCCCCGGCGACCGGGGTCGGCGGCAGATGCGGCCCCCAGACCGCCTTCGCGATCACATGGAACCCGAAATAGGCGATTGCCGCGGCGAGGGCCGCCACCGCTGTGCGCTGGGTCAGGGCCACCGGTGCCGCATCGGCAAGACCCTGCGCCACGAGATACGCGACACCAAAGATCAGGATCGCCCCAAGGGCCGTCGCCTGCGCGGATTTCGGCTCGGCGATCGCACCGAACCCGAGCGCCACGACGGCATAGAGCGCCAGCGCCAGCGCGAAGGCCTTCAGCACCGCACCGAAACCGGGCGTCGCGACCGGTCCGGGACGGTGCACCTGCGCCACGGCCGTGACCGCCGTGCCCGCCCCGAGGAAGGCATGCGCCTTGTAGAGCGAATGGGCGACGATGTGCAGGACCGCCAGCGGCCAAAGCCCGAGGCCGCATTGCAAGAGCATGAACCCCATCTGCGCCACCGTCGACCAGGCGAGTGCTGTCTTGACCGCACTCTGGGTAAGCATCACGGACGCACCGAACAGCGCCGTGAACCCGCCCAGCATCACGAGGGCCGCCATGGCACCGGGACTGGCCTGTACCAGATCCGCCATCCGGATCACGAGGAACCCGCCCGCGTTGATGATGCCCGCATGCAACAGCGCCGATACGGGCGTCGGCGCCTCCATCACCTCCGTGAGCCAGCCGTGCAGCGGAAAGGCGGCGGTCTTGAGTGCGGCGGCCACGACCAGCAACGCCACCCCGACATGACCCGCGAGCGTCAGCGTCCCGCCGGACGCAAGGGCCAGGCCCGCGATGTCGGCCGTGCCGTAAGCCGTCCAGAAGGCGACGGCGGCCAGAACCAGCGCCACGTCGCCCGCACCCCAGACCAGCATGAATTTCGTCGCGGCCCGCTGCGCTTCTGCACGTTCGGGATAGAACAGGAGCAACCGCTTGAGCCCGAGCCCGACTGCAAAGAAGGCTATGACCAGCACGCCGAGGCTGCCTGCCTGAACCAGCGTCAGGACGGCCCCGAGGGTGGCGAGCAACAGCCCGTGGAAGGCCCCCTCGCGATCCGCACCGTCGAGATAGGTCCGCGCATACCGCACCACCACCCAGCCGACGAAGGCGACCAGAAGCGCCATAGTGGCGCTCAGCGCGTCGAAGCGAAACGCGATCAGTCCGGCCCCGCCCCCAAAGGAAAGCGTGATCGGTCCCGCGATCAGAAGCCGGAGCATCCCCAGGGCCGCGAACGCCAGCGCCACCAGCGCCGCCCCCTCCGCCAATCGTGGCAGGCCCTCGGGGCGTCGCCCCGGCCGCGTCAGCGCAAAGCCGGCGGCCGCGAACAGACACAGCGGACCGAGCAGGATCAGAAATAGGACCAACGACATGGGCAGGCTCCGATGAAAGTGTGACGGACCCATGATACCCATTGCGGAGCTTCCAAAAAATTACATATATTGCGTCATATCGTTCTGTTTGATCGAACCATGGCGCTCCTCAATTTGCATCACCTCCGGCTTTTCCGCGCAGTCGCGACCGATGGGACGCTGACCGGGGCCGCGAGGCGCCTCAACTTGTCCCAGTCGGCCTTGTCCACGCAAATCAAGACGCTCGAGGCCACGCTCGGTCACGATCTGTTCGAGCGGCGTAACCGCGGGCTGATCCTCACGGAGGCAGGCCGGCTCGCCCTCGACCATGCCGAGGTCATCTTCCGAACCGCCGAGGACCTGACGGCGACCCTGCGCGAGATGACGGGGGCCCGCCGTCCCCTGCGGGTCGGGGCGCTGGCAACGCTGTCACGCAATTTCCAGATGACGTTTCTGCGCCCGCTCATCGGCCGGGCGGATGTCGAGGTGGCGTTTCGCTCGGGCGGCCAGACCGAACTCTTGCGCGACCTCGAAGCGCTCGCGCTCGATGTCGTGCTCACCAATCAGGCCCCGCAGCGCGATGCCAGCAGCCCCTGGCTGATCCACCGGCTCGCCGAACAGCCCGTCAGCCTGATCGGGACGCCCGCCCGGGTCGGGCACGGCCCCTATGCGCTGCTCGACCTCCTCGACCGCGAGCCGCTGGTCCTGCCTGCCCCCAACACAGCACTCCGTGCCGCCTTCGACGCCCTCATCGCCCAGCTCGGGGCCGCGCCCACCATCGCGGCCGAGGCCGACGACATGGCCATGCTGCGGCTTCTCGCGCGCGAGGACGCAGGTCTCGCCGTGATCCCGCCCATCGTGGTTCGGGACGAACTCGCCTCGGGCCTTCTGGTGGAGGTGGCGCAGCTCGCGGGCATAAGCGAAACCTTCTTCGCCGTCACCCGCGAACGGCGCTTTCCGAACCCGCTTCTCGCCGAACTTCTGGCCCCCTGATCCTCGCTCCCCCTCAGAGATCAGAAAGCTCCGCCAACTCGACGTTCCCGATCCCGAAGCTCCTTGCCGGGCCTGCGGCGTACCGACATCTCTCGGCAGGGTGGCATTCGGACCGTTTAACTGATAATCAGCGTTCACACGTTCGTCATGACAGCCGGGGCCGGCGTGCCTGCCTCGTCTGTCTTTATCCGGTTGCGCCCAACGGTCTCGGTACGGACCCGGTGCCACTTCGACAGGATCGAGGCCCGGGGTCTGATCTACCTCAGCCCCATCGGCGTCTCGAACGCGGCACGGCAATGAACGGCAGATGCGCCGGGGGCGCGTCCGCGTCGACGTCTCGCCGAAAAAAACGAACAGAGGGAGTTACGTTACATGTCCATCAAACCAGCACTCGTGCACCTGCCCATCGAAGTCGCCGAGAAAGGCTTCTACAAGGGCTTCACCAAGGACGTGACGATAACCAGCAAGATCGCCGTCGGTGCCCTGATCCTGTGGGCCATCGCGTTTCCGGACCAGGCCGCCGGTGCCCTGAGCCAGGTCAACGGCTTCATCCTCGCCACGTTCAATTATTGGTACGTGGCCGTCATGGCGTTCTTCATGCTCGTCTGCTTCGGGCTCGCCCTCTGGCCCGCCTCCGGGCAGCTGCGGCTGGGCCTCGAGGGCGACCGGCCGGAATTCTCCAACTTCTCTTGGTTCTCCATGATGTTCGGCGCGGGCATTGGTATCGGGATGCTGACCTTCGCCACCGCCGAGCCGATGTATCATTTCGCCTCCAACCCCTCCACGATCCTCGGGCTGACCGAAGGCGGCACCGCCGGTAACGTCCGCGAGGCCTATGTCTGGTCCTTCACCCACTGGGGCCTCGCCGCCTGGTCCGCCTATGCCGTCGTGGGGCTGGCCCTCGCCTATTTCTCCTACCGCCGCGGACTGCCGCTCACCATCCGCTCCGGGCTGACCCCGATCTTCGGCAAGAGCCTGTCAGGCCCCCTCGGGCATGCCATCGACGTGGTGGCGGTTGTGGCGACCGTGCTCGGCGTGGCCCAGACCCTCGGCTTCGGCGTCGAGCAGTTCATCTCCGGCCTCTACAGGATCGGCTTCGGCGACTGGCTCTATACCTTCGCGGAAGACGGCAGCCGGTCCTCCTCGACCATCGGCGTCGTCGTAGCACTCGCCATCATCATGGGAGCCTCGACCCTGTCGGCACTTTCGGGCGTCGGCAAGGGCATCAAGTGGCTCTCCAACGTCAACATGGGCCTCAGCTTCTTCATGCTGGCGTTCTTCCTCTTGTTCGGCTCGACCTTCTTCGGATTGACCGCCCTCTTCGTGGGGATTTGGGACTACGTCCTCTCGATCCCCGGAAACGTCCTGACGGTCTGGACGGCGGACGGGACCGAGACCGGCGATGCGCTGGCGGCCTGGCAGGGCGGCTGGACCATCTTCTATTGGGCCTGGTGGATCGCCTTCGCGCCGTTCGTCGGCGTCTTTCTCGCCCGCATCTCCCGAGGGCGCACGATCCGCGAATACGTGCTCGGGGCCATGATCGTGCCGGCCATCATGTGCTTCGTGTGGTTTGCGCTCGTCGGCGGCACGGCGATCGATCTGGAACTCAGCGGCGTGGCCAACGGGGCAATCGCCAATGCGGGCCAGGAGGACCAGTTGTTCGCCATGCTCGGCGTCATCCTCAGCCCGACCCTCGCCCTCCTGATGTCCATCGTCACCGTGGTGCTGCTCCTGACCTATCTGGTCACGACCGCGGACAGCGCTGTCCTGATCATCAACACGATCAACGCGGCCGGCGACGAGGGACCGAAGGCACGGACCCACATCCTCTTCTGGGGGGCGGCCCTCGCCCTCGTGGTAGGGGGTCTGATCATCGCCGGAGGCCTCGGGGCGATCCAGACCGCCATGGTCATCGGAGCCCTCCCCTTCAGCGTCGTGATGGTCCTGATGGGGATAGCACTCTGCAAGGCCGTCTACCGCGACGGCCGCCGCCTCAAGCAGGGCCTGCCGACGACGATCGCGGAGCCCGCCCCTGCCGAATGATCCGGGATCCGGTCCAGGTTTCGGCCCCATTTGTCAATCGGCACGCAAAGCTGACCCCCTTTCGGCGCCCAATTTTGACCCCCCTGTGCGGTGTCGAGATCAGGGCCTGAGCCGACGGAACTGATCACGGAGTGGAGGCGGGTCGGGCCCTGATCGGGGTCAGGCGCGGTGCTTGAAGCGCCAGGGCTCGTTGCCGGTCTCGACGATCTCGCAGTGATGGGTGAGACGGTCGAGCAGCGCGGCGGTCATTTTGGCGTCACCGAAGACGGTGTGCCATTCGCCGAAGGCGAGGTTCGTGGTGACGATGATTGAGGTGCGCTCGTAGAGGCGGCTGATGAGGTGGCACAGCAATTGCCCGCCGGACTGGGCGAAGGGCAGATAGCCCAGCTCGTCGAGAATGATGAAGTCCATGCAGGTCAGATAGTCCGCCATGCGGCCCTGCTTGCCGCTGCGTGTCTCGGTCTCCAGTCGGTTCACCAGATCGACGACGTTGAAGAAGCGACCCCGGGTGCCGTTGCGGATGAGTGCGCGGGCGATGGCGATCCCGAGGTGGGTCTTGCCGGTGCCCGTCCCGCCGATCAGCACGACATTGCGCTGGTCGGCCACGAAGCCGCCAGTGGCGAGATCACGCACCAGGCCCTCGTCGATCGGCGTGCCGGTGAAGTTGAACGCGTCGATGTCCTTGGCCAGCGGCAGCTTTGCGATGGTCATCTGGTAGCGGATGGACCGGGCCTGCTTCTCGGCGATCTCGGACAGCAAGAGGTCGCCCACGATACGGGGTGGCTCGTGCTGGCGCTTGATGCCGGCGGCCATGACTTCGTCATAGGCGCTGCGCATCCCGTAGAGCTTGAGGCTGCTCATCAGGTCGAGGATTTGGGTGCGTTCCATGTCGGGTTGTCCTCCTAAGGCTGTCGTAGCGGGCGCAGTCGGCCACGGGTTCATGGGTCAGGCGCAGCGCGGTGGGGGTCAGTAGAATCGGTGGTGGGGTGGGGTCTTGCCGTCGCGCCAGGATGTTGATGATGACCGGCGCGGAATGGACGCCTTGATCGAGGGCTTCGCGGCAGGCCGCCTCGACCGCCTGCAGCCCGTCGTCCCGCACGCAGGTCAGGATCTGGACCATTTGCCGGTCGCCATCGTCGCTGCCCTTCAGCTTGCGTCGGATCGCGGCCCTGGCCTGTGGCAAGACCCAGTCGCGGAACGGGGCACCATTGCGCAGGGTGCCGGGTTTGCGCGCCAGAACAGGCACATAGTGCCACGGATCATAGACGGTCTGGCCGCGTCCGAAGACCCGCGCATGCTCGCCCACGATGACTCCGTCCTGCCGGATGACGATCCGGTCGGCATAGGCATGCACATCGACAGGCCGCCCGACCGCCGTGGACAGCACCGAGTATTTGTTGTTGTCGAACCGCACCGTGCAGGTCTTCGACACGCAAGCAGGCACGCTGTGGAAGCCGTCAAAGGGGCCGACGTAAGGAACGAGATGCGGCCGCTCGGCCTCGAACATCTCCCAGATCGTCCTGGCGGTCTCTTCGGGATGGCGGTGCGCCTTGGCATAGGCCACGCATTTGTCCATCAGCCAGGCGTTCAGCTCTTCCAGGCTCTTGACCCGCAGCCGCGGCGTGAAGAACCGCTCGCGCACCAGCCCGACCTGGTTCTCAACTTGCCCCTTCTCCCAGCCCGATGCGGGCGTGCAGGCCACCGGCTGAATCAGATAGTGGCTGCACATCTGGAGGAAGCGGCGGTTGTAGTGGCGCTCCTTGCCCGTGAAGACCGCCTCCACCGCCGTCTTCATGTTGTCGTAGATGCCCCGCGTGCAGGTGCCCTTGAAGAAGGCGAACGCCCGGTCATGGGCATCAAAGACCATCTCCTGGCTCTCGCGCATGTAAGCCCGCACGAACATCATCCGGCTGTGGCACAGCCGGACATGGGCCACCTTCACGGTGACCGTCACCCCCGACATCAGGATGACCTCGTGGCTCCAATCGAACTGGTAAGCCTCGCCCGGCGCATAGTAGAGCGGCACGTAGGCCTCGGCCGTCGCAGCTCCCCGGTTCTGCGACCAAGCCTTGGCGAACCGGCGCATGGCATCATAGCCGCCCTCGTATCCGAGCCCGCGCAACTCCTCGAAGATCCGGATCAGCGTCAGCCGTTCTCGTGATGGCTTGCCCGCATTGGCCGACAGAAACTGCTCCAGCTGGCCCTGCCAGGGCCCGATCCGCAGCATCGGCTGCCGCTCCCGCTCGTCAGTGAAGTCGGTCTCGCCCGACCGCAGGATCTTGCGCACGGTATTGCGCGACAAATGCAGATCCCGGGCGATCTTCTTCATCGACCAGCCCTGAATGTGAAAGGCCCGCCGGACCCGCGCGAACGTATCCACCCCCCTTCAACTCCCCCTCCGTCCGCTGCCCCGCAACGAACCGTCTGCCAGATCAACAGGGGGGTCAAAATTGGACGCCGATCACCCCGCCTGAGGGGTCAAAATTGCATGCCGAAACACA
>JBBQYB010000083.1:0-14394 GCA_038209095.1 Rhodobacterales bacterium
CCGGAGCCCGCGCGCAGGGCCGCGCGCAGCGGCTCCACCCCCGCACCTTCGGGCCCGGTCCAGACGCGGGCCCGGTGATAGGCCTCGTTGTGAAAGAGGTCGATGAGGGTGCGCCCGAAGGTGTCGCCGACCCCGCGCGCGATCCGCAGCCGCGCCGCCGCATCGAGATCCGGCAGGACATAGGCGAGGTTCGACGCGATCCGGCGGCGGAACTTCGGCGTGAGCGTCACGATCCGCCGCCCGAGCCAGCCGCCGAAATCGCGCCGCATCCGGTGGGGCATCAGACCCGCGAGCCCGAGCAGGCCCGAGATGAGGCTGTAAGCCAGCGCATCGCGCCACGGGCTGCGCCGGCGCGCCACGGCTCAGGGCTCCGCCCGGTCGAGCAGGGCAAGGAACCGGTGCCCGAGCAGGACGACCGCCACGAAACACCCGATGCCCGTGCCGATGAAGAGCCCCGCCGTCGAGAGCGGCGTATAAAACGCGAGCACGACCGCCGAAGGGATCATGACCAGCCAGAAAGCGATGAAATAGCGCAGGGTCGTCCCCCAGCTGTCGCCGAGCGCACGGGTGCACTGGCCGAGAACCACCTGCCCCGCATCGAAGACCATGCTGAAACAGAGGATCACGAACAGGGGCACGGCCATGGCCCGGAGCGCCGCGTCGGTGCTGTAGATGCCCGTGACCTGAGGCGCGAAGATCAAAAGTACGATCCCGATGACGAAGATCAGAGCCATGGCAGCCGTGAGGCCCGCCACGCCGATAAGCCGCGCCTCCGCCCGGTCGCCCGACCCGAGCGCCTGGCCCACGCGCACGGCGGTCGCGACGGAGATGCCGAGGGCGATCATGAAGACGATCGATTCGATGTTGTGCAGGATGGTATAGGCCGCGAGCGCCGTGGCCCCGATGAGCCCCGCCGTCTGGGCGAGGGCCGCGAAGGCGAAGGTCTCGAAGAAATAGGCGGCCCCGCCCGCGAGGCCGATGCGCCGCATCTCGCGCCCAGCACGCCAACCGCCCGGACCCCAGAGGCGCAGACCGCGTCCGGCCCAGCCGGAGAACTCCGGCAGCCGCAGCATCCACCATAAAAGCCCCACGGCCATGACGACGCGCGAGAGCGTGGCCGAAATGGCGGCCCCCTCGGCCCCGAGCGCCGGGATGCCCCAGCGCCCGCCCACGAGCAGCCAGCACAGCACGAGATTGACGACATTGGCCGCGATCATTGCGATAAGCCCCGGTTTCATCCGGCGCGTGCCCTCGAGATAGAATCCGGCCCCGACGAAGAGGAGCTGGAACAGCGCCCCAGGTGCCAGCCAGAGCGCCACGGCGGCCCCGCCGTCGGCGAGAACCGGATCCTGGCCGATCCCGCGCAGGATGGGCCCCGCGAGCAGGATGGGAATCGTGCCGATCGCGCCGATCAGCCCCGCCCACCACAGGCCCCGCAGGGCGATGGCGGGCAGATCGCCCTCGCCCGCGCCGTCCGCCCGGGCGGTGACCGAGACGATGCCCACGAGACAGCCCACCCCGGCCACGAAGACCGGCAGAAAGACCGTGAGGCCGAGGGAGAACTGCGCGAGGGCCACGGTATCGAAGCGGCCTACGAAGATCACGTTGACCATGGCCATCACGAGGATGCCGGCCCGGCTGAGCATCACCGGCCAAGCCAGCAGGAAGAGCGCGCGCCAATGTCCGCCGAGGCGCACGAGCGTGCCGCGCAGCCTCGGGTCCGCAGGCGCGAGGGGTACGGTCATGTCATCCTGCGCGCTGGTGGGACGGGTGCCGCGACGGCGACCCGGTCAGGACGGAAGGGTCTCGGCGCGGAGAGGAGCCCCGAGGGGCAGCCCGCCCGCGCCGGGGCCTCAGTGCTTGACGGGGTTGATCATCATGACCATCTGGCGGCCTTCGAGGCGCGGAATGCTCTCGATCTTGCCGAGTTCGGCCACGTCGTCGGCCACGCGCTCGAGCAGCTTGCGCCCGAGGTCGGCATGGGCCATCTCGCGGCCGCGGAACCGCAGCGTGATCTTGACCTTGTCGCCGCCCTCGAGGAACTTGAACACCGAGCGCATCTTGACCTCATAGTCGTGCGTGTCGGTGTTGGGGCGGAACTTGATTTCCTTGATCTCGATGACGTGCTGTTTCTTGCGCGCCTCGGATTCCTTCTTCTGGGTTTCGTACTTGTACTTTCCGAAATCCATGATCTTGCAGACCGGCGGACTGGCGTTGGGCGAGATCTCGACCAGATCGAGGCCCGCCTGTTCCGCAAGCGCCATGGCCTGATCGGGCGTGATCAGTCCGATGTTTTCACCCTCCGCCCCGATGAGGCGGATTTCCGGGGAGCGGACCCGATCGTTGACACGGGGTCCGGTTTCGCGCGTCGGCGGCGCGTTGTGGGGTCTGCGGGCTATGGCCTTGATATCCTTTTGATCGTTGATCCGGCGGAGGCGTTTCAAACCTCGCGACTGTGGCGAGCATATCGCAAAAAACCGCCCAAGTGAAGAGGCGTGCGGCATAGGCGCGTCGCATGCCTTGCTATGTACCGGGGCGCGGACCATCTTTGGGCGACGGGACCGCGCGTGTCCCGATGGATGCCAAGAGGAGCGGTAGTCAGTAATGCAACGCATTTTAATTCTGGTCGGAGCGGCAGTCGTTCTGGCCGTCGGATACGTGTTCTTCATGGGAGCGACGGAGCCCGAGACCGTGAGCGAGACCGTCGGCGAGGCCGCGGAGGAGACCGTCCTGGAGGTCGAGGAGGCGGGCGAAGCCGTCGGCACCGCGACCGAGGAGGCGGTCGAGGAGGTCGAGCAGGCCGGCGAGGCCGCGGAGGAGGCGATCGAGGTGGAGCCCGTGCCGCCCGTAGTGGTCAATCCGGTGATCGTCGATCCGCCGGTGCCCGACGCCGGCACGCCGCCTGCGAACAACTGAGGGCGCGTGGCGGGGTGCGGCCTGTGCCCCGCCCCGCTCAGCGGCTGAGGGAGGCCGCAAAGCGCTGGATCCGCGCACAGGCCTCGGTCAGGGTCGCGTCGTCCGCAGCATAGCTGATGCGGAAGTTCGGCGAAACGCCGAAGGCGTCCCCGAAGACTACGGCCACGCCCTCGGCCGCGAGCAGGGCCTTGGCGAAATCGGCATCCGTTTCGATGCGCGTGCCGTCCGGGGTCGCGGATCCGATCAGAGCGGCGATGGACGGATAGACGTAGAAGGCGCCTTCGGGCGTGGGGCAGTCGATGCCCGGTGCCGCGTTGAGCATGCCCACCACGAGATCGCGCCGGCGCAGGAAGGCGGCGCAGGCCCCGGCGATATAGTCCTGCGGTCCGGTGAGGGCCGCGAGGGCCGCCCACTGGCTGACCGAGCAGGGGTTGGAGGTGGACTGGCTCTGGATGGTCGTCATGGCCCGGATCAGATCGCTGGGACCCCCGGCATAGCCGATCCGCCAGCCGGTCATGGCATAGGCCTTGGAGACGCCGTTGACGGTCAGGGTGCGGTCCGCGAGCCGCGGCTCGACCTCGGCAGGCGTCGAGAACCGGAAGGGCGGGAAGGCGATGTGCTCGTACATGTCGTCGGTCATCACCCAGACCTGCGGATGCTCCAGCAGGACGGCCGCGAGGGCCGCGATCTCGGGCCGGGAATAGCCCGCCCCGGTCGGGTTGGACGGCGAATTGAAGATCAGCCACTTGGTGCGAGGGGTGATGGCGGCGGCCAGCGCGGCGGGCGTGATCTTGTAGCCGGTGTCGATGCGGCCCCCGACGAGGACCGGGGTCCCGCCGGCGAGGCGCACCATGTCGGGATAGCTGACCCAGAAGGGCGCGGGCACGATGACCTCGTCGCCGGGGTTCAGTGTGGCCATGAGCGCGTTGTAGAGAACCTGCTTGCCCCCCGTCGAGACGATCACCTGGTCGGGCGCGTAATCAAGGCCGTTCTCGCGGGCGAACTTGTCCGCGATGGCGCGGCGCAGCTCGATGATGCCCTCGGGGCTCGTGTAGCGGGTCTCGCCGCGGTCGATGGCGGCGATGGCCGCGGCCCGGATATGGGCGGGCGTGTCGAAATCGGGCTCGCCGGCGGAGAGCGAGATGATGTCGCGCCCAGCGGCCTTTAGCTCGCGGGCGAGCGCCGTGATCGCGATGGTGGGCGAGGGTTTGACGCGCGCGAGGGCGTCCGCGAGAAAGGCCATGCGAGGCTCCGGTTTGCAATGCCCGAGCGCCTGTCTTAGGGTCCGGCCAGCCGTCGCACAACCCGGAGAACCGCATGCCGACCCGGCCCATCGAGGACGACGCCGCCGAGGATTATACCGACGCCGCAGCCACGTTCGGCGACCGGCTGGTGCGGGCCCGCGAGGCCGCGGGCATCAGCCAGGCCGAACTTGCGCACCGCATCGGCGTGAAGCTCCAGACCCTGCGCAACTGGGAGGAAGACCGTGCCGAGCCGCGCGCGAACCGCCTCCAGATGCTCGCAGGGATGCTGAACGTGCCGATGGTCTGGCTGATGAGCGGTCAGGGGACGCCCCCCGAGACGGAGGGCCCCACCCCGTCCGCGATGGCGGGTGATGCGAACGGACCCGGCCTCGTGCAGGACTGCCTGTCGGAACTGCGCGGCCTGCGCGCGGATCAGGCGCAGATCGTCGAGCGCATGGGCCGGCTCGAGAAGCGGCTGCGCGCCACGCTGGAGCGCCGACCGTGAAGGAGTTCGTCGCGCCGAACGAGACGCATGAACACCGGCTCAAGCGTCTGCGCATGCGCAGCTGGCGGCGCGGGATGCGCGAGATGGACCTGCTGCTCGGGCCCTATGCGGACGCGCATCTGGAGGGCCTGCCGGGCGAATCGCTCGATCTCTACGAGCGGATGCTCGGCGAGAACGACCAGGAGCTGTATCTCTGGGTCAGCGGTGCGCGCGACCATCCGGCGCAGTTTTCCGAGATCATCGACCGGATCGCCGCGTTTCACCGGATCCGGTGAGGCCTCCGGCCAAAGAATTACGGCGCTTAACGTCTTGTAGAAGTTTCTGCGCAAACGTCCGCAGGCATCGTCCTGTCGGAGCAAGAGCATGAGTGTAACCGCCTCTGTGGTGAAAGTATCGGCGCCGTCGATCGACGAGGATTTTCTCGGAGCCTATCTCGAAACGCTGGCCATGGTGGAGCGGCTGCACCGATTGCTGCTCGACGTGGTCAAGGACGAATTCGAACGGCTCGGGATCATCGACATCAATTCGGTGCAGGCCCTGTTGCTGTTCAACGTGGGCGACAACGAGGTGACGGCGGGCGAGTTGAAGACGCGCGGCTATTACCAGGGCTCCAACGTGTCCTACAATCTCAAGAAGCTGGTGGAATGCGGCTACATGCACCACCAGCGCTGCGAGGTGGACCGCCGTGCGGTGCGGGTGCGCCTGACCGAACGCGGCCGACAGATCCGCACGATCATCGCCGATCTGTTTCAGCGCCATGCCGCCGGGATCGTCAGCCGCGAGGTGCTCGGCACCATGCGGCTCGCGGACATCAACGGCAGTCTGCGCCGGATGGAGCACTACTGGACCGATCAGATCCGGTACATCTACTGATCCCTCGGGCCGGGGATCCGGCCGGAAGAGGAACAGGGTGTTGCCATTTGGTTTGCGTCCGCATCAATGCGCATCTTTAGGGGGATGCGGCCTGCACAAGGGCAAAAAAAGGTGCTAACATCTTTGAAAATGTGGAGTTCACGTCTCGGTTGATTCGTACTCTCCCTAGTTGATCGTTGAGCGTGCGGTTGAGGTTTTCAGGCAAGACATGTCGAGAGCGTCGGACAACTTTGAGGCGAACATGATCGGGGCGCAGGACTATGCCCTCGGCGACGAGATGCGCGGCGAGCGTGCGACGCTCGGCAAGTCCCTGCTCGACGTGCAGCGCGACTTGCGCATCAAGGCGGCCTACATCGCCGCGATCGAGAACTGCGATCCGGAGGTCTTCCCGAACCCGAGCTTCATCCCCGGCTATGTACGCTCCTACGGACGGTACCTCGGGCTCGACGCCGAGGCGGTCTATGCGCGGTTCTGCGCGGAGAGCGGCTTTTCGGTGCACGGAGCCACCGGCCGCATCGAGAGCGTGCGCGCCAAACCCGGTGCCGGTGCCAGCGGCACGTTCAGCCCGAACTTCCCCATGGCCGAGGCCGCGCGCGCCGGCTTCACCGCCCTGCCCCTTTCGGCCATCGGCTCGCTGATGGTGCTCGTGGCGCTGGTGGCGGGTCTCGGCTACGGCGGCTGGACCGTGCTCCAGAACATCCAGCGCGTGCAGTTCGCGCCGGTTGAGGAACTCCCCATGGCGCTCGCCTCGGTCGAGGCGCTGACCGCTCCGGATGCGCCCGGCCTCGCGGAGCCTGCGATGCAGGCGCTGGCGAGCCCCGTGGCCTCCGCGGCCCTCGCGGATCTCTACCGCCGCCAGGAGATGGTCGTGCCGATCCTCGCCCCGCGCGACGGGCCGATCGCGGCCATCGACCCCGAGCGCGTCGGACTGCTGGCCGCACGCTCGCTGGCAGCCAAGGTCGCAAGTCCTGCCACGGACTCCGTTCCGCTCGCGGCGATTGCCGCAGGCGCGCTCGACGGGGCTCCGGTTGCGGCGGTACCGGACCTGCCCGGCATCCCCGAGGGCCCGGCGCTGATGGCGGACGCGGGTCCGGTGATCCCTGCGCTCACGGTGATCGCGGAACGCGCGGCCTGGATCCGGGTCTATCTCGGCGACGGCACGGTGGTGTTCGAGCGCATACTCGAGACCGGCGAGAGCTACGTCCCGCCCGCCGACCTGAACGGCCCGATGATCTGGGCCGGCAACTCCGGTTCGGTCTATGTGCGGGTCGGCACGACGCTCCACGGCCCCATCGGCAGCGGCACGCGCTCCGTGCGCGACATCGCCCTCGATCCGGCCGCAATCGCCGCGACCTTCGCGCCGGTGGCGGCGATCCCGGAATCCATCTCGCGGGCCCTGACGCCTTCGGTCGAACAGGCGGCCGCCCAGATCGAATGATGCGCGCGGCGGGGTGACTTCGGCCCCTCGGTGCCCTATTCTGTGGTCCTGGGCAATCCAGCCGCATCGCAGAGCCTCATGTCGCACAATCCGATCCGCCCCTGGCGAAACATCTATCGTCGCAAATCGCGCCAGATCCACGTGGGCTCCGTACCCGTGGGCGGCGATGCCCCGATCACCGTGCAGACCATGACGAACACGCTGACGCACGACGTGGCCGCCACCGTCGCGCAGATCCAGCGCTGCGCCGAGGCCGGTGCCGACATCGTGCGGGTATCCTGCCCGGACGTGCAGTCGACCGCGGCCCTGCGCGAGATCGTCCGCGAAAGCCCGGTGCCCATCGTCGCCGACATCCATTTCCACTATCGCCGCGCCATCGAGGCGGCGGAGGCGGGTGCGGGCTGCCTACGCATCAATCCGGGCAACATCGGCTCGCCCGACCGGGTGCGCGAGGTCATCAAGGCCGCGCGGGATCACGGCTGTTCGATCCGGATCGGGGTGAACGCCGGCAGTCTGGAAAAGCACCTCCTCGACAAATACGCCGAGCCCTGCCCGGAGGCGATGCTCGAGAGCGCGCTCGACCACATCCGGATCCTGCAGGACAACGACTTCCACGAATTCAAGATCAGCGTGAAGGCCTCGGACGTGTTCCTCGCGGCCGCGGCCTATCAGGCGCTGGCGGAGGCGACGGACGCGCCGATCCATCTCGGCATCACTGAAGCCGGCGGGCTGATGTCGGGTACGATCAAATCCGCCATCGGGCTCGGCAACCTTCTGTGGATGGGGATCGGCGACACGATCCGCGTCAGCCTGTCGGCCGATCCGGTCGAGGAGGTCAAGGTCGGGTTCGAGATCCTGAAATCCCTCGGGCTGCGACACCGCGGCGTGAACATCATCTCCTGTCCGTCCTGCGCGCGCCAGGGGTTCGACGTGATCAAGACCGTCGAGGCGCTGGAGGGGCGGCTCGATCACATCAAGACGCCGATGTCGCTGTCGATCATCGGCTGCGTGGTCAACGGCCCCGGCGAGGCGCTGATGACGGACGTGGGCTTCACCGGTGGCGGCGCTGGCTCGGGGATGGTTTATCTCGCGGGCAAGCAGGCGCACAAGCTCGACAACGCCGCCATGATCGACCACATCGTGGACCTGGTGGAGCGGCGCGCGGCCGAGATCGACGCGCAGGCGGCCGCGGACGCCGCTGCGGGCGCGCCCGCCTCCGAACACGCGGCCGAATAGCGGTGCGGTACGTCCAGTGGCTGTTGGCCGCACTCGTCGTGGCAGGGTTCGGGTTCGCGCTCTATGTGCGCCTTGCCCCGAGCGACGCGGCGGTCTGGCACGTCGATCCGCTGACGGCGGAGCCGACAGGCAAGCCGAACGCCTGGCGGGTCGGGCCGGAAGCATCCGGCGCGCAGGAAATGGATGCGCCCGCCCCAGTCTACCGGACCCCGGCGGAGAACCTCGCGACCCGGCTCGACATGCTGGTGAGGGCCCAGCCGCGCACGCAGGCTCTCGCCACCAGCGCGGACGGTCTGTGGACGACCTATGTGGTGCGCAGCCGCTGGATGGGATTTCCCGACTACGTCTCCGTGCAGGCGATCGATCTCGGCGAGGGCCGCAGCACGGTCGCGATCTATTCGCGCGCGCGGTTCGGCACCTCCGATCTCGGCGTCAATCGCGCGCGCATCGAGGACTGGCTGACGCGGCTAGAGGCCCCGCGCGACTGATCCGGCGCGACGAAGCCGGCGCGTGTGGACAATCGCGCGGGACTGGCGCATAGCCTCCGGCCTTGAGGTCTACCGCGTTCGGGGAGAACGGATCTGACGCGCATCGCCATCGTGATCGGGCTGCTCGCGGCGGTGGGGCCCTTCGCCATAGACATGTATCTGCCGGCGATGCCCGCGGTCGCGGCTGACCTCGGGACCAGCCCGCAGGCCGTGCAGGCCACCCTGACCGCCTATTTCCTCGCGTTCGGGCTGGCGCAGATGGTCTGGGGACCCTTGTCGGACCAAATCGGTCGCAGGCCGCCTCTGCTGATCGGTCTGGGGATCTTTCTCCTCGGCACGCTCGGATGCATGCTGGCGCCCGACGTCGCGAGCCTGACGGCGGCACGGGTCGTGCAGGGCGTGGGCGGGGCCACGGTCATGGTGATGCCGCGTGCGATCATCCGCGATCTGCACACCGGCCCCGAGGCCACGCGGCTGATGGCCATGGTCATGCTGGTGATCTCGGTCTCGCCGATGCTGGCCCCCCTCGCGGGCAGCGGCGTGCTCGCGATTTCGGGCTGGCGGGCGATCTTCGGCGTGCTGGCGGTGGCGGCCGCGGTCAGCCTTTTGCTGACGCGGTTCGCCCTGCCCGAGACCCTGCCCCCCGCCGACCGCCGGCCGGCGCGGATCGCGGAACTGGCGCAGGGTCTGCGCAGGCTGCTGACGGACCGCGCGTTCCTGGGGCTGACCTTTACCGGCGGGTTCGGGATGGCGAGTTTCTTCGTGTTTCTCGCCAGTGCGGCCTTCGTCTATACCGGCACGTTCGGGCTCAGCCCCACGGGGTTCAGCATCGCCTTCGCCGTCAATGCCTTGGGGTTCTTCGTGGCCTCGCAGGCGGCGGCGTCGCTCGGCGAGCGGTTCGGGACGCTCCAGGTCATCTCCGTGTCCGCCGCGGGGTTCGCGGCCGCCACGGCCCTGCTGCTTGCGCTGACGCTGGCGGGGTCCGGCGGGATCGTCACCATCGGGATCTGCCTATTTATTGCCAACGGGTTTCTGGGACTTGTGGTGCCGTCCTGCATGGTGCTGGCCCTCGATCCGCACCCCGACATCGCGGGTCTCGCCTCTTCGCTCGGCGGCACGCTCCAGATGATCACCGGCGGCGCGATGATCACGCTCGGCGCACCCTTTTTCGATGCGAGCCCCCTGCCGATGGTGGCGATCATCGCGCTTTGCGGCGTGCTGTGCCTCGGGGCGGCGATGGTCTCCCCCCGGGGCGCGCGCCCCGCCGAAGGCACGATCGGCTGAGCGTGCCATGATCTCCTCTGAAAAACTCGACCAGATCGAGGGACGCTTCGAGTTCGTCGAGGCCCGGCTCAACGCCGGCGCGGCCTCGGGGGAACTTGCGGCCCTCAGTCGCGAATACGCGGAACTGCGGCCCGTGGTCGAGCAGATCCGCGCCTGGCGCGGACTTGTGCGCGAGCAGCTTGAGGCCGCGCGCCTGAGTGCCGATCCCGAGATGCATGCCCTCGCGGAGGAGGAACTGACCCGCCTGCGCGGCGCCTTGCCCGAGGCCGAACAGGCGGTGCGGCTCGCCCTTCTGCCCCGCGACGAGGCCGACGAGCGCTCCGCGATCCTCGAGATCCGGGCGGGCACCGGCGGCGACGAGGCGGCGCTTTTCTCAGCCGATCTCGCCCAGATGTACCGCAAGCTCGCCGAGGCGCGCGGTTGGCGCTGGGACGTGGTCGAGGAAGCCCCGACCGAGCTCGGCGGATACCGCGAGCTGATCGTCGAGGTCACGGGGCGCGGCGTCTTCGCCGCCCTGAAGTTCGAGAGCGGCGTGCACCGCGTCCAGCGCGTGCCCACGACCGAGAGCGGCGGGCGCATCCACACGTCGGCCGCCACCGTCGCCGTCCTGCCCGAGGCCGAGGAGGTGGACATCGACATCCCCCCCGGCGACATCCGCATCGACACCATGCGCGCCTCCGGGGCGGGCGGCCAGCACGTCAACACCACCGACAGCGCCGTGCGGATCACTCACCTGCCCACCGGCATCGTGGTCACCAGCTCCGAAAAATCCCAGCACACCAATCGCGCTAAGGCGATGCAGGTCCTGCGTGCGCGCCTCTTCGATCTGGAGCGCCAGCGTCTCGCGGATGCGCGCGCGGCGGACCGCAAGGGCCAGGTCGGCTCGGGGGACCGCTCCGAGCGGATCCGGACCTACAACTTCCCGCAAGGACGGCTCACCGACCACCGGATTGGTCTGACCCTCTACAAGCTCGACCAGGTGATGCAGGGCGATCTCGACGAGGTGATCGCGGCGCTCTCCGCCGACGACCAGGCCCGCCGCCTCGCCGATCTCGACCCGTGAGCGGCACGGTCCAGGCGGCCCTGACGCAGGCCGCCGCCCGTCTGACAGCCGTCGGCGTGCCCGATGCCGCGCGCGATGCCCGCCTTCTGATGGCCGCAGCCCTCGGGATCCCGCCCGCCCAGATCACGCCGCGGGCACGCGACCCCCTGTCCGAGCGCTGCGCCGACGTCTTCGCGCATCTCGTCGCAGCCCGCCTCTCCCGGCAGCCTGTGGCGCAGATCCTCGGCGTGCGCGCCTTCTGGGGCCGCGAGTTCGAGATCACGGCGGACGTGCTCGACCCCCGCCCCGAGACCGAGACGCTGATCGCCCGCGCGCTGGACGGGGCGCGACCTGCGCGCCTGCTCGATCTCGGCACGGGATCCGGCATCCTCATCGTGACGCTGCTCGCCGAATGGCCCGGGTCCCGCGGGACCGGCACGGACGTGAGCGCTGCGGCCCTCGCCGTCGCGACACGCAACGCGGCCCGCCACGGCGTCGCGGACCGGGCGGACATCCGGCAGGCGGACTGGTTTCTTGGCGTGGACGGCCCGTTCGATCTGATCGTCTCGAACCCGCCCTACATCCCCGAGGGCGAGATCGCGGCGCTGTCCCCGGACGTGCGCGACTGGGAGCCGCATCTTGCGCTGACGCCCGGCCCCACAGGACTAGAGAGCTACGCCGCGATCGCGCGGGGCCTCCCGGCTGCCCTGGCCCCCGGGGGGCGGGCGCTCTTCGAGATCGGGGCCGGTCAGGGGGCGGATGTTACGGCGATTATCCGCGCGGCCGGTCTCGAAGCGCGGATCCACGCCGATCTCGACGGCCGCGCGCGCGTCGTGGAGGCGGCGTTCGCGCGATAGGACGAAGGGCCGGTCGGTTTTCGCTTGTGTTTGGGTTCCGCCCGTTTATAGGTTGAAGCGTTCCCAGCCCGATGTCGCTCTGTGATTGCCTGACACTGCGGGAACGAACTGTAACATCGGCCGAAACCCAGAGCGCCTTGAGGCGGCTCAGCCGGACGGCCGACCAGCCTAAAATGGCGGAAACCCCACGGCATGAGACCATCCAACAAGTCACGGTCCAGAAACAAGTCTGGAAACCTCGGAGGCAACTCCGGCGGCAACATGAACAACATGAACCGGCCGCGTCTGGGGAACATCATCAACCGCGTCTTCGAGAGCGCGGGCCCGGACGGCAAGGTGCGCGGCACGCCGCAGCAGATCATCGACAAGTACCAGATGCTCGCGCGCGACGCGCAGCTCGGGAACGACCGGGTCGCGGCCGAGAGTTTCCTCCAGCATTCCGAGCATTATAGCCGGATGCTCAACGAGGCGACCCAGGCCCAGAACGAGCAGCGCCAGACATCCGAGCGCGAGGACGGACAGCGCGACGACGGGCAGCAGGACGGCCAGCGCGACGGCCAGGGACGCGACACCCAGCAGCGCGATTTTCAGCCGCGCGACAGCCAGCAACGCGACACCCAGCAACGCGACACCCAGCATCGCGAGTTCCAGCCGCGCGACAGCCAGCCGCGCGATGGACACTATACCGACCAGCAGCCCCGCGACGGTCAGGGCCGCGACCGGGATCGCGACCGCGATCAGCCCCGGCACCGCCAGGACGACCCGCAGCGCCAGCCCGCCCGCGATGTGCCGTCGAGCCTCGCCACGATCGACACCAAGGCCGAGGGCGAGGCGGGCGAGGACAGCCTCGTCTACACGCCCGAGCGCAAGCGGCGCGGGCCTGCGACCGAGCGGGCGCAGGCACCCGAGGCCGTGCCCGCGGACCCCGCACCCTTGCCCAACGGCGCGGCGGAGGCAGCCCCAGCCGAGGTCGCGGCCGACGAGGCCCCGCCGAAGCCCAAGCGCGGCCGTCCGCGGCGCAAGGCCGCCCCGGAGCCCGAGGCACCCGCGACGACGACCTCCGAGTGAACGGCAGTCGGTAAGCGTCAGTGGGTGAGCGTCAGTCGGTGAGCGTCAGTCGCTGCGGGCAGCCACCAGCCGCGCGAGGCGGCAGAACGCCTCGAGCGGGATCTGCTCCGCGCGTTCGGTGGGGGGCAGGCCTGCCTCCCGCAGCAACGCCTCCACGTCGCCGCCGAGCCCCCTGAGGCTCGCGCGCAGCATCTTGCGCCGCTGGCCGAAGGCGAGGGCCGTGATCCGCGCCAGCACGTCGGGATCCGCGTCAAAGCGCGGAGCGTCCAGCCGCTCGAACTGCACCACGGCGCTGGTGACCTTCGGCGCGGGCCAGAACGCCTGGGGCGGCACCTCGAAGGCGATGCGGGGTGCTGTGCGCCACTGCGACAACAGCGACAGCCGGCCGTAGGCCTTGGAGCCGGGCGGGGCCACGATGCGCTGGGCCACCTCGCGCTGGAACATCAGCGTGAGGCTCGACCAGACCGGCGGCCAGGCGGGCGGCGTGAGCCAGCGCACCAGCAGTTCCGTGCCGACATTGTAGGGCAGGTTCGCCACGATCCGGACCGGCGGCGTCAGATGCGCGGCCGGATCGATGCGCAGCGCGTCGCCCTCCAGCACCACCAGCCTGTCAGGATAGGCCGCAGCGATCTCGGCCAGCGCGGGCAGGCAGCGCGCGTCGCGCTCGATCGCCACCACGCGGCGCGCTCCGGAGGCGAGCAGCGCACGGGTCAGGCCGCCGGGTCCGGGCCCGATTTCCAGCACGTCGCAGGCCGAAAGATCGCCTGCCCGGCGCGCGATCCGGGACGTGAGATTTAGATCGAGCAGGAAATTCTGGCCCAGCGCCTTCTTCGTGCTGAGCCCGTGGGCGGCGATCACCTCGCGCAAAGGCGGCAGAGCGTCGATCACGCGCGGCCCGCGGCCATGCGTGCGGCCAGACGCAGCGCCGCGATCAGGCTCGCGGGATCGGCGCGCAGCATCGGGGCGATGTCGTAGGCCGTGCCGTGATCGGGCGAGGTGCGCACGAAGTCGAGGCCGAGGGTCACGTTGACCCCGCCCGCGAAATCCAGCGTCTTGATGGGGATCAGGGCCTGATCGTGGTACATGCAGACCGCAACGTCGTACTGCGCGCGCGCCGCCGGGTGGAACATCGTGTCGGCGCTGAGCGGCCCGGTCAGGCGGAACCCCTCGGCGCGCAACCGGTCGAGCACCGGCGCGATCACCTCGATCTCCTCGCGGCCCATGGAGCCGCCCTCGCCGGCGTGCGGGTTCAGGCCCGCCACGGCGATCCGCGCATCCATGAGCCCGAAATCCCGGGCGAGGCCCGCGCGCGTCACCCGCAGCACCGCCTCCAGCAGATCGGGCGTCAGCAGCCGGGACACCTCGGCGAGCGCCACATGCACGGTCACCGGCACCACCCTGAGGACGGGGGCCGCCAGCAGCATCACCGGCTGGGGCGCGCCG
>JBBQYB010000084.1:0-14163 GCA_038209095.1 Rhodobacterales bacterium
ACGCCTTCACCGGCACGCTCGCCGCACGTCTCGCCCGCGGCGAGCACCTGGCGGCCGCCTGCGCCGCCGCGAGCGAGGCCGCGGCCGTCCACGTCGCCGCAGCGTCCGCCTGAACCCGCCTCACCCCAGCCGGATCAGCCGCGCCATGGCCCAGACCCCTGCAATCGGCCCGATCGCCATAAGCCCGAGCGTCAGCGGCCAGCCGATGCCCGCCGCGAGCCCGGGCACGGCCTGAACCGTGAAGAACGTCAGCAGGAACCCGAATGCCGTCTGGAGCGACATCAGGCTGCCCGCGCGCTCGGGCGGGGCCGCATCGGCGACCAGCGCCGAGAACTGCGCGCTGTCGGGGATCACCGCGATCCCCCAGAGCACGACCAGCACGACGAACAGCCAGCCGGGGCCCTGGAACGCCGCCGCCGTCCCGAGCCCCGCCACGGCACTCAGCGCCATGGCCCCCTGCGCCACCCGCGCCTTGCCGATGCGGTCGGCGAGCAGTCCCGCCGGCACGCAGGCAAGCCCCCCGAGGGCGATGGCCGCGAACGCAAGCCAGCGCGCGGACACGCCAGACCCCAGCGCTATCGTCGCCGCCGCGGCGATCCAGGCCCAGAACGCATAAAGCTCCCACATATGCCCGAAATACCCTAGATACGCATAGCGGATCCGCCGGTTCGTCCAGGCCAGCCGCAACGCGCCGGGATCGAAACTCGCCGCCCGCACATGGCCCGGCCCGAGCGCCGAGCCCAGCACGAGGAGCGCCCCGAGCCCCGCGAGCCCGGAGGCCGCGACCACCGTCACCCGCCACTCGGCCCCGCCGGTGAGCGCCATCAGATGCGGAGCCGCCGAGCCGAGCGTCAGCGCGCCCACCACCAGCCCCACCAGAAGGCCGCGGTCCCGCGCACCCCAGCCCACGACGATCTTCATCCCCACCGGATAGACCCCCGCCAGCGCCGCGCCCGTCAGGCCCCTGAGAGAGATCTGCGCCGCTCCGCCTACCGGCACCGCCAGGAGCGCCAGATTGGCCAGCGCCGCAATCAGCGCGGAGATCGCGAGCACCCGGCGCGGATCGTACCGGTCCGCCGTGCCGAGGGCCGCGAGGCCGAGGGCCCCGATCACGAAGCCGATCTGCACCGCCGAGGACAGCGCCGCCGCCCGTCCCGGCCCGAGCCCCGCCTCCGCCGTCATCTCCGGCAGGATCGCCGCGGACACGAACCACAGGCTCATGATAAGAACCTGGGCCGCGGCCACGAGCGCCACGCTGCGGACCTTGCCCTGCATTACAGACCGGGCAACAGGCGCGCGAACAGCCGCTCCATCGTGGCACCGGCACGGGCTGCGTTCTCGAGCACCTCCTCGAGGGTGTCGGGCTTCTGGTCGGGACCGCCGGTGGCCGAATTCGTGATCGCGGACAGGCCCAGCACCGCAAGGCCCGCATGGCGGGCCGCGATCACCTCGAGCACCGTGGACATGCCCACCGCATCCGCCCCCGTCGCCCGCAGCCAGCGACGCTCCGCGGAAGTCTCGAGCGACGGGCCGGCGATGCCCGCATAGACACCGCGCCGCACCCCGAGCCGAAGCCCCTCCGCCGCCGCCAGCAGCCGCGCGGCCAGATCCCGGTCATAGGCGCGGCTCATGTCGGGAAACCGCAGCCCGAGGGTCTCGTCGTTGGGACCGGTCAGCGGATTGAACCCGGTGAAGTTGAGGTGATCCTCGATCAGCATCACCTCGCCCGGGGCATAGTCCGGGTTGAGCGCGCCTGCGGCGTTGGTCACCACCAGCCGCAGCGCCCCGAGCGCCTTGAGCAGATAGACCGGCATCGCCACATCCTGCGCGCTCCACCCCTCATAGAGGTGCAACCGCCCCTCCATCAGCCCCACGCGCCGCCCCCGGAGCGTGCCCATGACCAGCCGTCCGGCATGGCCCGGCGCGGTGGAGACCGGCAGACCCGCAATTTCGCCGTAAGGGATGACCGCTCGGTCCGTCACCGCCGCCGCGAGCCCGCCGAGGCCCGACCCGAGGATCATGCCGATCTCGATGGGAGCGGGCACCCGCGCCGTGATCGCGGCATGAGCCGCAGCGATGCGCTGCGACAAGATCATGCGACCGATGCCGCGATCCGGGGGGCAAGGGCCGCAACTTCGCCGAGGGTCTGGGACATGTCGATCCCTGTCAGCCGCCGGTCCCTGACGACCCGGCGGCCGCCGACGAACACGTCCCGCACGTCCGATCTCCCGCACGAAAACACCACATGGGTCAGGGGATCGAACAGCGGCACGGCATGGGGCCGGTCGAGATCGATCAGGATCATGTCCGCGAACTTGCCCGGCTCGATCGAGCCGATCCGGTCGCCCGCACCAAGGGCCGCGGCGGCATCGAGCGTCACCATGCGCAAAGCCTGCGCCGCCGTCACGGCATCCGCGCGCAGGCTCACCGCCCGGTGCAAGGTCGCGGCAAGCCGCAGCGCCATCCACAGATCAAGATCGTTGCCCGAGATCGCCCCGTCCGTGCCCAGCGTCACCCGCACGCCCGCATCCAGCATGTCGGGCACGCGGGCGATCCCGCTCGCGAGCTTGAGGTTCGAGACAGGGTTGTGCGAGACCGTGGCCCCACTGCGTGCAAGGATCTCGATCTCCGCATCGTCGAGCCAGACGCAATGCGCCAGCACCGTCTGCGCATCCAGAAGACCGAGATGGTCCAGATGCCGCACGACCGACCTCCCGTGACGCTCCGCGACGAGCCTCTGCTCGGCCTGGGTCTCCGCGGCATGGGTCGACCAGACCCCGCCCGCCTGCCGGGCGAGCGCATGGCTCGCGCGCAAGGTCTCGGGTCCCGCCGTATAGGCCGCATGCGGGAACGCGCCCACTAGCACGTCCTCGGCCGCGCCAAATTCCTCGAAGAACGCCGCCGCCTCCCGCAGGCGCGTCGCGGCATCGGCCCCGTCGATCCCGGGGCCGTCCACGAAGATCGCCCCCGTCGAGACCCGCATGCCGAGATCGCGCGCCGCGGCGACGGTCTGGCGGGGGTGCCAGTACATGTCCATCACGGTCGTCACCCCCGAGAGCAGCAACTCCCCGAGCCCGAGGCGCGCCCCGAGCCGGCAGGTCTCCTTGGTCAGGATCGCGCCCTCCGCCCGCCAGACCTGCTCCAGCCACGGCTCCAGCGAAAGTCCCTCCACCAACCCGCGAAACAGGCTGCATCCGGCGTGACAATGCGTGTTGATGAGCCCCGGCATCAAAAGCCGGCCGCCTGCGTCCACGACCTCGCGGGCATCGCGTCCGATCTCCGCCGCAGGCCCGATCCGCGCGATCCGTCCGTCCGTCACCGCGACCGCCCCGTCGCGGATCACCCGGCCCGCGGCATCGGACGTCAGGATCAGAGCGTCGGTCAGGATCAGGTCGGCTGTCATCGCTCGGGGGCCTCGGGGTCCGCATCCCGCTTGCACGCGGCGCGCGAGCCTGTCAATCCGGCGTCGAAGTCCCCGACCGGAGACGCCGATGCCCGACTGGCTCCTGCCCGGCAACCCGCCCGCGCCGTTCGACACACCCGAGCGTTGCCGCATCACCGAGATCCTCAACGATCCCGCTTGCCCGCAGGTCTCGCTGGCCCGCGCCGAGGTCGCGGCGGGCGTCACGACCCGTCTCCATGCTTTGACAGACACGGTCGAATGCTACATCCTCCTGGCCGGCGAAGGCGTCGTCGAGGTGAACGGCACCAAAGCCGCCGTGCGCCCCGGCGACCGTGTCGTCATCCCGGCGGGGGCGGCGCAACGCATCACAAACACCGGTCGGGACACGCTGGTCTTCGACTGCCTCTGCACCCCGCGGTTCCTCCAGAAGAACTACGTCGATCTGGAAACCTGAGACCTGCACCGGCCGTGCTCCCGGATCTGTCTCAGGATAGGTCCGGGGAGACGGCCTCAAAGCCATTTACAAGACTGCATCCGTCGGGTTTCCGTCTCCTTGCGTCACACCGGGGTCCTGCATCGGAAATCCAATCTCAGCCTTGGCCCTTGAACCAGTTGAAGCCCCGGTCATCATTCCTTGCCATGACGACGCGGACGTATTGCAGGCCTGCCTCGCGGCATCATTTTCTGGAATTTCTTCCGTCCTTCCCGCGCGCGTCGAAATCGTCGTCGTCTGCAACGGCTGTTCCGACGACTCGGCCGCTATCGCCAACTGCCTTGTGGACCGGGCGCTGCGGTCGGGTTTCGAGCTGATCGTCCTTGATCTCGAGGAGCCCGGCAAATCCAAGGCGCTCAACGCAGGCGACGCGATTGCCTCCAGTCTGAACCGGATCTATCTCGATGCCGACGTGGTCTGCTCGCAGGGCCTGCTGGCCCAGATCGTCGAGGCGCTCAAAGCGGACGCGCCGCGCTATGCGACCGGCACGTTGCGTATCCCCGATCCTAGGTCGTGGTTCAGCCGCTGCTACGGCCGTTTCTGGTCGCGATTGCCGTCCGTCTCAATGGAGGTCTATGGCATCGGGCTTTATGCGGTGAACGGATTGGGGCGGGCGCGTCGGGCACGATTTCCGCCGATCCACTCAGACGATACCTTCGTGAAGGCCCGATTCGCGCCGACGGAGCGCATCCGTTGCTCCGCCACTTACGACTGGCCGCTGCCCGAGGGCGTCCGCAACTTGTGTGCGCGTGCGCCTGCGCTGGTGCGAAGGGCACGCGGAATACATGCAGCATTTCGGGCGGGACGAGACCCCGCGACCACTCTCGGCCTGCTGGCTGCTGGCCCACCTGTCTGCTCCTCCGCATGCCGCTCTCCGCGACCGTATTTGTCGCAATCTACGGGGTTTCGTAGGTCTTTGCCGGTCGCCTCGTCATCGAGGGCAGCGTTCCGTGGCGTCGCGGGCGCTGAGGGCTGTAGAAAAGGGCAGCCTCATGAAGTCTCCGCCACCGGCTTCCCGCCAATGGCCCGCGTGATGCGGTCCGCCGCACCGCGCACCAGCGCACCGATCGCAGGACCGCGCTCCAGCGCCACCCTGACGGTCGGCCCCGAGATGGAGACCCCCGCGATCGCCTCGCCGAACTCGTTGAAGATGGGTGCCGCGATGCACCGCATGCCCTTCGTGCGCTCCTCGTCATCCATCGCCCAGCCCTGTGCGCGGATGACCGCCAGCGCCTCCAGCAGCGGCCCGCGCGTCAGGATCGTGCGCTCCGTGTACCCCGAAAGGCCGCTGCGGATCAGCCTCTCCACCTGATCGGGCGGCAGGTACGCGAGCAGGGCCTTGCCGATCCCGCTCGCATGGATCGGTCCGCGCGTGCCCGGCCGAAAGAACGCCCGGATCGGCTCATGCGTCTCCACCTGGCTCAGGAACACCACCTCCGCCCCGTCCGCGATCGCAAGGTTCGCCGTCTCGCCGGTCGCGGCCATCAGATCCCGCATCACCCCGCGCGACTGTTCCACGAGGTTCGTGCGCATCAGGAACGCACTGCCGATGCGAAAGGCCTCCGGCCCGATGTTCCACAACTGGCGCGCCGGCTGGAACTCGACCACGCCGTGCGCCGCGAACGTTGTCAGCACCCGGTAGACCGTCGCCGGCGCTTGGCCTGCCGCCTCCGACAGCTCGGTCAGCGACATGCCCGCCCCGGAGGCCAGCGTCCGGAGGATCACCAGCGCGCGGTCCAGCGACTGGATCGTCGTGGCCTCGGCGTCGGCAGCCGCGGCACGCGGCCGTCCGCGCGAGCGTTTCAGGGGTACGTCCATGGTCGCGATATGACCCGCGCCCGCGACCAAATCCAGAACTAAAAAACGCCCCTCCCTGATGAAAAAACATTCTCCCATGCAAATCAACATCCTACCGCAGGCGCGAACGAACTGAAAAACTATTTCAAAAAAATTGCACCTGCGGCCTGCAGGTGTTAGACCGACGCAACAAAACGGAGGAAGCGCCCATGTCCAGCCAGAACCCGGTCTTCGTCCCGGGACCGACGAACATTCCTGAACGCCTGCGCCATGCGGTGAACGTGCCCACCATCGACCACCGCTCCCCGAGCTTCGGCACCATGTTCAAGCCGCTGTTCGCAGGCGTGCGCGAGGTCCTGAAATCCCGCGACGCCGAGGTGATCTTCTTTCCCGCCACCGGCACCGCCGGCTGGGAAGCGGCCATCACCAACACGCTTTCCCCCGGCGACCGGGTTCTCGCCTGCCGCCACGGCATGTTCTCCGCACGCTGGATCGACATGTGCCAGCGCCACGGCCTTGATGTCGAAATGCTGACCGCCCCCTGGGGCACCGGCGCACCGGCCGCGGCCTTCGAGGCCGCCCTGCGCGCCGACAAGGACCACACGATCAAGGCCGTCCTCGTCACCCACAACGAGACCGCGACCGGCGTCGTCTCGGACGTCGCCGCCATCCGGCGCGCCATGGATGCGGCGGGCCACCCAGCGCTCCTCTTCGTCGACGGCGTCTCCTCCATCGCCTCGATGGACTTCCGCATGGACGACTGGAAGGTCGACATCGCCGTCACCGGCAGCCAGAAGGGCTTCATGCTCCCCGCCGGCCTCGCCATCTTAGGCGTCAGCCCCAAGGCCGTCCGCGCGATGGAGACCGCCCGCTGCGCGCGCTGCTTTCTCGACTTCCGCGACATGCTCAATTCGAACCCCAAGGGCGGCTATCCCTACACGCCCCCCGTCAACCTGCTCTTCGGGCTCGCGGCCTCGCTCGACATGCTGCGCGAGGAAGGCCTCGAGAACGTCTTCGCCCGCCACCACCGCATCGCCGAAGGCATCCGGCGCGGCGTCGCGGGCTGGGGCCTCAAGCTTTGCGCCGTCTCCCCGGACCTCTATTCCGACACCGTCTCGGCGGTGGTCGTGCCCGAGGGTTTCGACGGCACGCGCATCGTGACCCATGCCGCCGAGAAATACGGCACGGCCTTCGGGGTGGGCCTCGGCGAGGTCGCGGGCAAGGTCTTCCGCATCGGCCATCTCGGCAGCCTCACGGACGTGATGGCGCTCTCGGGCCTCGCCTGCGCCGAGATGGCCATGGCCGATCTCGGGCTCCAGGTGCGCCTCGGCTCTGGCGTCGCCGCCGCACAGGAGTACTATCGCAACACCGAGAGCCTCGCGCTCTCCAAGGTCGCCTGAGGGAGTGCCGATGGACGACATGGCCCATTCCGAGACCCTCCACATCCCGACCTACGCGGATGTGGAGGCAGCCCATGCCCGCATTGAACCCTACATCCACCGCACGCCGATCCTGACCTCGACCTATTTCAACGAGCTCGTCGGGGCGGACCTGTTCTTCAAATGCGAGAACTTTCAGAAGGCCGGAGCCTTCAAGGTGCGCGGGGCCTCCAACGCCGTCTTCGGCCTCTCCGACGACATGCTGGAGAAGGGCGTCGCGACCCATTCCTCGGGCAATCACGCGCTCTCGCTCAGCTATGCGGCGGGCCGGCGCGGCATTCCCTGCCACGTCGTAATGCCCCGCACCGCCCCCCAGGCCAAGAAGGACGCGGTCCGCGGCTACGGCGGCCTCATCACCGAATGCGAGCCCTCGACGACCAGCCGCGAGGCGGTCTTCGCCGAGGTCGAGGCCCGGACCGGCGCCGATTTCGTCCACCCCTACAACGACCCGCGCGTGATCGCGGGCCAGGCCACCTGTTCGCGGGAATTCAACGAACAGGTCGAGGGATTGCAGGCCGTGATCGCCCCCATCGGCGGCGGCGGCATGATCTCGGGTACCTGCCTCACGATGTCCACCATCGCACCGCATGTAGAGATCTACGCGGCGGAGCCCGAACAGGCCGACGATGCCTACCGCAGCTTCAAGGCGGGCCATATTATCGCCGACGACGCGCCGAACACCGTGGCGGACGGCTTGAAGGTGCCCCTCAAGGACCTCACCTGGCATTTCGTGCGCAACCATGTCACCGACATCCTGACCGCTTCCGAAGCGGAAATCATCGAGGCGATGAAGGAGACGTGGAAGCGCATGAAGATCGTCATCGAGCCGTCCTGCGCCGTACCGCTCGCGACGATCCTCAAGAACAAGGACGTGTTCCGCGGCAAGCGGGTGGGCGTCATCATCACCGGGGGCAATGTCGATCTCGACACGCTCCCCTGGTTCAAAAGCTGAACAGGGAGATCCGCATGACCAAGCACGAGAAATTCGCCGATTACGAAGTGGGCTACGACATCCCGGCCTCCGTGGGCATGGACGAGAAGGACGTGCAGACCCCCTGCCTCCTGATCGATCTCGACGCCTTCGAGCGCAACGTGGCCAAGATGCGCGCGCATTGCGAGAAGATGGGCGTGCGCCACCGCGTGCACGGCAAGATGCACAAATCCGCTGACGTCGCGCATTACCAGATCGAGCACGGCAAGGCCGTGGGCGTCTGCTGCCAGAAGGTCTCCGAGGCCGAGGCCTTTGCGCGCGCCGGCGTCAAGGACGTGCTGGTGTCCAATCAGGTGCGCGACCCCGCCAAGATCGACCGTCTGGCCCGGATGCCGAAACTCGGCGCGCGCACGATCTGCTGCGTGGACGACATCACGAACGTGGCCGACCTGTCGGCGGCGGCGACCAAGCACGGCACGACCATCGAGTGTCTGGTCGAGATCGACTGCGGCGCGGGCCGTTGCGGCGTGAACAACACGCCCGCCGTCGTCGAGATCGCGAAGGCCATCGACGCGGCGCCGGGCCTCAAGTTCTCCGGCATCCAGGCCTATCAGGGCGCAATGCAGCACATGGACAAGTACGAGGACCGCAAGGCCAAGATCGACATCGCCGTGGCGATGGTCAAGGACGCCGTGGACACGCTCAAGGCCGAAGGGCTGGAATGCGCCATCGTCGGCGGCGGCGGCACCGGCAGCTACTATTTCGAGGGAAACTCGGGCGTATACAACGAGCTTCAGTGCGGCTCCTACGCCTTCATGGACGCGGATTACGGCCGCATCCTCGACAAGGACGGCCAGCGCATCGACCAGTCCGAGTTCGAGAACGCGCTGTTCCTCTACACCTCAGTCATGAGCCACACCAAGGCCGACAAGGCGATCTGCGACGCGGGCCTCAAATCCCAGTCCGTCGACAGCGGCCTGCCGGTGGTCTTCGGGCGCACAGATGTGAAATACATCAAGTGCTCGGACGAACACGGCGTGATCGAGGACCTTCAGGGCGTGCTCAAGGTCAACGACAAGCTGCGCCTCGTGCCCGGACACTGCGATCCGACCTGCAACGTGCACGACTGGTATGTCGGCGTGCGGAACGGCAAGGTCGAGGTCGTCTGGCCGGTGACCGCACGCGGCATGGGCTACTAGGCCCTTGCATTAACACCTGCTGCGTTTCCGTTAATTTCGGAAGTGTTTCCCTTGAATATCAAAGACTTGAGACTTTGTCCACGCGTGGACAAAGTCTCTGTCCGCGCCTGTTTCCAAAGGACCGTCCCCATGTTCATCGTCCCCGAAGCCGTCTGCCCGCAGCTGATCTCCATGGAGGACGCCTTCACGGCCGTCGAGGCGGTCTTCGCCGCCATGGCCCGCGACGATGCCTATAATTTCCCTGTGATCCGCGAAGCCATCGGCCACGAGGACGCGCTCTACGGCTTCAAGGGCGGGTTCGACCGCGCCGGCATGACCCTCGGTCTCAAGGCGGGCGGCTACTGGCCCCACAACCTCGAAAAGGGCACGGGGATCATCAACCACCAGTCCACCGTCTTCCTCTTCGATCCCGACACCGGCCGCGTCACGGCCATGGTCGGCGGCAACTACCTCACCGCCGCCCGCACCGCCGCCGCAAGCGCCGTCTCCATCGCCCATCTGGCCCGCTCCGACGCAAAGGTCCTCGGCATGGTCGGCGCCGGCCACCAGGCCGGCTTCCAGCTCCGCGCCGCCGCGAAGCAGCGCACCTTCGAGAAAGTCGTGGCCTGGAACCTCCACCCCGAGATGCTGCCCAACCTCGGCAAGGTCGCGGCCGAGATCGGCCTCCCCTTCGAGGCCGTCTCCCTCGACGATCTCGGGGCCCAGGCAGACGTCATCATCACCATCACCTCCAGCTTCGCCCCTACCCTCCTGCTGGCCCATGTCAAGCCCGGCACCCACGTTGCCTGCATGGGCACCGACACCAAGGGCAAGCAGGAGGTCGAGGCGAGCCTCCTCGCCGCCGCGACCGTCTTCTGCGACGAGGCCGCCCAATCGGTCAGCATCGGCGAAGCCCAGCACGCCGTCGCGTCCGGTCTGATCACCGAGGCCGACATCACCCCCATCGGTGCGGTCATCAACAAGACCCATCCCGGCCGGTCGAATGCGGACCAGATCACCCTCTTCGACGGCACCGGCGTCGGTCTCCAGGACCTGGCCGTCTCCGCCCGGATCGTGGAGATCGCCCGCGCCCGCGGCCTCGCGATCGAAGTCGATGTCTGAGAGGAGCGGCTCCGGAGACCCTTGCGGCGCGACCGGAGAATACGTTCGCATGCGTGAGATGGTTTGCAAGCGCCCGAACAGAGGCTAACACTCCCCCGGTCGACGCCCGTTGCAGTCGGGCGCAACGAACCACCAGGGGAGTGAATCGCGAATGACCGAGAAATTATACGCGCCCGCGCCGGAAACCGTGGCCAGGGCCCATGCGGACGCCGACCGATATGCGGCTCTTTATGAAGAGTCCGTGACCGACCCGCACAAGTTCTGGGGCGAGCACGGCAAGCGGCTCGACTGGATCAAGCCCTACACCAAGGTCAAGAACACCTCCTTCGACTACCACAACGTCTCGATCAAGTGGTTCGAGGACGGCACGCTGAACATCTCGGCCAACTGTATCGACCGGCACCTGCGCGACCGCGCCGAACAGACGGCCATCATCTGGGAAAGCGACGATCCGGGCGTCTCCCAGCACATAAGCTATCGGGAGTTGTACGAACAGGTCTCGAAGTTCGGAAACGTCCTGCATTCCCTTGGCGTTCGCAAGGGCGATCGGGTCGTACTCTATCTTCCCATGATCCCGCAGGCCGCCTATGCGATGCTCGCCTGCGCGCGGATCGGGGCGATCCATTCCATCGTCTTTGCCGGCTTCTCCGCGGAGGCCCTGCGCGCGCGGGTCGAGGGATCGGGGGCCAAGCTGGTCATCACGGCGGACGAGGCTCCGCGCGGCGGGCGGCACACGCCGCTCAAGGCCAACTCGGACAAGGCGCTGGCCGGTCTTCCGGACGTGCGGCAACTCGTGGTGCGCCGCACGGGCGGCGATGTCGCCTGGAATCCGGATCGCGACATCTGGCTCCATGAGGAGATGGAGCGGGTCAGCCCGCATTGCGAGCCGGTGGAGATGAAGGCGGAGGATCCCCTGTTCATCCTCTATACCTCCGGCTCCACGGGCGCGCCGAAGGGCGTGGTGCACACGACCGGGGGATACCTCGTCTATGCGGCCATGACCCATGAATACGTCTTCGATTATCATCCCGGCGACATCTACTGGTGCACGGCAGATGTGGGCTGGGTCACCGGGCACAGCTATATCGTCTACGGCCCGCTCGCGAACGGGGCCACCACGGTGATGTTCGAGGGCGTGCCGACCTATCCCGACGCCGGGCGGTTCTGGCAGGTCTGCGCCAAGCACAAGGTCAACATCTTCTATACCGCCCCCACCGCCATCCGGGCGCTGATGGGGCAGGGCAAGGACTGGGTCGAGAAGCATGACCTCTCGAGCCTGCGCATTCTCGGCACCGTTGGCGAGCCGATCAACCCCGAGGCCTGGAACTGGTACAACGAATACGTGGGCAAGGGGGTCTGCCCCATCGTCGACACCTGGTGGCAGACCGAGACCGGCGGCATCCTGATCACGCCCTTGCCCGGAGCCATCCCCACGAAGCCCGGGTCCGCGACGAAACCGTTCTTCGGGGTGCAGCCGGTCGTGCTGGAGCCGACCACGGGGGTCGAGATCGCGGAGACGGCCTGCGAGGGGGTGCTGGCCCTCGCCGATAGCTGGCCGGGACAGATGCGCACGATCTATGGCGATCACGACCGGTTCGTCGAAACCTATTTCAGCCAGTACAAGGGCTACTATTTTTCGGGCGACGGCTGCCGGCGGGACGCGGACGGGTACTACTGGATCACCGGCCGGGTCGACGACGTCATCAACGTCTCGGGGCACCGCATGGGCACGGCGGAGGTCGAGAGCGCCCTGGTCGCGCATGCCAAGGTGTCGGAGGCGGCGGTCGTGGGGTTTCCGCATCCCATCAAGGGGCAGGGGATCTATGCCTATGTCACGCTGAACCAGGGCGAGCCCTATACCGACGAGCTTCGCAAGGAACTGGTCGCCTGGGTCCGCAAGGAGATCGGCCCGATCGCCTCGCCCGATCTCATCCAGTGGGCGCCTGGCCTGCCCAAGACCCGCTCGGGCAAGATCATGCGCCGCATCCTGCGCAAGATCGCGGAAAACGATCATTCGACCCTGGGGGACACCTCGACGCTGGCCGATCCGACCGTGGTGGAGGATCTCATCGAGAACCGCATGAACCGCGCCTGACGGCCCTGCCGGAGAGCGTCACACGATGTGACGGGGTTCAAGTACTTGAAAATAATGTAATTTTCGGATAGTGGCGACTGCGGCGCGTCTTGGTGGGGCGCACTGGGCGGCGGCAAACGGCGGATTCGAGCCCATATCAACCGATGCTGAATGATGCACAGATGTCTGCTTTCACGAACGAGCCAAAACGCTTCAACAACTTTTTATGTTTTGAACTATGTTTTTGGCAGTACCAAACGGGATGTTTTGAAAGTATGCCAAAAACGAGCGTTTTTGGAGGGGTCTATCTTGGGCCAATATCAATTATCAGCCCAAGAAGTAAGCTCACTTAGGCAATGCTTCATCTGCAAATTGAGCAAGGAATTCTTCGCTCGGGGGAATGGGCTTGATCACGTCGATCAGAACGCCGCTGGGGTCGCGTGTAATGAAATGCCTTTGACCAAAAGGTTCGTCCCGAAGCTCAAGCAACATCGGTAAATTCGTGGCTTTGAGTGTCTCATAAATTGCATCCACGTCCTCAACCTCAAAATTCAGCAGCACGCCTGATGCACGGCCACGCGCCACTTCTGGAATCGTCTTATGGTCCCCTTGCAGGATCGCCAGATTGACGTTTTCATCATCACTCGATTGCAGATGCACATACCAATCGCTGTCGAAAAGTGACCGAAAACCAAAGTGGGTTTGATAGAATGCGCTGATCTCGGCAACGTCCTCTACCATGAGAACAGGATAGTATTAGGTCATTTTCATCGCTTGCGTTCCTCTGCTTAAACATACACTGTGTATGTAAGTGATGAATTAACATGCAGGCTGTATGTATGCAAGAGAGACGTTCAAATTCTAACCGTAGTCAGGAAACTTGCAGTGCGTTGATTGAGGCGGCGCGATGCCTTTTCACAGTGAAAGGGTATGCAGCCACAGGAACCCCTGAAGTCGTCGAACAAGCAGGGGTGACACGGGGCGCGCTCTATCATCATTTCAAAGATAAACAGGCCGTGTTTCAGGCGGTAGTCGAGGCAGAGGCCGCACAAATCGCTCAAGAGATAGAAGTAAACTCGGCCTACGCTGAAACTCCGGTAGACGCCCTAATTCAAGGAGCAAATGCCTACTTTGAAGCGATGCGAAAACCGGGGCGTGTGCGGTTGTTGCTGCTAGAGGGTCCAGCGGTTCTTGGCCTAGAAGAGATGCGCCGGATAGATATGGCAACCGGCGGTCAGGAATTGCGTCTTGGGATCAAGGATGCACTTGGCAAGAATGCCTCGAATATCGAAATTGATATCTGCGCGGATTTGGTCTCGGCGATGTTTGATCGGGCCGCACTAGCATGTGATGCGGGAGCTGAAATCAACGCTTATGAGAACGTGATTGCTTTGCTGCTTTCGATCCTTGTTCAGAAAAAGCCTTAGCCACTTTTTAGCTATGGTCATGCGTCAAAGCGGTCCTTTGAGACCTTCTCAAAAAGGACCGTTTGTTAAATGGTTTTTCGAAGCGGACCTTGGCGGACTTTGAGCTAGGTTTCGCAAGGTCCGCACAGCGGGCGAAGCGGCGTTCTAGCGTTCTTGAAAAAACATTTGCGAGACACCGACGCGACATCCCGCTGACGGAGATGCGCGTGGCGGCGTCTCGGCCGGGAGCGGGGTTCGGCTGGCCGGGACGCTAGGCCGAAGGCTCCGCGCCGGGCTTCAGCTTGCCGGCGAGAAAGTCG
>JBBQYB010000085.1:0-14020 GCA_038209095.1 Rhodobacterales bacterium
GGGGTCCGGCGCGCCGGACCGTCCGCACCACGCCATAAGGGCCGCCGGGTCGCGATCCGGCGGCAGGACAAGCAAAGGAGGCCAACGTGGCCAAGAAAGTCGCCGGGAAGCTGAAGCTTCAGGTCAATGCCGGGAAGGCCAACCCCTCCCCGCCCATCGGTCCCGCGCTGGGTCAGCGCGGCATCAACATCATGGAATTCTGCAAGGCGTTCAACGCGCGCACGCAGGAAATGGAGATCGGCACGCCGACGCCCGTCATCATCACCTACTACACCGACAAGTCCTTCACGATGGAACTGAAGACGCCGCCGGCGACGTATTACATCAAGAAGGCCGCCGGTCTGAAGTCCGCGTCCAAGACGCCGGGCAAGGTGAACGCGGGCAGCGTGACCGTGGCGCAGCTGCGCGAGATCGCGGAAGCAAAGATGAAGGACCTGAACGCGAACGACGTGGAGGCCGCGATGCTGATCATCGCAGGCTCCGCGCGGTCCATGGGCATCGAGGTCAAGGGGTAGGTCATGGCGAAGATCGGAAAGCGCCTGAAGGCGACCCGCGCGGCCTTCGAGGGCAAGGAGAACCTGGTGGTGGCCGAGGCCATAGCACTGGTGAAGGCCAATGCGACGGCGAAGTTCGACGAGACCATCGAGGTGGCGCTGAACCTCGGGGTCGATCCGCGGCATGCGGACCAGATGGTGCGCGGCGTGGTGAGCCTGCCCAACGGCACGGGCAAGACCGTGCGCGTGGCGGTTTTCGCGCGGGGAGCAAAGGCCGAGGAGGCCGAGGCCGCCGGGGCCGACATCGTGGGGGCCGAGGATCTGATGGAGACGATCCAGGGCGGCAAGATCGAGTTCGACCGCTGCATCGCGACGCCGGACATGATGCCGATCGTGGGGCGTCTGGGCAAGATCCTCGGGCCGCGCAACCTGATGCCGAACCCCAAGGTGGGCACGGTGACGATGGACGTGGGCCAGGCGGTGAAGAACGCAAAGGGCGGCGAGGTCCAGTTCAAGGTCGAGAAGGCCGGGATCATCCATGGCGGGATCGGCAAGGCGTCCTTTGACGAGGGCAAGCTGGTCGAGAACGTCAAGGCGTTCGTGCAGGCGGTGAACCGGGCGAAACCCGCCGGGGCTAAGGGCACGTACTTGCAGAAGATCTCGCTGTCGTCCTCTATGGGACCGGGCGTGAGCGTCGACATTTCCTCGGCCGTGGCCGAGTGACGAGATTCCCTTCGGGCCACCGGGGGGATGTTCCGGGCGGTTATCCGCCCGACTGTCCGAGACGGTGGGTTGGGCCTTTGGCCCGCTAAATCCTGCCCGAGATGGGGAACGATCGGGATCGGGCGGGGGTGACCCCGGGCGGTTTTGGCGGGACCCGGAAACGGACCCGAGACGCCGGGAAACCGGCGAGAACGAGCCGGCGGGAGGGGGCGACCCCGAGCGCCAAATTTGGAGCAACACTGTGGATAGAGCCCAAAAGGAAGCTGTGGTCGGGGAACTCGGCCAGATCTTCACGGACTCTGGCGTCGTCGTGGTAGCGCATTACGAAGGCCTCACGGTTGCCGAGATGACGGATTTCCGCCTGCGTCTGAAGCAGGCCGGAGGCGGGGTCCGTGTCGCCAAGAACAAGCTCGCCAAGATCGCCCTCCAGGGCACCCCCGGCGAACGCATGGGGAGCCTGCTGAAGGGCATGACGGTGCTCGCGTATTCCATCGATCCGGTCGCGGCGGCGAAAGCCGTCGAGGCCTTCACCAAGGACAACAAGAAGCTGGTTGTCCTCGGGGGCGCGATGGGAGCGACACCGCTGGACGAGGCCGGAGTCAAGGCCGTGGCCGCAATGCCGTCGCGTGAAGAGCTGATCGGCTCGATCGTGGCGTGTCTGGCGGCTCCGGGCGGCGAACTGGTCTCTGCCATTGGCGCGCCTGCCGCGGATATCGCGGGCATCCTCACCACGCTCGAGGAGCGCGAGGCGGCGTAGTCGAAGCAACCCTGTGGCCCGAGCGTGCGGATGCGCGACGCCGGGTGAAACACTCGAACCTGAACTGGAAACGGAACAATGGCTGACCTGAAGAAACTGGCCGAAGACATCGTGGGGCTGACCCTGCTGGAAGCGGCCGAACTGAAGAAGATCCTCAAGGACGAGTACGGCATCGAGCCGGCCGCCGGCGGTGCCGTGATGATGGCCGCAGGCCCCGCTGCGGGTCCCGCGGAGGCTGCCGAGGAGCAGACCGAGTTCGACGTGATCCTCAAGGCCGCTGGTGCCCAGAAGATCAACGTCATCAAGGAAGTCCGCGCGATCACGGGCCTCGGGCTGAAGGAAGCCAAGGACCTCGTGGAGGCCGGCGGCAAGGCCGTCAAGGAAGGCGTCTCCAAGACCGAAGCCGAAGCGATCAAGGAAAAGCTGGTCGCGGCCGGTGCTGAAGTGGAACTGAAGTGATTGATCGCAACTTAAGGTTGCGTTAACGAATGAACGGACTGGACCTGAGGCAAAGCGGGTCCAGTTCAACGTGTCTCTGAGGGAGCCCCAGGGCGGGGCGTCTTCACAGGTACGTTGGTCCGGGTGCGCGATGTGGGAAATCGCGCAAGTATTGGACCTGATGCCGAGCAAAGCCGACGCGTCCGCCGCCCACCGGAGACGTCGCGTGCAGAAAGAGGAACGAGCATGGCTCAGACGCATTCAGGTCACAAGCGCATTCGGAAATTCTACGGCAAGATCCGCGAGGTGGCGGACATGCCGAACCTCATCGAGGTTCAGAAGTCGAGCTATGACCTGTTCCTGCGCTCCGGGGACGAAGAGCTGCCGCTGGACGGCGAAGGCATCAAGGGCGTCTTCCAGTCGGTGTTTCCGATCAAGGACTTCAACGAGACGGCAACGCTCGAGTTCGTGAAGTACGAGCTGGAGCATCCGAAGTACGACGTCGAGGAGTGCATGCAGCGCGACATGACCTACGCGGCACCGCTCAAGGTGACGCTTCGGCTGATCGTGTTCGAGGTCGACGAGGAAACCGGCGCGCGGTCCGTGAAGGACATCAAGGAACAGGACGTCTACATGGGCGACATGCCCCTGATGACGCCGAACGGCACCTTTGTGGTGAACGGCACCGAACGGGTGATCGTGAGCCAGATGCACCGCTCGCCCGGCGTGTTCTTCGACCACGACAAGGGCAAGACGCATTCGTCGGGCAAGCTGTTGTTCACCAGCCGCATCATTCCCTATCGCGGGTCCTGGCTCGATTTCGAATTCGACGCGAAGGATCTGGTGTTCGCGCGCATCGACCGCCGCCGCAAGCTGCCGGTGACGACGCTGCTTTATGCGCTGGGACTCGACCAGGAGGGGATCGCGGACGCGTTCTTCGACACCGTGGTCTACCGCAAAGAGGGCAAGGGTTGGGCGACCAAGTTCTTTCCCGAGCGTCTGCGCGGCTCCAAGCCGACCTATGACATCGTCGATGCCGCCACCGGCGAGGTGATCGCGGAGGCCGGCAAGAAGGTCACGCCGCGCAACGTCAAGGACTGGCAAGAAAAGGGCGACACCGCCGAGATCCTTGTGCCGTTCGAGACCATCTTCGGGCGGTTCTCGGCGAAGGACGTCATCAATGAGCAGACCGGAGCCATATGGGCCGAGGCGGGCGACGAGCTGACCTGGGACATCGACGGCAAGACCGGCGACGTCACCGGCGGCACGCTCAAGGTCCTGCTCGACAACGGCGTGACCGAGATCCCGACGCTCGACATCGATAACATCAACGTCGGCGCCTACATCCGCACGACCATGGCGGCCGACAAGAACATGAACCGCGACCAGGCGCTCATGGACATCTACCGCGTAATGCGCCCCGGCGAGCCGCCGACGGTGGAGGCGGCAAGCGTGATGTTCGACAGCCTGTTCTTCGACAGCGAGCGGTACGACCTGTCCGCCGTCGGCCGGGTCAAGATGAACATGCGCCTCGATCTGGATGCGCCCGACACCCATCGCACGCTGCGCCGGGAGGACATCATCGCGGTGGTCAAGGCGCTGGTGGACCTGCGCGACGGGCGCGGCGAGATCGATGATATCGACCATCTGGGCAACCGGCGCGTGCGTTCGGTGGGCGAACTGATGGAGAACCAGTACCGCGTCGGGCTGCTCCGCATGGAGCGCGCGATCCGCGAGCGCATGTCATCGGTCGAGATCGACACGGTGATGCCGCAGGACCTGATCAACGCGAAGCCCGCGGCTGCGGCGGTGCGCGAGTTCTTCGGATCCAGCCAGCTGTCGCAGTTCATGGACCAGACCAATCCGCTGTCGGAGGTGACCCACAAGCGGCGCCTGTCGGCCCTAGGGCCGGGCGGTCTGACGCGCGAGCGCGCGGGCTTCGAGGTGCGCGACGTGCACCCGACGCATTATGGCCGGATGTGCCCGATCGAGACGCCGGAAGGGCCGAACATCGGCCTGATCAACAGCCTCGCGTCGTTTGCGCGGGTCAACAAGTACGGCTTCATCGAAACGCCTTACCGGCGCGTGGTGAACGGTCAGGTGACCGACGACGTGCAGTACATGTCGGCGACCGAGGAGATGCGCTATACCGTGGCGCAGGCGAACGCGGATCTCGACGGCGAGGGGCGGCTGACGTCCGATCTCGTCTCTACCCGCAAGGGCGGCGAGTTCATGCTCAACCCGCCGGCGAACATCGACCTGATGGACGTCTCGCCGAAGCAGCTGGTGTCGGTGGCGGCCTCGCTGATCCCGTTCCTCGAGAACGACGACGCGAACCGCGCGCTGATGGGCTCGAACATGCAGCGCCAGGCGGTGCCGCTCCTGCGGGCCGAGGCGCCGTTCGTCGGCACGGGGATCGAGGAGATCGTGGCGCGCGACAGCGGTGCCGCGCATACCGCGAAACGGGCGGGCGTGGTGGACCAGGTCGATGCGATGCGCATCGTGATCCGGGCGACCGAGGACGTGGGGCCGGGCGATCCCGGCGTCGACATCTACCGGCTGCGCAAGTTCCAGCGCTCTAACCAGAACACCTGCATCAACCAGCGTCCGCTGGTGAACGTGGGCGACGTGGTGTCCAAGGGCGAGTTCATCGCCGACGGGCCGTCCACCGATCTGGGCGAGCTGGCGCTCGGCAAGAACGTGCTGGTCGCGTTCATGCCGTGGAACGGCTACAACTATGAGGACTCGATCCTGATCTCCGAGCGCATCGTGAAGGATGACGTTTTCACGTCGATCCACATCGAGGAGTTCGAGGTGGCCGCGCGCGACACCAAGCTCGGGCCGGAGGAGATCACCCGCGACATCCCGAACGTCGGCGAGGAGGCCCTGCGCAACCTCGACGAGGCAGGCATCGTCTACATCGGGGCCGAGGTTGGGCCGGGCGACATCCTGGTGGGCAAGATCACCCCCAAGGGCGAGAGCCCGATGACGCCGGAGGAGAAGCTGCTCCGCGCGATCTTCGGCGAAAAGGCCTCGGACGTGCGCGACACCTCGCTGCGGCTGCCGCCGGGGGATTACGGCACGATCGTCGAGGTCCGGGTGTTCAACCGGCACGGCGTAGACAAGGACGAGCGCGCGCTCCAGATCGAACGCGAGGAGGTCGAGCGCCTGAGCCGGGACCGCGACGACGAGCTGGCGATCCTGGAGCGCAACATCTATGCGCGACTGCAGGCGCTGATCCTCGGCAAGACCGCGGTCAAGGGCCCGAAGGGCGTGCGCGCGGGATCGCAGATCACCGAGGAGCTGCTCGGCACGCTGTCGCGCGGCCAGTGGTGGCAGCTCGCGCTGTCCGAGGACGCAGACGCGCAGAGCCAGGAGGCGCTGCACGGCCAGTACGAGTTGCAGCGCAAGACGCTCGACCGCCGGTTTGAGGACAAGGTGGAGAAAGTGCGCCGCGGCGACGATCTGCCGCCGGGCGTGATGAAGATGGTCAAGGTCTTCATCGCGGTGAAGCGCAAGCTTCAGCCGGGCGACAAGATGGCCGGCCGTCACGGCAACAAGGGCGTGATCTCGAAGGTGGTGCCCGAGGAGGACATGCCGTTCCTCGCGGACGGCACGCCGGTCGATCTGGTGCTCAACCCGCTCGGCGTGCCGAGCCGGATGAACGTGGGCCAGATCCTCGAGACGCACATGGGCTGGGCGGCGCGGGGCTTGGGCAAATCGATCGACCTCGGCTTGCAGGAGTATCGCCGGTCCGGGGACATGACGCCGGTCAAGGAGGCGATGAAGGTGGCCTACGGAGAGAGCCTCTATAACGATGTGATCTCCGAGATGGACCAGGATGCGTTCCTCGAGGCCGCCGGCAACGTGACGCATGGCGTGCCGATCGCGACGCCGGTGTTCGACGGCGCCAAGGAAGCGGACGTGAACAACGCGCTGGAGCGGGCGGGTTTCGACACCTCGGGGCAATCCGTGGTGTTCGACGGCCGCACGGGCGAGAAGTTTGCACGGCCCGTGACGGTGGGCGTCAAGTACCTGCTGAAGCTGCACCATCTGGTGGACGACAAGATCCACGCACGCTCGACCGGGCCCTACAGCCTCGTGACCCAGCAGCCGCTGGGCGGCAAGGCGCAGTTCGGCGGCCAGCGTTTCGGCGAGATGGAGGTCTGGGCGCTGGAAGCCTATGGTGCTGCCTACACCTTGCAGGAAATGCTGACGGTGAAGTCGGACGACGTGGCGGGACGCACCAAGGTCTACGAGTCGATCGTCAAGGGCGAGGACAATTTCGAGGCCGGGGTTCCGGAATCGTTCAACGTCCTCGTCAAGGAGATCCGCTCGCTCGGCCTCAACATCGAGCTCTTGGACTCGGAAGTGGAGTGAGGGCGCGCGAGCTGCGCCCTCCCCTGACACCCGATCAAGGATAAAGACATGAACCAGGAAGTCACAAACCCGTTTGCCCCGGTGGCCCCCGTCCGCGCGTTCGACGAGATCCGGATCTCGCTGGCGAGCCCCGAGCGCATCCTCAGCTGGTCCTTCGGCGAGATAAAGAAGCCCGAGACCATCAACTATCGCACGTTCAAGCCCGAGCGCGACGGGCTGTTCTGCGCGCGCATCTTCGGTCCGATCAAGGACTACGAGTGCCTGTGCGGCAAGTACAAGCGCATGAAGTATCGCGGCGTCGTCTGCGAGAAATGCGGCGTGGAGGTCACGCTCCAGAAGGTCCGGCGCGAGCGCATGGGCCATATCGAGCTGGCCTCGCCGGTCGCGCACATCTGGTTCCTGAAATCGCTGCCGAGCCGCATCGGGCTGATGCTCGACATGACGCTGCGCGATCTGGAGCGGATCCTCTATTTCGAGCAGTATGTGGTGATCGAGCCGGGCCTCACGGATCTGGCCGCTGGTCAGCTGCTGGGCGAGGAGGAATACCTCGATGCGCAGGACCGGTACGGCGAGGACGCGTTCCGGGCGGGCATCGGCGCCGAGGCGATCCGTGAGATGCTGTCGGCCATCGACCTCGACGGCGAGGCAGAGCAGCTTCGGGCCGATCTGGCGGTGGCAACGGGCGAGTTGAAGCCCAAGAAGATCATCAAGCGGCTGAAGCTGGTGGAATCGTTCCGTGAAAGCGGCAACCGGCCCGAATGGATGATCCTGACGGTGATCCCGGTGATCCCGCCCGAGTTGCGCCCGCTGGTCCCGCTGGACGGCGGCCGGTTCGCGACCTCCGATCTCAACGATCTGTACCGCCGCGTCATCAACCGCAACAACCGGCTCAAGCGGCTGATGGAACTGCGCGCGCCCGACATCATCATCCGGAACGAAAAGCGGATGCTGCAGGAATCGGTCGATGCGCTGTTCGACAACGGCCGTCGCGGCCGGGTCATCACCGGCACCAACAAGCGCCCGCTGAAGTCGCTGTCGGATATGCTCAAGGGAAAGCAGGGCCGGTTCCGGCATAACCTGCTCGGCAAGCGCGTGGACTTCTCCGGACGCTCGGTCATCGTGACCGGACCGGAGCTGAAGCTGCATCAGTGCGGGTTGCCGAAGAAGATGGCGCTCGAGCTGTTCAAGCCGTTCATCTATGCGCGGCTCGACGCAAAGGGCCTGTCCCCCACCGTCAAGCAGGCGAAGAAGCTGGTGGAGAAGGAGCGTCCGGAGGTCTGGGACATTCTCGACGAGGTGATCCGCGAACACCCCGTCATGCTCAACCGTGCGCCGACGCTCCACCGGCTTGGCATCCAGGCTTTCGAGCCCGTGCTGATCGAGGGCAAGGCCATCCAGTTGCACCCGCTGGTCTGCGCTGCGTTCAACGCGGACTTCGACGGCGACCAGATGGCGGTGCACGTGCCGCTGAGCCTCGAGGCACAGCTTGAAGCGCGCGTCCTGATGATGTCGACGAACAATGTGCTTTCGCCCGCGAACGGGAAGCCGATCATTGTGCCGTCGCAGGACATGGTGCTGGGCATCTATTATCTGTCGATCGCACGCGACGGCCAGCCCGGCGAGGGCATGACCTTTGCCTCCATCGAGGAAGTGGACCACGCGCTCCAGGCGGGCGTCGTGAACCTGCATTCCAAGATCAAGGCCCGGATCGAGCAGGTCGACGAGAATGGCCATTTCGTGAATGTGCGCTTCGACACCACGCCGGGCCGGTTGCGGCTCGGGGCGCTGTTGCCGAAGAACTTCAAGACGCCGTTCGACATCGTGAACCGCCTCCTGCGCAAGAAGGAGGTCGGCGAGGTCATCGACACCGTCTACCGCCACTGCGGCCAGAAGGAGAGCGTCATTTTCTGCGACCAGATCATGACGTTGGGGTTCACCGAGGCGTTCAAGGCCGGCATCTCCTTCGGCAAGGACGACATGGTGGTTCCCGACACCAAGTGGACGATCGTGAACGGCACGCGCGACCAGGTGAAGGAGTTCGAACAGCAGTATATGGACGGCCTGATCACCCAGGGCGAGAAGTACAACAAGGTGGTCGACGCCTGGTCCAAATGCTCGGACGTGGTGGCGGACGCCATGATGGGCGAGATCTCGGCCATGAAGCGCGACGAGAACGGGGCCGAAATGGAGCCGAACTCGGTCTACATGATGTCGCATTCCGGAGCACGTGGATCGCCAGCCCAGATGAAGCAGTTGGGCGGCATGCGCGGCCTTATGGCCAAGCCGAGCGGAGAGATCATCGAGACGCCGATCGTGTCGAACTTCAAGGAAGGCCTGACCGTGCTCGAGTACTTCAACTCGACCCACGGGGCCCGCAAGGGTCTGGCCGATACCGCGCTCAAGACGGCGAACTCGGGGTATCTCACGCGGCGTCTGGTGGACGTGGCACAGGACTGCATCGTCAAGATCGACGATTGCGGGACGGAGCGGTCGATCACGGCGCGCGCGGCAATCGCCGATGGCGAGGTGGTGGCGTCGCTGTCGGAGCGGATCCTCGGCCGGGTTGCGGCGGAGGACGTGCTCGATCCGAAGACGCAGGGCGTGATCTTCCGCCGGGGCGATCTGATCGACGAGCGTGCGGCGGACATGATCGAGGCGGCTGCGGTGCTCGAGATGCAGATCCGCTCGCCGCTGACCTGCGAGGCGGAGGACGGGATCTGCGCCCAGTGCTACGGGCGTGACCTTGCGCGTGGGACCAAGGTGAACCCGGGCGAGGCGGTCGGCATCATCGCCGCTCAGTCCATCGGCGAGCCGGGCACGCAGCTTACGATGCGGACGTTCCACATCGGCGGCATCGCGCAGGGCGGCAGCCAGTCGTTCCTCGAGGCGTCTCAGGAGGGCAAGCTGCACCTGCGCAACGGCAACACGCTGACGGATGCGGATGGCGGCCAGATCGTGATGGCGCGCAATATGGAGCTCGCGATCATCGACGAGAACGGCGTGGAACGCGCCGTTCACAAGATGATTTATGGTGCCAAGTTGCTGCAGAAGGAAGGGGCGCAGATCAAGCGCGGCGACAAGCTGGCGGAATGGGACCCCTACACGCTGCCGATCATCGCGGAGAAGCCGGGCGTGGCCAAGTTCGTCGACCTGACGGCGGGCCTGTCGGTGCGCGACGAGACGGACGACGCGACGGGCATAAGCCAGAAGATCGTCACGGACTGGCGCGCGGCCCCCAAGGGCAACGAGCTGAAGCCCGAGATCATTGTGATGGATCCTGCCACCGGGGAGCCGGTGCGGCTGGCCAACGGCAATCCGGAAGTGCACGCGATGTCGGTGGACGCGGTTCTGTCGGTCGAGGACGGCCAGGAGGTTCGGCCCGGCGACGTGCTCGCGCGTATCCCGCGCGAGGGTGCGAAGACCAAGGACATCACCGGCGGTCTGCCGCGGGTGGCGGAACTGTTCGAGGCACGCAGGCCCAAGGATCACGCGATCATCGCGGAGATCTCCGGGCACGTTCGGTTCGGCAAGGACTTCAAGAACAAGCGCCGCATCACCATCGAGCCGGTGGACGAAGCCCACGAGGCCATCGAGTACATGGTCCCGAAAGGCAAGCACATCCCAGTGCAGGAAGGCGACTTCATCCAGAAGGGCGAGTACATAATGGACGGTAATCCTGCCCCCCATGACATCCTCGCGATCCTGGGCGTCGAGGCGCTGGCGGATTATCTCATCGAGGAAGTGCAGGAGGTCTACCGTCTGCAGGGCGTGAAGATCAACGACAAGCACATCGAGGTGATCGTGCGCCAGATGCTCCAGAAATGGGAGATATCGGAATCGGGCGGCACGACGCTCCTGAAGGGCGAACAGGTGGACAAGGCCGAGTTCGACGAGGAGAACGAGAAGTCGATCGCCAAGGGGTTCGAGCCCGCCAAGGGGGCACCCATTCTGCTCGGGATCACCAAGGCGTCGCTCCAGACCCGGTCGTTCATCTCCGCCGCCTCCTTCCAGGAGACGACGCGGGTGCTGAACGAGGCCGCGACCCAGGGCAAGCGCGACAAGCTCGTCGGTCTCAAGGAGAACGTGATCGTCGGGCGGCTGATCCCGGCGGGCACGGGGCGCGCGACCCAGGAGATCAAGCGCGTCGCGACCGAACGCGACCGCAAGATCATCGAGGCGCGCAAGGCCGAGGCCGCCGCCGTGCTGGCACTGGCGGAGCCCGCGGAGGCCGCGACGTTCGAGGCGGATTGAACGCCGGCACCGACACCGCAGCTTGCTGCCGACGGGCCCCCAGCGGGCCCGTCGTTTTTTGGCGGTGCCGGTGCCGCCTCGCCTTGAGGGTTTCATATAGGCAGAAATCCTATCGAGCAGACGGGGCCCCAGCCAACAGGCTGGGGTGAAATCCGTAATCCGGCCAAAGGGCCGGTCCTTGTTTTTCATCGATCCGAAGCCCGGATGCTCGACAGGCCCGGGTGATTGCGGCACTGTCATTGTCTGCGGATCGAGGCTTTGGATGATACCCCGGAACATTTTCGAGCCCGGTTCTCCGGCTAGGTGCCTGCGGGGCGAGGCATGAGGTCTGCCGAGACCGAGACCGGCGACGACCGGCTGCATACGGTCACTTCCGATCACATGACCGCCGGCCGCATCCGGATGGGTCGCCTCGTCATCTGGAGCGCGAGCCTCTTGTGCGCTTTGGTCTTCGTCGCACAGATCCTCGATGCGTCCGGGCGTCTGGATCTGGGCTTAAGCGACTGGCGGCCGGCGCTCTATGCCTATGGGACCTGGGCCGTGGCGCTCGGGGTCGGGCAGGTCCTGATCCGGGGGGAGCGCGGAAAGCGTGCGCTGTTCATCCTGCCGGCGGTACTTTTCACCGTGGCGATGGTGGTGTTTCCGCTCATCTTCGGCCTGTTCATCGCGTTCTCCGACTGGAACCTGTCGTCGGCCACGGGGCGGCAGTTCAACGGTCTCGACAACCTGCGGCAGATGTGGAGCGACCCGTTCTACTGGAACGCGCTGAAAAACATGGTCTATTATGTCGCGGCGGTGCTGGTGGAATATGCCGTGGCGTTCGGGCTCGCGCTGCTGCTCAATTCGGAGATCCGCGCGCGTAAGTTCTGGCGGGTGGTGTTCCTGATCCCGCTCATGCTGTCGCCGGTGGCGGTAAGCTGGATGGTCGGCAAATCCATGCTCGAGGTGCGGTTCGGGCCGGTGGCGCGCGGCCTGCGCGAGATCGGCTGGGACAGTCCGGCGTTCTTTGCGACACCGGAGCTTGCGCGGCTGTCGATCATGCTCATGGATGCCTGGACGTTCATTCCCTTCATGATGATCATGCTGCTGGCGGGCCTCCAGTCGCTTCCCAAGGAGGTCATGGAGGCGGCGCGCGTCGACGGAGCGACGCGCTGGCAGCAGTTCTGGCAGGTGACGTTTCCGCTGATGCTGCCGGTCAGCGTGACGGTGGTCGTGATCCGCATCATCTTCAAGCTCAAGATCGCGGACATCATCATCAACGTCACGGCCGGCGGGCCCGGGGGGGCGACCGACAGCGTCACGTCGTTTATCTTTCGCGAGTACCGCGACCGGTCCAACGTCGGATACGGCACGTTGCTCGCCATGGTCTATCTCGTGATCATCGTGGTCTTTGTCACGGGATTGCTCAGCTTCCTGAACCGCATGCTCAGAAAATCGCACGGACTGACCCAATGAACCGCGTGGCCGTCTATGGAGCCCTGATCCTCTGGGCCTTCGTCTGTCTGTTTCCGGTGTTCTGGACGGTCTCGACCTCGTTCAAGGTCGCCCGCGACGTGACGCAGGGCGCGCTGATCCCTTGGGTCGATTACCAGCCGAACTGGCTCGGCTGGCGCTCGCTCGGGGTTTCGCCGGACACGATCGGCCAGCAATCGACCCCCCGCGACGAATTCGTCAAGCGGTTCTGGAATTCGGCCATCATCTCGGTCAGCGCATCGCTGCTCGCGGTGGTGCTCGGATCGCTCGCCGCCTACGGGCTCAGCCGGTTCAGCTTTCGGTTCTCGTTCATGCGCAACAAAGACATCTCGTTCTTTTTCCTCAGCCAGCTGATCCTGCCGCCTGTGGTGCTCGCCCTGCCCTTTCTGGTGCTCTACAAGTCGCTGGCGCTGCTCGACAGCCGGGTCGGGCTCATCATGCTCTATACGCTGACCGTTCTGCCCATCGTCATCTGGATCATGCGCGACCAGTTCAGCGGTATTCCGGTGGAGCTGGAGGAGGCGGCGCTCGTGGACGGTTTGTCGATATGGGGGGCGTTCGTGCAGATCGTCCTGCCCATCGCGCTGCCGGGGATGGTGGCGGCGTTCATCCTCAGTCTGGTTCTGTGCTGGAACGAATATTTCTTTGCGGCCTTGCTGACCTCGACCAATGCCAGCACCCTTCCAGTGATGGTGGCGTCGCAGACGGGATCGCAGGGCATCAACTGGTGGTCGATGGCCGCCCTGTCGACGGCGGCGATCCTGCCGCTGGTGGCCATCGGCATCCTGCTCGAGCGCTACATCATAAAGGGCATGGCGGCGGGTGCCGTCAAATAGGCAAGGTCAGTAGAGCCCGGCGCTGCGGGCCCGCAAGCGCACGAGGGCAAGCACGGTGTCGATGATCGGCGTGGGCGTTTCGGTCAGACGGCCGAGTTCCTGGACGGACGCGACAAGCGCGTCGATTTCCATCGGCCGGCCCGCGTCCAGATCCTGGAGCATGGAGGTACGGTGTGCGCCGACGGCGGCTCCGCCCTCGATGCGCCGGTCGACGTCTATGGGAAACTTGACGCCGAGTTTTTCCGCGATCGTCTGGGCCTCGATCATCATCTCGCGCGCGACGGCGCGAGTACCGGTGTCCGTGCAAAGCACGTCGAGCGTGGCATGGGTCAGCGCGGAGATCGGGTTGAACGAGAGGTTTCCCCAGAGCTTGACCCAGATCTCGTCGCGGATGCGCGGGCGGACCGGGGCCTTGAGCCCCGATGCATTCAGCGCCTCTGCGAGCCGCTGGGCGCGGGGGGACTTTTCGCCCGAGGGCTCGCCGAGTGAGAAGCGATTGCCTTCGATGTGGCGGATGACGCCGGGCTCGGACACCTCGGCTGCGGGGTAGACCACGCAACCGAGCATGCGCTCTGGCCCGAACCCGGACCATTGCACGTCCCCGGGGTCGACGGAAACGAGGCGGGTGTCGGCGAGGGGGCCGTCTAGGCCGTAGAAGTACCACCAGG
>JBBQYB010000086.1:0-13910 GCA_038209095.1 Rhodobacterales bacterium
GACGAGGGTCATGCCCCGGGCCGCGAAGCGCCGGAAATCGACGGTCTGCCCGCCATAGGCTCCGCTGACCGCGATGGTCACGTGCCGGGTGCCGGGGGGGGCCTCGGCGTCCCATTTGTTGAGCACCCCGAGCCACCAGACGAAGTCTCGCCCACGGTAGCTGCGCGGGGGACGGCCGTGGGGCCCGACCGAGAGATAGACCCGCCGACCCGCCCGCAACAATTCGTCCGCGATCTGGGACCCGGAGGACCCGGCCCCGACCACGAGGACCGCGCCTTCGGGCAGCTGGTCGGGATTGCGGTAGGCGGCCGAGTGGATCTGCAGGACCGAGGTCTCGGCCGGGACGATCGGGGGCACCACCGGGCGCTGGAAAGGGCCGGTGGCCGCCACCACGTAAGACGCCTCGATCGGTCCCCTGGACGTCTCGGCGCGAAATCCAGGCCGTCCGGTGTTGCGCCGCAATGAGGTCACCTCGACGCCGCACCTGATGGTCGCCGCGACCTTGCGCGCGTAGGTCTCGAAATAGGCGGCCACGTCTTCTTTGGACGGGAAGGCATCCGCGGCGCAATCCGCGTAGTCCATGTCCGGAAATCGGTCGTGCCAGGCTGGACCGTTGGCCTTTAGCGAATCCCAGCGTCCGCTGCGCCAGCGCTCGGCGATCCGGGCCCGTTCTAGCAGAAGATGCGGCACCGCCTGCGCGCCCAGATGGGCGCTCATGGCGAGACCGGCCTGGCCGGCACCGACCACGAGAACCTCGACCCGTTCGACGGACATGCCGGCCTCCCGCGATACGCGCGGCTCGGCCGCAGGACGGGTCTAGCGCATCGGGCCCCAGGCTCCAAGGGGCTTGGCCGCAAGCCGGGGCAGCGTGCCGCGCGTAACGGGCGATTAACCAATCGGCCGCATTTTCCGGGGCTTCAAGGGAGGTTGCGATGGGTGATGCGCGGGATCGCACGGGGTTCTCGGAGGAGGCCTTGCGGGGGCTGGAGGATCTCGAGCGCCGTATTCCGCCCGCGGGTGCTTCGGTTGCGGCGTCGGGCAGCGTGGCGCGAGGGGATTTCGGGCCCGCGGCACAGGGACGGCCGCACTATTGGGGCCACCGCGAACGCTTGCGCCAGAGGTTCATCGCGGGCGGGCATGCGGCGATGCCGGAATACGAACTGCTTGAGCTTGTCCTGTTCAACGCGGTGCCGCGGATCGACGTGAAACCAATGGCCAAGACCTTGCTCGCGACCTTCGGGGACTTCAACGGGGTCATCGCCGCCCCGGAAGCCCGGCTGATGCAGGTGGCCGGCGTGACCGACAAGGTCCATCTGCAGTTCCGGCTGATCGAGGCGGTGTCGCATCGCATGGCGCGGGCCAAGGTTATGCAGAAATGCGTTCTGAGCTCATGGGATGCGCTGATGAGCTATTGCAAGACCGTGATGGCCTACCGCGATACCGAACGGTTCCGGATCCTGTTTCTCGACCGCAAGAACGTGCTGATCGCAGACGAGGAACAGGCCAAGGGCACGGTCGATCACGTGCCGGTCTATCCGCGCGAGGTCGCGAAGCGGGCGCTGGAACTCAACGCCTCGGCGCTGATCCTCGTGCACAACCACCCGTCCGGGGATCCGACGCCGAGCGGAGCCGACATCGACATGACCCAGCAGATCGAGGCCGCGTTGCAGGCCATCGGCGTCACGCTGCACGACCATGTGGTGATCGGCAAGGAGAGCGACGCATCGTTCCGGACGCTGGGCCTGCTCTAGCCGAGGCGCTGCATCCCCGGATCCGGAGCAGGTTCACGGGATGCCGGATGCAGGGCCGCGAGGTCGGCGGCATCGGTGGTCTTGTAGCGCGCGATGCGCACGGGAGAGCCCGATGCGATCAGGTTCGAGACGGTGACGAAGCGGTAGTCGGGCAGGAGGTCCGCGAGGCGGGTGACGGCCTCGACGGTCGGGCTCCGGTCGCGCGCGGTCTCGGCCTCATAGGTGTAGAGCGCATCGTGCATCAGTACGATGGCACCCGGCCGTGCGGCCTCGGCGATCCGGGCGGAGACGGTTGCGCCATCCTCGCCGCGCCAGTCGCCGGAACTGATGCTCCAGAGCACCACGGCGTATCCGAGCTTGCGGGCGACGGACTGGACCTTGCGCGTCTGGTCGCCGTAGGGCGGTCGCATCAGAGCCTGGCCTAGCGGGGCGAGGCGGCTCTTCGTCCGGGCGATCTGATCGGTGATGCGCCCGGGCGGCAGCGTCGGGAGCGAGGGATGATCCCAGGTGTGGTTTCCGATCTCGTGTCCTTCGGCCGCGATGCGGGCGAGGAGATCGGGGTAGCGCGCGGCCCGTTCGCCGATCACGAAGAAGGTGGCCTTGGCCCGGGCCTCCGCCAGGGCATCGAGCACGCGCGGGGTGGTCTCGGGATCCGGCCCGTCGTCGAACGTGAGGGCCATGAGCCGGTCCTTGGTGCGGACCGACACGATGGAGCCGCGCAGGACGTTCTCGATCTTCTGGTAAAGACGCAGGAAAGGGGCCGCGAGGATCCGGCCCACCGGACTGGAATGATCGGGGGCCGGGGCGACGCGCAGCCTGAGGCTGGCCCGCAGATCGCCTGTGGCGCGCCCGAGCCTGCGGCGATGGGCGGCTTCGGCTTCGGGGCTGCGGGTCCGGCGCAGCAGCTTGTGCTTGGCGCTCGAGGCTCCGAGGCCCGCGAGGCCGCCGAAGAGCCGGAGCCAGCGCCCCGGTGTCAGGAACGGCACCGGGTCGGCATAGCGCTGGCGCAAGAGTGCGCGGGCTTCGGCATATTCGGCCGCCTGCGCCTGGATGGCCCGGGGCGTGCTGCGATACCGGTAGCGATAGACGGCTTCGGGCACGGAGGTGAGGCGAAATCCCGCCTGATGGGCGCGAATGCAGAAATCGGTGTCCTCCAGACAGGTCATGCGCGGATCGAAGCCGCCGACGGCCTCGAAGACGCGCCGGTGAAACCCGAGCGTGGCCCCGCCGGCATGCGTGCAGTGGGGCGCGTGGGACAGCACGCTCAGCCCTTCGATCTGGCGGTTCTTGCGGATCTTCGACATCCAGCCTGGGTTCAGGCCCCAGATGTCGAGGCGGGACGCCACAAAATCCTCGGACGCCAGCGCCGCCTCCATGGCGACGAGATACCCCGGCGCTAGGGTGTCGTCGGCATCGAGAAACACCAGATGGTCGGAGGCGGCGGCCCTAATCCCGATATTGAGCGCGTTCGATTTGCCCCGGTGGGCGGAGGCGTCGACGAGACGCGCAGGGATCTGCGGATGCTGCCGCGCCCAGTCGGCGAAGATCTCGCGGGTACCGTCGGTCGATCCGTTGTCCGCGAGGATCACCTCCCATGCGAAGGGTGCCCGCTGCTCCGCGAGACTTTGCAAAGCCTCGGCTATAGTCTCGGCACCATCGAGACACTTCATCACAACGCTGATCTTTGTCATGTTCTCGCTCAACGAGCTCTGGGATCGGGTGGCCCGGTCGAACGACCAATTTCGTTCGCGCCATCCCAGAAAGCTCACGTCTACCCGAGATGAGCTTACTCCTGTTGCATAAGGCTGCAAGCGAAGTTTTGGTGACCTCCGGATCGCGCGAGGACCGCCTGTCGCGGCCGGCTCAGGCGCTCAGGCGCTCGGGGAAGAGGCCGCGCAGGCCGGCCTCGGAGGCCGCACAGATCCCGCGCTCGGTAATGAGGCCCGTCACGAGGCGCGCCGGCGTTACGTCGAACGCGGGGTTTGCCCCGCGCGTCTCGGCCGGGCCGATGCGGACCGCGCCGGGTATGCCGTCCGCGCCGAGGCCCCAGACATGGGTGACCTCAAAGTCGTCGCGCGCCTCGATCGGGATCTCGCGCAGTCCGTCGCGCAGGGTCCAGTCGATGGTGGGCGAGGGCAGCGCCACGTAGAACGGAACGCCGGTGTCTTGGGCCGCAAGGGCCTTGAGATAGGTTCCGATTTTGTTGCAGACGTCGCCGCTCGCCGTGGTGCGGTCGGTGCCCACGATCACGAGATCGACCTCGCCGTGCTGCATCAGGTGCCCGCCGGCGTTGTCGACGATCAGGGTATGGGGGACGCCGTGGCTGGCCATCTCCCAGGCCGTGAGCTGGGCACCCTGGTTGCGCGGACGGGTCTCGTCGACCCAGACATGGACGGGCAGGCCTGCCTCCGCGGCACGATAGATCGGGGACGTGGCGGTGCCCCAGTCGACGGTCGCGAGCCAGCCCGCGTTGCAATGGGTGAGGATGTTGACGGGTGCGCCGCCCTTGCGCGCGGCGATGGCCTCGATCAGCGGCAGCCCCGCGTCCCCGATGGCGCGGTTGATCTCCACGTCCTCGTCGCAGATCGCGCGGGCGAGCGTCAGGGCGGCCTCGGCGCGCGCGGGCGGGGCAAGGGGGGCCATGGCCCCGCGCATCCGGTCGAGCGCCCAGCGCAGGTTGATCGCGGTGGGCCGGGTCCCGATCAGCAGGCCGTAGGCGGCGTCGAGCCCGGCGTCCGAAGGGTCCCGCGCCATGGCCAGCGCCATGCCGTGCGCCGCCGTAGCCCCGATGAGCGGGGCGCCACGCACCCACATGTCCCGGATCGCCACCGCCGCGGCCTCGACGTCGGGCAGGGTGACCACGCGGAACTCGTGGGGCAGCCAGCGCTGGTCGATAATGCGGATGCCGGCACCGTCGGGGTCGGGCCAGATCGTGCGATGGGGTACGCCGTCGACATTCATGGAGGGATCCTCGGATTGCTCCGGCAGGTTTCGGGGCAGGCCCGCGTCATGTCAAGACCGGCTCAGCCCACGGGTACGGGGTCTGCGACGGACCGATGTGCGCGCCCTCCCGCGGGTTCGCCGCGGGGGCCCGCGAGCGCGTGCTGCTCGACGAGATAGCGGTCGAAGAGCGGCAGGCTGGCACCACCGAGCGCCCGGGCGATGGCCCCGAGCGAGCCCTCGCGCAGGTCGGGCGGCCGGATTCCCGTGAGATCGAGGGTCCGCAGGGCAACATCTGTGGCGGCGAGGAGCCTCGAGCGGACGGCTTGCGGGAAGGCCCCGTCGATGATCGCCGCCTCAAGATCGATGACGCAGCAGGCCGCGGCGATCGCCTGGGCGATCCCGCGCGCGGCGCCCTCTATCCAGACGTCGAGCTCCGGTCCGAAGGCATCCCAGGCCGCGGTCGGATCGTAGAGGAGGTGCGCCGCGTCCCGGCCCGGTCCGGCGGATGCAGTGAGGCTGCGCTCGAGGAGGATCAGCGAGGCGACGTCGATGAGCTGCACGGTGCGACCCTCGGCATCCTGCACCGGCATCGAGCCGAGGGCGGCCGCGTTGCCCGTGCGTCCGGTGAAGAGACCGCCGTTGAGCACCAGCCCGCCGCCGATGAAGGCCCCGACGTGGAAGTAGATGAAGTCTCGCAGATCCGCACCCGCGCCGAAGGCCAGCTCCGCCCCGCAGGCGGCGGTGCCATCGTTTTGCAGATAGACGGGATAGGGTAGGACGGCGGCCAGGTCCGCGCGGATGTCCGCGTCGCGCCAGGCGTTCATGTCGCCGTCCGGTGCGCCGATCTCGGTCGTCCAGTCCCAGAGCGCGAAGGGCATGGCGAGCCCCAGACCCGCGATGCGTCCGGCATTGGCCGCACCGATCCGGTTGCGGACGGCCTCGACGCCCGCGAGGATCCGGTCCACCGTCTGCGGAGCGCTGGGATAGGCATGGGTCTGCGTGCTGCGCTGGCGGACCTCGCCCGCGAAATCCACCAGCACGATGTCGAGGCTGCGCCGCCCGATCTTGGCCCCGAGAAAGAATGCGCCCTCCGGATCGAGGGAGAGCGGAACCGAAGGCTGGCCGACCCGGCCGCGATTGGGCATGCCGCGCTTGAGCAGGCGGTCGGACTCGAGCTTGCGCATGATGACCGAGACGGTCTGGGCGGAGAGTCCCGTCAGCCGGGCGATCTCGGTCTTGGCCAGCGGGCCGATGCGGCGCACGAGACTGAGAACCAGACGCTCGTTATGGGCGCGCATGCCGGCCTGATTGGCTCCGCGTTGCAGCGGCGCGACCCGGTCTCCCTCGATGCCTTGATCCGTCACGATGGACTGGCGCTCCCGATCCGACGATGCCCAGACGTTAAGCATAGAAAATAAATCAGAGTGATTTATTTATTGACAAACAGTTACGGATGCGATCTCTTTGCGGTATGCTGAGGCGTTCATCGCGTCGGCGCAAGAAACTCGGGAGGAGATTTAGCATGAAACCAACTTCGATGAAGGCCTGTCTGCTGGCAGCCGCGGCTGCGGTGACGCTCACGGCCGTGCCCGCCGCGGCGCAGGAGGAGATCGGGGCCTGCCTCATCACCAAGACGGACACCAACCCGTTTTTCGTGAAGATGAAGGAAGGAGCCCTGGCCAAGGCGGCCGAACTCGGCATCAACCTCAAGACCTATGCCGGACGGGTCGATGGCGACACCGAGAGCCAGGTCTCGGCCATCGAGACCTGCATCGCCGACGGTGCCAAGGGCATCCTGATCGCCGCCTCCGACACGTCGGCGATCGTGCCATCCGTTCAGGCCGCGCGGGATGCGGGTCTGCTCGTCATCGCCCTCGACACGCCGCTCTCGCCGATCGATGCGGCCGACGCGACGTTTGCCACCGACAACTTCAAGGCGGGCGAACTCATCGGGTCCTGGGCTGCGGCGACCCTCGGGGAGGACGCTGAAAATGCTCGCGTCGCCTTTCTCAATATCAACGAGGCTCAGGTGACCGTCGACGTCCTGCGCAACCAGGGTTTCATGACCGGGTTCGGGATGGACACGGTGGATGTCAACGTGATCGGCGACGAGACGGATCCCCGGATCGTCGGCCATGACGGGACCGACGGCAACGAGGAGGGTGGGCGGACCGCCATGGAGAACCTGCTCCAGAAGGATCCGACGGTCAACGTCGTGCACACGATCAACGAGCCTGCCGCCGCCGGGGCCTATGAGGCGCTGAGAGCCGTGGGCCGTGAGGGTGACGTGCTGATCGTCTCGGTGGACGGGGGCTGTCCGGGCATCGCCAACGTCAAGGATGGCGTCATCGGTGCGACGTCTCAGCAATATCCGCTGCTGATGGCCTCGCTCGGGATCGAGGCCATCGCCCAGTACGCCGCGGACGGCACGCTGCCGGAAAACACCCCCGGCAAGGACTTCTTCGACACGGGCGTGGCGCTGGTGACGGATGCCCCGGTGGAGGGAATCGAGTCCATCGACACCGCACAGGGGACGGACCTCTGCTGGGGTTGAGAGTGACCACAGCCAGGTGATGCGGCGGGGCGGTGCAGACGCGCCGCCCCGCTGATCCAACATCAACGGCCCGATAACGGGCGATGCATCGATCCGGGGAGGACGACCATGGCCGAGGGAAACGCCCCGGAAGATTACCAGACGAAGCTCGGCCGGACGAGCGACCGCGTCGCCTCGTTCGAGGGACGAAGGCGGGGGCCGATCGAGCGCATCCAGCACATGTTGCACGGCAATCCCGCGCTCGTGCCGCTCATCGTGCTGGTGTTGTCTCTGTTGATCTTCGGGCTGCTCCTCGGGGACCGGTTCTTCTCGCCCTTCGCCTTGACGCTCATCCTCCAGCAGGTCGCCATCGTCGGGGTCGTGGGGGCGGCGCAATCGCTCGTCATAATTACCGCGGGCATCGATCTGTCGGTCGGGGCCATCATGGTCCTGTCCTCGGTGGTTATGGGTCAGTTCACCTTTCGCTATGGGTTGCCGCCTTCGATGGCCATCCTGTGCGGCTTTGCGGTCGGGGCCCTGGTAGGATTCGTGAACGGCGTCCTGGTGGCGCGGGTCAAGCTGCCGCCATTCATCGTCACCTTAGGCATGTGGCAGATCGTGCTGGCGGCGAATTTCCTGTTCTCCAAGAACGAGACGATACGGAGCCAGGACATCGATGCGACGGCACCGCTCCTGAAGCTCTTCGGAACCCAGATCCGCCTGGGAGGTGCGGTGCTGACCCTCGGGGTCGTCGTCATGGTGGTGCTGGTTCTGGTGCTGGCTTACGTGCTCAGGCACACGGCCTGGGGGCGGCACGTCTATGCCATCGGCGACGATCCGGATGCGGCCGAACTCGCCGGCGTGCAGGTGCAAAAGACGCTGATCCAAGTCTATGTGCTGAGTGGACTGATCTGCGCGCTGGCGGGCTGGGTGCTAATCGGCCGGATCGGCTCGGTGTCGCCCACGGCCGGACAGTTCGCGAACATCGAGAGCATCACGGCCGTCGTGATCGGGGGGATTTCGCTCTTCGGCGGGCGTGGGTCGGTCCTGGGGATGCTATTCGGCGCGCTGATCGTCGGGGTCTTCGGGCTCGGGCTGAGGCTGGTCGGGACCGACCCGCAATGGACGTTCCTTTTGATCGGGGTGCTGATCATCTCGGCCGTCGCGGTGGATCAGTGGATCCGAAAGGTTGCGGGGTAGCGTCATGGCGGAGGCGATCCTGACGGCGCGCAAGCTGGTGAAGCGGTACGGCCGCGTCACCGCCCTCGACGAGGCCGACTTCGATCTCTATCGCGGCGAGATCCTCGCCGTGATCGGAGACAACGGGGCCGGCAAATCCTCGATGATCAAGGCCATCTCGGGGGCGGTGACGCCGGATGCGGGCGAGATCACGCTGGAGGGCAAGACGATCCACTTCACCTCGCCGATGCAGGCGCGGCAGGCCGGGATCGAGACGGTCTATCAGAACCTCGCGCTGTCGCCGGCCCTGTCCATCGCGGACAACATGTTCATGGGTCGCGAGATCCGGCAGGCCGGGTTCATGGGGCGCTGGATGCGCAAGCTGGACCGCAAGGCCATGGAGACCTTTGCCCGCGAGAAGCTGTCGGAATTGGGGCTCCTGACGATCCAGAACATCAACCAGGCAGTGGAGACCCTGTCGGGCGGCCAGCGCCAGGGGGTGGCGGTGGCGCGGGCGGCGGCGTTCGGATCCAAGGTCGTGATCCTCGACGAGCCCACCGCGGCGCTGGGCGTCAAGGAGAGCCGCAAGGTTCTGGAGTTGATCCAGCAGGTGCGCGTGCGGGGCATGCCGGTGGTGCTTATCAGCCACAACATGCCCCATGTCTTCGAGGTGGCCGACCGGATCCACATCCACCGCCTTGGCAAGCGGCTGTGCGTCATCCGGCCCAAGGACTACAGCATGTCGGACGCGGTGGCCTTCATGACCGGGGCGATGGATCCGCCGGCCGAGGCGAGCGCTGCGTGAGCGAGGCGCTCGGGGGGCTGGTGCGCGACGTGCTGGCGCGGGCCGAGGGCGTGCCGCGGTATGTCTTCGCGATCGCGGGGGCGCCGGGGTCGGGCAAGTCGACGCTGGCGGAGGCCCTGGTGGCGGCGCTGGAGGCGGCGCGTCCGGGGTCCGCGACGCTTCTGCCGATGGACGGGTTTCACCTCGACAACGCGGTGCTCGACGCGCGCGGGTTGCGGGCGCGCAAGGGGGCACCGCAGACGTTCGACGTCGATGGATTGGGGGAGGCGCTGGGGCGAGTGCGGGCGGGCCGCGGGCCGGTGGTTCTGCCGGTCTTCGACCGGGATCTCGATCTGGCGCGGGCGGGGGCGCGGGTCGTGGAGCCGGACCGGCCGGTGGTGGTGATCGAGGGCAATTACCTGCTGCTCGATGAGGCACCCTGGTCCGGTCTGGCGGATCTGTTCGACCGGACGCTGTTCGTCAGCGTGCCGGAGACGGAGTTGCAGCGGCGGCTGATCGCGCGGTGGCTGCATCACGGGCTGGGTGCGGCGGCGGCGCGGGCGCGCGCGCTCGGCAACGACATCCCGAACGCCAAACTCGTCGTGGCGCGGTCGCGACCGGCGGATGTGCTCTGGACCGGATGACCTGGTCGGCCTATCTGCTCGGGCGCGCGCGGGCTTGCGTTCCGGCGCGCGGCGGGCAGGATCCGGGACAAGGCGGGCATGGAGGACGGCATGGCGCAGACCAAGGCACAGATCGCGAGCGTCGATCCGGTCTGGACGACGATCCGGAGCGAGGCGGAGGCCGCGGCGCGGATGGAGCCGCTCATGGCGAGCCTCGTGCATGCGGGGATCCTGCACCATCCGAGCCTCGAGAAGGCGCTGAGCTTTCGGCTGGCGCAGAAGCTGGCGTCGTCGGAGATGTCGGATCTGATCCTGCGCGAGATCGCGGATGCCGCCTATGCGAGCGATCCGAGCCTCGGGGTGGCGGCGCGGGCAGATCTGGTCGCGGTGCACGAGCGCGACCCGGCGTGCCACCGGTATCTGCAGCCGCTGTTGTTCTTCAAGGGGTTTCAGGCGTTGCAGAGCTACCGGATCGGCAACTGGCTCTGGCGCAGCCAGCGGCGGGACATGGCGTATTTCTTCCAGATGCGGACCTCGGAGGCGTTCGGGGTGGACATCCATCCGAATGCCCGCATGGGGCAGGGGGTAATGATCGACCACGCCCATTCCATCGTGATCGGCGAGACGGCGGTGGTGGGGGACAACGTGTCGATGCTGCATTCCGTGACCCTGGGGGGGACGGGCAAGCAGGACGGGGACCGGCACCCGAAGATCGGCAACGGCGTGCTGATCGGGGCAGGTGCCGCGGTACTGGGGAATATCTCCGTGGGCCGGTGCAGCCGGATCGCCGCGGGATCGGTGGTGCTCGAGGCCGTGCCGCCTTGCAAGACGGTGGCGGGCGTGCCCGCGCGCATCGTGGGCGAGGCGGGCTGTGCGGAGCCGTCGCAGACGATGAACCATCTAATTCAGGGCGTCTGACGGACGACCGGCTAGCGTCACACGATGTGACGCTAGCCAAGTACTTGAGAACATAGAGAATTTAGGTTAACGGCTCAAAAGCGCGCGTTTTTTGGGTCCAGCCGTGGTCGCTGCCCGCAGGTCTTGGGTATGCACCGACAGTCCCTTGCCGGCGCATACCCCAAGCCTCGGGACTCAGGCGGCCTCGGAGCGCTGCTGGTTCTGGCGCTCGCTCTCTTCACGGCTGAGGGCCACGGAGGTCCGCACGCCGCGGCGCACGAAATCCATCATGCCCTTGACCGTGCGCTCGTTCGGATCGATGCCGGCGCACATCAGGACTTCGCGCCCGTCGCGCGAGCGTGCCCAGCGGGCGATCACCTCGGGACCGTTGTTGTACTTCTTGTCGTCGGCAATCGCATCGTCCAGTGCCGCGAGTACGACCGCCGCGAACAACTTTTGCGCGCGTGCCCCCTGATCATTAACGAATGCCAGTTCGTCAACGTAATCAAACATTACGCTCATCCTTTTCTAACCCTACAGATTTTGCGGCACTATGAAGGTATCGTGACGCAAGTGGTTTGCCAATTCGGAATGGCAGCCATGCGTGGACCGTATAGCGCCGTGAATGCTTGATGTAGGCCGGCGAGGTATGGTTATCAACGTCTGGACGCCGTTTGTTCAGGAAATGATCGTCCTGCGACGAGTTTTTGGCCCGTAACAAATGGGTCGGCCGCTCCGAAGAGGAGGGAAGGAGAGGCATTGGGCGACGTGGACCGACTGGACGGGTTGCTCCGGGCAGCCAATGGCGGCGACCGCAGGGCGTATGACGAGTTCCTGCGTTCGGTGGCCCCGATCATCCGGGGGATCGCGCGGGCGCGGGCGTCCGGGCTCGGGGACGACCGGGTCGAGGACATCGTGCAGGAGACGCTTCTGGCGCTGCACCAGAAGCGCCATACCTGGCGCGAGGACGCGCCCGTCCGGCCCTGGCTCTACGGGATCGTGCGGTTCAAGGTCGTGGACGCGTTCCGCGCGCGCGGGCGGCGCGTGCACGTGCAGATCGAGGATTTCGCGGAGGTGCTGGCCTGCGAGCCCGGCCCGGATCCGACGGACCGCTCGGACGCGGAGCGGGTGATCGCAAGGCTCGATCCGCGGTCGGCGCGGATCGTGCGGGCCGTGGGGATGGAGGGAGCGAGCATCAGCGAATTGGCGGCTTCGCTCGAGATGACCGAGGTGGCCGTCCGGGTGGCGCTCCACCGGGGATTGAAGCAACTGGCCCGCTTGCGGGAAGGAATGATCGAATGAAGACGGACGATCTGATCCGGGTTCTGAGTGCGGACGAGACCATGACGCGGCCGCCGGAGCGCATCCTGCCCTGGGCGGTGCCGGCCACGGGCGTCGCGATGGCTGTGCTGTTCTTCTGGACCATGGGGTTTCGGGACGATTGGCCCGGCGTGCTTTGGCAGCCGGTGGTGCTCCTGAAGCAGATCTTGCCGGTCGGCCTAGCGCTTGCGGCCTTCGGGCTGGTCGTGCGGCTGGCCCGGCCGGGTGCGGGGGCGGGGCCGTGGCGGGCGCTGGTCCTGATCGCCTGCGGGATCGCGGCGGGTGCCTTCGCGGTCACGGCCGCGCGCCTGCCCGTGGCCGCCTGGGGGGCCGCGGTCTTCGGGGAGACCATCGTCGCCTGCCTTTTCTTCATCGTCGCGATGGGTGCGCCGGTTCTGGCCCTCAGCCTGTGGGTGCTGCGGCGCGGGGCGAGCACGCGGCCTAATCTGACCGGCGCGCTGGCCGGCGTGATGAGCGGCGCGGTGGCGGCGGGGATCTATGCGGGTTATTGCCCGGAGGACAATCCGATGTTCTGGGCAGTGTGGTACGGATCCGCCATCGGCGTACTGGGACTCGCGGGTCTGGCGATGGGCCGGCGCATCCTGCGCTGGTAGGCCCTGTGCCGGGGCAGGCCGGGTTCAGTCCGGATCGTCCGGCGCGATGCGCAGGTTCCTGAGCCCCGCGAAGGGTTTGAGATCGGCGTCGCGCAGGGGTTCGGCCCCCGGGGGGGTGCCGAGGAATTCCGTCAGATCCGCACCGTCGCGCCGCGGATAGGGCGGCAGCGCCAGCGCCAGGGCCTCAATGGCCACGAGCCCGAGATCGATCCGCTCGCCCAGGGGTTCGATCTCGTCGTCCTCGGTCCCGTCGATGACGACCTCGGGGCCGGAGGGGCCCGGATCGGGGGTGAAGAGGCGGTGGACGGGAGTATCCACCCGGGTCGTGACCGGCTCCAGCGTGAGCACGCAGGTCTGGATCACGGTGGCCCCGAGCATCGCCTGGAGGCGCCAGGCCCCGCGTTCCGCGGCTTCGAGCCGGCCGTGGAGGCGCAGTTTCTTGACGGCCGGTGCGTCGAGCAGGACGGCGATGCTGCGCAACTCGTCCGTGGTGGGGGTGATGTCGAAGTCGAGGCCGGCGGCGGGGGCGAGCTTTCGGACCGCGACGACCCGCGCGAATTCCGGGTTGTCGACGGAATGGGTTCCGATGTCGGGCATGGAAAGATCCTACGGGTGTGTCGCGCCGCGTCGACCCAAGTTCCTTGAACATAGACCATGCGCAGGATAGGGGAGCAAGGACTTGCCAGCCATGTCGAGGCAAGCCCCAAATGCCATCAGCCGTCTCGCGAAACGCATCTATCCTGGCGCTGATAGCCGGGCTCGCGGTCGCGGGTTGCGCGCCGACGGTCCAGGTGCATGGATTCGTGCCGCCCGCGGAGGACGTGGCGCGGATCACGCCGGGCGTGGACACGGCGGCCACGGTCGAGGAGGTGCTGGGGCTGCCCACAAGCACGGGGCTGTTGCGCGATTCCGCGTGGTATTACGTTCAGAGCACTTTCGAGAACTACACCTACAATCCGGCGCGGGTGATCGACCGCACCATCCTCGTGGTGCGGTTCGATCAGAACGGCGTCGTCTCCGGTCTCGGGCGGTTCGGGATCGAGGACGGGCGGATCGTGAACCTCACGACCCGCATCACGGAGACCGGCGGCCGCGAGCTCGGCGTGCTGGAGCAGCTGTTCGGCAACCTGCTCAATCTAGATGCCGAGCAGTTCGTCGACAACTAGGGCGTCAGCCCTCGTTCGCGGGGTCGAAGGTGAGGGCCACGCCGTTCATGCAGTAGCGCAGGCCCGTGGGGCGCGGTCCGTCGTTAAAGACATGGCCGAG
>JBBQYB010000087.1:0-13884 GCA_038209095.1 Rhodobacterales bacterium
AAATGGCGCGCGGCCCGGCTCCGCGGGTCGAGGCGGGCGAGTTTCTGGAACTTGAGGGCCGACTGCATGGGACTGACGAGGGCGAAGAGCGTCTGGAACAGGTGGACCGGGACCATGCCGAAGGCGAATCCAAGACCGTCCAGCTGGCGCGTGGCCCGGGCGGGCCCCTCGGCGCGGATCATGGCGCGCAGGCTGCCCGCGACGCCGCGGGTGGAGGCAAAGTCCCAGGGCGCGCCGATGGTCGCGAGCGCCGAGATTCCCTCCGGGCGGCGGGCTGCGAGCCCTGCGGCGAGGGTGCCGCCCATGCAGTAGCCGAGAAGGGACACGGGTCGTCCACCCCGATCCTGGACGTGGCGCAGGGCGGGCAGGATGCGCCGCGCACCGTAGTCCTCGAGCGAGAAGCCGGCCTCCGCGGGGCCGGGCGTGCCCCAGTCGAGGAGGAGCGGGCGCAGGCCCGCACGGGCGAGCCAGCGCAGGAGCGACCTCTGGGGGGCCAGATCGAGGATGTAGGCGCGGTTGATGAGGCTCGGGATGACGAGGACGGGCGGACCGTCGGGGGCGGTGGCCTCGGGGACGGCGCCGTAGTCGATCAGCCTGGTGCCGCCCTCGGACCACAGGACCGGCGGGTCGGGCATGTCGCGCTGGTAGGGATGGGTCTGCCAGATCTCGATGCCCCGGAGGGTCGCGGCGAGGCGCGCGCCGATCTCGCGCGCGATGGCGAGCCGGTCGAGGTCGGGGCCGAGGCGTGCTGCGAGCGGGGCGAGATGCGGGCTCCAGGGAAAGGACGGATCGGCCGCGCGGGGGGCCGCGAGGAGGGCCTGGCCGTAGCCGCCGAGGGCTGCCGCGAGATGAAAGACGAGCGGGCTGGGCTCGCCCCGGCGGTGCGCGGCGGGGACGGTCATGTCCGGGTCTGGCCGGCTGCCGGTGGCCGGGGGCCAAAGGCCGCGGCGTGCAGGAGCTGGCGCTCCCAGAGGTCAAGATAGGCTTCGGCACGGCTGGGCTCCGGGGACGGGGCCGCGCGTCTGGCGAGCGCGGGCATCTCGACGCCGGGTTGTACCGGTGCTAGGCAGGCCAGCGATTCTTCGGGGTCATTCGCAGGTGCGAAAATGCGTTGCGCCATGGTCAGCCCGCGATAAGCTGGAGTCGCGCGGCGCCCCATGCAGCAGGAGACACACGATTGGCTGAGAAGAACGAGAAGGCGGGCGGGCCGATCATCATCAAGAAATACGCCAATCGCCGGCTCTATAACACCGCGAAAAGCAGCTATGTGACGCTCGACCATCTGGCGCAGATGGTGCGCGAGGGGCTGGACTTCGTGGTGACCGACGCGAAGTCGGGCGAGGACATCACGCGGGGGGTTCTGGCGCAGATCATCTTCGAGGAGGAGGCTAAGGAGGGGCAGACGATGCTGCCCGCGAGTTTCCTGCGGTCGCTGATCCGGCTCTATGGCGACACGTTGCAGGGATTCGTGCCGGGCTATCTCGATGCGTCGATGGACACGTTCGCAAAGAACCAGGAGCGGATGCGCGAACAGGTGAGCAAGGCGTTCGAGGCCAATCCGGCGCTGGCGAACTTCGAGGCGCTGGCGCGCACCAACATGGAGTGGTTCGAGAACGCGATGCGGATGTTCGCGCCGTTCACGGCCGGGGCGACCGCCAAGGGCGGCGAGAAGGCCCCTGCCGCGAAGGATCTGGAACTCGAGCAGCTGAAGGGCCAGCTTGCCTCGATGCAAGTCCAGCTGAACAAGCTCGTCAAGGACGTCTGAGCCGGCCTCAGGAGGCGGCGCGGGTGGCCGTGCGGTCCTCGCCGAGGATCGGCCGTGCCGCGGGACGGCCGTGGAGATAGCCCTGGAAGCAGTCGACGCCGGCGGCACGCAGATACCTGGCCTCGGCGACAGTCTCGACGCGTTCGGCGACCGTGAGCATGTCGAAATGGCGCGCGACCGTCACAAGGCATTCCACCAGAATTTGCGCGTCGGGTGCGCGGTGGACGTCCTTTGCGAAACTGCCGTCGATCTTGACGATGTCGAAGCGGAAGTCGCGGAAATTCCGGAAGCCGGTGGCGCCCGCGCCGAAATCATCGAGGGCGAAGGCGCAGCCGAAGCCGCGCATGTGATCGAGGAAATCGCGGGTCTGGCTGGAGTTCTCGAGGGCCGCGGTTTCGGTGATCTCGAGGATGAGGCGACCGGTGGCGCCGCGGTTCGTCACGGCGGCGGCGGCGATGATGTCGAGCCATTCGGGATCGCCCATGGAGAGCGGCGACATGTTGACCGAAAGGCGCAGGGAGGGATCGGCGGCGAGGGCCTCGAGGGCAGCGGTGAGCGCGAGGCGGTCGATGGCGCGGCCGAGCGCCTCGTTCTCGACGACAGGCATGAACGCCGCCGCCGGCAGGATCTGGCCGTTGGGCAGGGTCAGGCGGGCGAGCATCTCGAAGAAGGCGGGAAAGCGCGCGTCGTCCGACCGCACGACCGGCTGGAAATGAAAGCCGATGCGTCCCTGCGCGAGGGCCTGGGCCACGGCGAAGCGGACGCGCGTGCGCGATTCGATGCGGGTGAGGCCCGGATGCGGATCGCCCGCGGCGAGACGTTCGAGCCAGATGGCGGCGTCGGAGCGCGGGGTCTGTTGCATGGGGCGAGGGACTTTCCTGTGGCGTGGGTCCCGGTGAGCCTAGCGCGATGTTCCTTAATTGTTCGTCAACGCGCCCATGGCCCGGACCCGTTCAGCCGCCGGGCATGGCGACCGGATCGAGCTTGACGATCTGGCTGGCCCCATTGGAGCGATTTAGGGTCGCGACATAGATACGGCCGTCCCGCCCCATGGCGAGGTCGAGCGGATCGGGATAGGTGATCTCCTCGCCCTCGGGGTTGCGGATGATGAAATCCGCCGTCGGATCCCCCGCCGCATCCAGCATGATGGCGCGCAGGTTGTTTCCCGCGGAATAGTTGACGAAGATAACCGCCCCGCGCAATGCGCCGGCGAAGGCGTCGTCGGTGTATTCGATCACGCCGTTGGGCGAAAAATGATGCCCGAGCGGATAGGACCCGGACGCAACATAGCGCGGATCGGGGGGGGTGCCGACGTCGTAATCGGTCACCTCGTTGGGATCCACGGCCTCGGTCGGGTTTCCGCCATGGGCGATGAACTCGTCGCGCAGCGGGTTGGGGTGCCCCATGTAGGCCCCGCGTTCGATCTTGAGCAGGAAATCCTCCGTCCTATTGACCTTGGTCCGGCTCTGGTCACCGGTGAGCGAGGGATCGTCGGGGATGCTGCCGCCGCCGGTGGCCCCGTTGGACGGGACGTAGAGCCAGCCGTTGGAATGCCACACGAGATCGTAGCCGTTGCGCACGCCCGTGGCATAGATCCGCACCGGCGCATCGGGCAAGAAGGGGTCGTAGAAGGCCTGTTCGAGCGCGCTGTCGGCGTCGATCCCCTCGCGGACGGTCGCCGTGCCGTTGGCCGCAAAATGAAGATAGGATCCCTGGAAAGGGCCCTCGTCGATCTCGATGCCGCCGTTCTTGAGGTCGCCGTCGTCGCTGGGCCAGATGATGTTCCTGAGCACCCAGCTATAGCCGAAACGCCTACCCTCCGTGAGGGGCAGCGGCTCGGTGGAGACGTCGAATCCACCCTCGGGGGGGGTCAGGCTCGGATCGATCTCGAGCACGCCCGCGGTCAGCAGGCGTTCGGGACGAAAGCACCAGCCCGGGTCGGCAGCGCCCATGGCGCTGTTCGAACCCTGGGTCAGATAGAGTTTCAGCGATGGCGCGCCGCCGGCGGCCTGTGGATCCTCGTGAAAGGCGAGACTGTTGGTGAGATGATCGCCGCAGGAGCGCGGCAGACCCTGGATGTACGCTTCGGGCTCGCCGGTGAACTCGGGACCGTCCCCGAGGCGGATCCGGCTGACGCGGCCGCTGAACTCGGGCCTGCGCGACAGCGTCCCGCTGCGCTCGACGGGGTAATTGTCCGTGACCCAGAGCACGTTCGGATCGCGGGGGTCGAACACGAGGCCGATGAAGCCGCGCCCCCCCTTGGCATCCTGGAAATACGGATGCTCGAACGTCTGCATGTCGCTCAGATCCCCGGTCTCGGGATCGACCTGCCAGCGATGCAGCATGCCCGCGATGGTCCCTGCATAGAGGTACGCGCCGTCCGGCGACAGCACGACGCCGGTCACGGCCTTTGTCTCGGCGGCGACGGTATCCGTGAAGGCCACGGGCTGCGCCGTTGCGGCTGCATCCTGGGCATGGAGCGGGCTTGCCAAGACCGAGGCCAGCAAGGTTGCCGCGAAAAGACGTCCCGAGGGCCGCACCGCGGGATGGGGACGGGACCGAAGGAAATCAAACATCAGCTACTCCAACGACAAGACCGGTCTTCGACTTCAAATGACGGTTGGGATAAAACTACGTGCGGGGATCATATTCAAGGTCGAGGACGCATCTCGGTAAAGGCTCTGGGTGCCGGCACGACGGGACGGGACGAAACTTGGTCGGGGCGAGAAGATTCGAACTTCCGACCTACGGTACCCAAAACCGTCGCGCTACCAGGCTGCGCTACGCCCCGACACACTGCACCTAACGCGCCTGCGGACGTCTGGGAAGGGGAAATCCTAGTCCTCGCAGGGCCACAAAGCCGCGGCAGGGTCCACGGTGGGGTGGCGCAGCTCAGCACCCGGCGCGATCCCGAGTTCGTCCGCGAGGCCCGCGTTGATCTCGAGGACAAAGCGCACGTCGTCTCCGCCCGGAATGGGCGTGAGGTCGCCGGGTACGGCGTTCTCGTGGACGCGCGACAGGGCCCCGGCCGCGTCAAAGAACAGAAGATCGAGCGGGATCAACGTGTTCTTCATCCAGAAGCTGACCGATTGCGGCCGGTCATAGACAAAGAGCATTCCCGAGAACCGCGGCAGGTTCTCGCGGAACATCAGGCCCTGGGCCCGTTCCGCGTCGTCGTCCATGATCTCGACCCGGAATTGGGCGCGCAGGTCGCCCTGGCGAAGATCGACGACGTCGGGCGCGCAGGCGGCGGAGGCCGCCGCGGACGACAGGAGCCAGAGGGTCAGGGCGCGCGCGAAGGACGTCCCGTCAGTTCGCATCGTCAAGACCCTGGCGCGCCACGAAGTCCCAGGTGCGCACCTCATAGACCATGGGCCCGCGCGGCCCGGCGGTCACGCGCACGGCCAGCACATCGCCCGCGATCACCTCGCCGTAGCCGAACTGGCGCAGGGTTTCCATGTGCAAGAACACGTCCTCGAGCTTGCCGTAGACGTTGACGAAGCCGAAGCCCTTGATGCGGTCGAACCATTTGACCCTGGCCGGCTCGAGAGGGCCCGCGGCCTGCCCGCTGGCGGGATCGAACAGGGCTGCCGTCGTATCGGCCGGGCCAACGATAGGGACGATCTCGACCACCTCCGTGGCTTGGCGGCCCCGATCGGTCTCCTGGACGGTGAGGACGATCTCGGCCCCTTCGGCCACCGACGAGAACCCGAAGCTGCGCAGGACGTTGCCGTGGAGGAGGATGTCGCCATCACCATCCTCGGGCACGACGAAGCCGTAGCCCTTGGTGGTGTCGTACCATTTTACCCGACCGCGAACACTCATCAGACCCGACCCACAGGAAGCCCGGTCGACCGACCCGTCCGGGCCTGCGTCCGCCAACTTCGCACCACCGAAAAACATACACCCATCGACATAATTGCATTGCACTGCCGACGGTTTAGCCAAGCCCGTCTAGGGATACAAGTGTACCTCATCGGGCGGCAAGTCCAAAGGCCCGCGCTCGGGCAAATCGTGCGAAGAGGGAGCCGGCGGCCTGCGGCGATCAGACGTGCTGTCCGCCGTTGATCTCGATCTCGACGCCCGAGACGTAGGAGCTTTCGGGCGAGCACAGGAAATAGATCGTGCGCGCGACTTCCTCGGGCTTGCCGAGCCTACGCAGCGGCAGGGATTTCACGATCTCCTCGGTGCCGGGGCTGAGGATGTCGGTGTCGATCTCGCCCGGGGCGATGGCGTTGACGCGGATGCCCATGGGCCCGAGGTCGTGGGCCATCTCCCGGGTGAGGGCGGCGAGGGCGGCCTTGGAGGTGGCATAGGCCGGTCCCGCGAAGGGATGGACGCGCGCCCCAGCGATGGAGGTGACGTTGACGATGGCGCCCTTGGCGGCAGCGAGCTCGTCGATCAGGCCGCGCGCGAGGATCACGGAGGCGAAGAAGTTGATGTGGAACACGCGGCCCCAGGTCCGCAGATCGGTGGTGAGCGTCGTCTGGCGGCCGCCGTCGGCGTCCTTGGGGGAGATGCCGGCGTTGTTGACGAGCGCTTCCAGCCGGCCGGAGGTCAGACGGCGCTTGATTTCCGCCACGGCCTCGATGGTGGTGTTCGGGTCGCCCAGATCGACCTGGATGTGATCCTCGGGACCGGCTTCCCAGGGGCAGTCCTCGGGAAAGGGCTGGCGCGAGCAGGTGATGACCCGCCAGCCGGCCGAGGAGAACCGCTTGACGGTGGCGTGACCGATGCCGCGGCTGGCCCCCGTGAGCAGCAATGTCTTGCGATCGGGCATCTCGGCCGGTCCCCCACGAACAAGTTCCGGGTCGTAGCGACTTCGGGGGGTGCCTTCAAGGCTGTGCAGCGCCCGCCGCAGAGGCTGCGGGCGCTGCGGCAGGGGTCAGGCAGCCGGGGTCGCCTGCGCCTCGATGGCCTCGCGCCGCGCGATCTCGATGCGGCGCGGCTTCAGGGCCTCGGGCACCTCGCGCTTGAGATCGATGTGCAGCAGGCCGTTCTCGGTCGTGGCATCGACGGCCCGAACGTGGTCGGCGAGCTGGAACCGGCGCTCGAAGGCGCGGGTGGCGATGCCGCGGTGCAGATAGGCACCCTTGTCCTCGGCCTCGGCCTTGCGGCCGCTGACGACGAGCTGCCCGTCCCGCGTCTCGATGACGAGTTCGGCCTCCGAGAAGCCCGCAACGGCCACCGTGATGCGGTAGGCGTCCTCGCCGGTCTTCTCGATGTTGTAGGGCGGGTAGGTGTTCTGGTTGGGCTCGGCGCTCAGCGCCTGGTCCAGGATGCCGGACAGGCGGTCGAAACCGACGGTCGAGCGATAAAGCGGGGTGAGATCGAAATGACGCATGGTGCATCCTCCTAGAAGCGACACAAGGTGCGGGCCTTCCGGTCCGGACAGGCCCTCGGGGTTGTGCCCGACCCGCGAGGCGGCGTCGGACACGAACGGAATTGGGGACCCCTGCGGCGGGATTCAAGGGTCAGTCGGGACCGAGCACCGAGCGCAGCGCGTCGAGACGCGCGGCCGTGGGGGCCACGAGCGCCACGGGGCCCGCGCTGCTCTCGCCCATGGCGGAGACGACGGCCACGACGCGCAGGCCGTCCGGGTGCGCCTCGAGAACGGGGGCTCCGGACACGCCGAACGTCACGGTGCAATCGAGCACCGCGACCTCGCCCTGCCGGCCGAGGTGGGTGCAGCCTTCGCGGATCGAGGCGATCTGGGAGCGGTCGCGGCCATAGCCCACGATGGAGACGGATGTGGCACCGATCCAGTCGCCCGCCGGGATTGGTGCTGCCTCGGTCACGGGCGCGTCGAGTGCGAGGAGGGCGAGATCGGCGCCGATCACGTCGAGGGAGGGCCGGGGGTCGTAGACGTAATCGGGCGGTGTCGCGATGGCGCTGACGCCGCGCAGGGCCGCATAGACGTCCCGGCGCTGGCCCGCCACGAACCTAAGATCGGCGGGCTCCGCCCGGCGTCCGGTGCGCGGATTGTAGAGGCAATGCGCGGCGGTGAGCACGTGGGACGCATCGATGAGGGTCGCGGTACAGTGGCGGTTTCCCGCGACGTTGAGACGGCCCACGGCGGCATAGGCCGGGCTCTCGGCCTCGGTGACCATGCGCTGGGGCGTGGGGGCCTCGGCGGCGGCGGCACCGGCGAGAGCCAGACAGACGAGGAACGCGTCAGGCCGCACGCAGGGCGCGAGGCTTCGGGCCGCCGGTCGCCCAGTCAAGCAACTCGACCGTGTGGACGATGGGCGTGGCGGTCCCCGACCCGATCTGCATCATGCAGCCGATGTTGCCCGCGGCGATCACGTCGGGGGTCTTTTCCTCCAGCGTCGCGATCTTGCGAACCTTGAGCTGGCCCGAGATTTCAGGCTGCATCAGGTTGTAGGTCCCCGCCGAGCCGCAGCAGAGGTGCGCGTCGCGCGGCTCGACCACGTCGAAGCCCGCGGCCTTGAGCAGGGTCTTCGGGTGCGTCTTGATCTGCTGGCCGTGCTGGAGCGAGCAAGCGGCGTGGTAAGCGACCTTGAGGCGAGGGCCCTCGACCGCGCCGAGCCCGAGGTCGATCATCACTTCGGAGACGTCGCGCGCGAGGCCGGCGATGACGGCGGCCTCCTCGGCGAGCGCCTCATTGCGGAACATGTGGCCGTAGTCCTTGACGGTGGTGCCGCATCCGCTGGTGTTGATGACGACGGCGTCGAGCCCGTCGCCGCGGACCTCGGCCATCCAGGCGCGGATGTTGGCCGCGGCGGATGCGTGGCTTTCGCGGGTCTTTCCCATGTGGTGGGTCAGGGCCCCGCAACAGCCCATGCCCTTTGCGATGACCACCTCGCAGCCATGGCGGGTCAAAAGACGGATCGTCGCCTCGTTGATGTCGGTATTGAGCGCGCGCTGGGCGCAGCCGGTCATCAGCGCCACGCGCTTGCGCCGGGCACCGGCGGCCGCGAAAACCTGCGGCGCGTCCATCGGGCTGGCCTTCGGGATGCGGACAGGGGCCATCTCGAGCATGGCGCGCAGGCGCGGATCGGGCATCAGACGCGCGAACGGGCGACCGAGCCTTGCCCCGTGGAGCGCGAGGCGGAACCGTCCCGGATAGGGCAGGATCTGGGCGAGCACGCCGCGCAGCATCCGCTCGAACAGGGGCCGCCTGTAGGTCTGTTCGATGTATTCCCGCGCGTGATCGACGAGGTGCATGTAGTGCACGCCCGAGGGGCAGGTGGTCATGCAGGCGAGGCACGAGAGGCACCGGTCGATGTGCTTGACGGTCTTCTCGTCGGCGGGCCGGCCGTTCTCCAGCATGTCCTTGATGAGGTAGATGCGGCCGCGTGGGCTGTCCAGTTCGTCGCCGAGCACCTGATAGGTCGGGCAGGTCGCGGTGCAGAAGCCGCAATGGACGCAGGTGCGCAGGATCTCGTTAGAGCGCGCGGTGCCGGGATCGCGCAGCTGTTCGGGCGTAAACGTCGTCTGCATGGCGCTCTCCTCAGGCGGGGGTCGGGACGCGCGACCGCATCAGGCCGCGGTTCAGGATGCCCGCGGGATCAAATTTCCGGCGCAGGCCTTCGGAGAGGGCCGTGACGGCGGCAGGTTCCGGATGAAAGAGCCCCCAGCGCGCCCGAGCCTCGGTCGAGGCGCGCACGAGTGTGGCATGTCCCGGAACGTGGGCCAGGGCCGCGCGCAGATCGAGATCCTCCGGGACGAGGGCCCAGACGAGGCCGCCCGCCCAGTCGAGCACGAGGCGCGCCTGCGGGAGGGCCGCGGCGACATGCGCGCCATCCGTCGGCTTGACGGAGATGCGCCAGACGGCACCCGTCGCCCCCGCGAAGAAAGCACCGTCGCGCAGCCTCGACCAGTCGCCCGGGCCGTCGACCTTGTGGGATTCGCCGAAAGGGGCGAGCACGCGTTTGAGCTCGCGGGCGCGGTGCAGGACCGAGCCCTCGAAACCCTCCAGCCGCAAGAGGGTCGCGGGTCCGTCGCCGAAGCCGTCCGGGACGTGGGCGGCACCTGAGACCTCGAAAGGTGCGGCGGTCGCGGCCGTCATGGCGGCAACCGCGCGCGGCACGTCGAGGCCGTGGAGGACGAGCGTCGCGACCGTCTCGGAGGCCGGAAGGACCTTGAAGCCGACTTCCGTGAGGACGCCGAGGGTGCCGTGGCTGCCGGCCATCAGCTTGACGAGATCGAGACCGGTGACGTTCTTCATCACGCGTCCGCCGTTCTTCACGACAGCGCCGGTTCCGTCCACGAAGCGCACGCCGATCATGCTGTCGCGGCAGGCGCCGGCCTGGATGCGCCGGGGCCCGGAGGCGTTGGTGGCGACCATGCCGCCTATGCTCGGGGCACCGTTCGCCCCGGACAGCGCCCGTCCGTCCCAGGGCTCGAAGGGCAGGCGCTGGCCCTCGGCGGCGAGGGCTGCCTCCACCTCGGCCAGCGGCGTTCCGGCGCGCACGACGAGGGTCAGCGCCCCGGGGTCATAGAGGGTGATGCCGGTGATCCCCGACATGCGCAGCGGCTGTCCGGTCGCCGCGGCGGAGGAACCGCGCGTGCCGCCGCCCCGGATCGCGAGTGGCGTGTCGCTGGCGGCGGCCGCTCGGATCGCATCAGAAAGTTCCGCCTCGGATGTCGGATCACATGTGGACATTACGACCTCGGGTGCCGACCGCGGGTGCGGCCGGCCGGGTTCTCGGGCGAGACGATACGATCACGCGGCGCGGCGGCTTTCGGAGACGGCGAGCGGAAAGACCTTGGCGGGGTTCAGGAGCCAGCGCGGATCGAAGACGTCCTTGACGCGCAACTGCGCCTCGAGGTCGGCGGGCGCGTACTGCACGTCCATCAGATCGCGCTTCTCGACGCCGACGCCGTGTTCGCCGGTCAAGCAGCCGCCCACCTCGACGCAGAGGCGCAGGATGTCGAAGCCGAGCCGTTCGGCCTTGTCGAGATCGCCGTCCTTGTTGGCGTCATAGAGGATCAGCGGATGCATGTTGCCGTCGCCGGCGTGAAAGACGTTGGCGACGCCGAGCCCGTAGCTCGCGGTCAGTTCGGTGATGCGCCGCAGCACGAAGGGCAACTCGCCGATGGGGATCGTGCCGTCGAGGCAGATGTAATCCGCGATCTGGCCCATGGCGCCGAAGGCGGATTTTCGGCCCTTCCAGATCAGCGCGCTCTCCTCGGCGGACTTGCTCTCGCGCAGTTCCACCGGGTTGTGGCGGCGCGCAATCGCCACGATCTTGGCGAGTTGTTCGGCGATCTCCGCCTCGGAGCCCTCCACCTCGACGATGAGGAGCGCCTCGACGTCGGGATAGCCCGCATGGGCGAAGTCCTCGCAGGCGCGGATGCAGGGGCGGTCCATGAACTCGATGGCGACCGGCAGCACGCCCGCCTTGATGATGTCGCTGACGCAGGCCCCGGCGACCTCGGACGTATCGAAGCCGATCAGCACCGGGCGGGCACCTTCGGGCTTGCGCAGGATGCGCAGCGTGGCCTCGGTGACCACGCCGAGCTGACCCTCGGAGCCGCAGACGATGCCGAGCAGATCGAGGCCGGGGGCGTCGAGATGGGCACCGCCGAGCTCGACCACGGTACCGTCCATCAGGACCATGGTCACGCCGAGCAGGTTGTTCGTGGTGACGCCGTACTTGAGGCAATGAGCCCCGCCCGAGTTCATCGCGATGTTACCGGCGATGGCGCAAGCGAGCTGGCTCGAGGGATCGGGGGCGTAGAAGAAATCCTCCGCCTCGACTGCCCCGGTCACGCTGAGGTTGGTGCGGCCGGTCTGCACGCGGATGAAGCGGTTGGCGTAGTCGGTCTCGAGCACCTCCGTGAGACGAGCCACCCCGAGGATCACCGCGTCGGCGGTGGGCATGGAGCCGCCCGCGAGGCTGGTGCCGGCCCCGCGTGGCACGACCTTGACGCCGAGATCGTGACAGGCGCGCAGGACGGCGGACACCTCGGCGGTGGAGGACGGCAGGACGACCGCGAGTGGCGGGCAACGATAGGCAGTGAGCCCGTCGCATTCATAGACCTTTACCTCGGTGGGCTCGAAGATCACGGCATCGCCGGGGAGGATGGCTTGCAGACGCGCCACGATCTCGGGCTTGCGCGAGAGCACGCTTGCGTCCGGAATTGGCATCTGCATGGCGTCCTCCAAGGTTTTGTTTTAATCGTGACAGCATATGGTCGGACGGGGTCTTGGCAACCCAATTCTCCGAGAGGGCGAGCGCTCCGGCACAAGGCTTCGGTAGCATGTTGATCGGCCGGATCGGCCATGCTTAATGTCCGGGCATCAGGAGGATCCCATGAAGATCGGCATACTCGAGACGGGCGAAGTGCCTGAGACCCTCGCGGCGCGGCATGGCGACTATCCGTCGATGTTCGAGGCCATGCTCGGCGGCGTCGATCCCGCGCTCGAGTTCCTGACCGTGCGGGTGGTGTCGGGCGAGATGCCCGAAGACCTGCGGCAGGCCGACGCCTGGCTGGTGACCGGGTCGCGTCACGGCGTCTATGACGACATTCCCTGGATCGCCCCGTTGCGGACGTTCCTGCATGATTGTGTCGTGCAGGGCGTGCCGGTGATCGGCATCTGTTTCGGGCATCAGATCCTCGCGGAGGCGCTTGGCGGAAAGGTCGTGAAGTCCGATCGCGGTTGGGGCCTCGGGGTACAGGACTACGAGGTGGTCGCGCGTCCGGGCTGGATGGCGGATCTGCCCGACCGCTTCGGCCTGCGGGCGGTGCATCAGGATCAGGTGGAACGCCTGCCCGAGGGGGCCACAGTTCTGGCGCGGTCGGCCCACTGCCCCTATGCCATGCTTGTCTACGGCGATCCGGAGCGTCCGGTGGCGTTCTCGGTGCAACCCCATCCGGAGTATGATGCCGCGTTCGTGGAAGATCTGATCGAGGTCCGGAAGGGCACGTCCTTCTCCGCCGAGGTGGCGGCGCGGGCACTAGCCACGATGGGCAATCCGGTCCACGGCACGACTTTTGCGCGCATGATCGTCGATTTCCTGAGGCTGGCGACGGCGGAGCGCGCAGCGGCCTGACAGGCCATATCCGAGGCTGATGCGCTGGTCCTGGCGGGACCAGCGCTGGATGAATTTTTCGTGAGTGTCCGACCGGGTCGCGATCTATGCGCGGAACGTGAGCCAAAAGGTGCGACGGATGGCGGCGCGCTTACTGGATCGTCGATGCGATTCGCTCGATCTCTTCCTTGAGGTGCAGTTTCCTGACCTTGAGCTGGCGCAGGCTCAGATCGTCGGCGGCCGGATTTCGCTGTTCCGCCTCAATGGTATCCGAGAGGCTCTGGTGCTTCTTGCGCAGTTCCGTCAGGTGAGAGCTCAGTGTCATGCAATCCTCCTTCTGTCAGCGTACAACCAGAGGATTAAAGCACGGATCCACAAATCTGTCACGCGACGCGGCGACGGGACCGCGCAGAGAATACCGGCAATTCGAGCTTTGAGAGCGTGACGAGCCCGCCGGCCGCGATCGCGCAGAGGCCGAGCAGGCCCGAGGACGTGATGGTTTCGCCGAACCAGTAGTAGCCTGCGGCGAGGGCGGTGATCATGTTGAAATAGAGAAACGGGGCGAGGACGGTGGCATCGGCGCGCTGATAGGCCGCAACCGTGAGCAGATGGCAGGTCGCCGACAGCCCTCCGAGTGCGAGGGCGCTGAGCGCGAGGCGCGGCGTAAGATCCGGCAGGCCGGCGGAAAGCGCGAAGGGGGCGAGCAGGAGCGCGCCGAGCAGGCACTGGACCGCGAGGGTGGAGAGCGGATCCGTCCGGGTCGACGCGCCGCGGGTCGCCGCGAGATAGGTTCCGAGTAGGACGCCGCCGAGCAGGGCGAAGAGGCTGCCGGGCTCGATGCCCGCCTCGGGGCGCATCAGGACGGCGGCACCCGCCACCGCGAGGGCCGATCCCGCGAGGCGGGCGACCGTCGGCCGCTCGCCCCAGACGAGGATGCCGAGCAGTCCCGAGACGATGGGCGCGATGAGAAAGCCGCCCACGGCCTTTGCCATCGGCACCATGCCGAGGGCCGCGATGAGCGACGTCATGGCCCCCATGATGAGGACGGTGCGCCAGACCTGGCCCAGCCGGTCGCCGCGGGGGATCTCGATCCGCCGACCGAGGGCGCGGGCGAGG
>JBBQYB010000088.1:0-13741 GCA_038209095.1 Rhodobacterales bacterium
ATCGGCGCGGAACTCGACGGGAATATCCAGCGCATCGCATCCTTTGCGAGCCGCAACAAGATCGCCTACAAGGCTTTCGACCTCGGATCGCAGGAGGCGCAAAAGGCGGCGAAGGCCTGCGGTCTGGAGCCGGACACGCCCGGCGTCATCTTCAGCAAGGACGAGGTCATCCTCGATCCCACCCCGCTCAAGGTCGCACAGAGGCTCGGCCTCGATCTCGACATCGACGCCGGCGAGGTCATGGACGTGGTGATCGTGGGGGGCGGTCCCGCAGGTGTCGCCGCCGCCGTCTATGCCGGGGCGGAGGGGTTGAACGCGCTGGTGGTGGAGGACATCTCCATCGGGGGTCAGGCCGGAACCTCGAGCCGGATCGAGAACTACATGGGGTTTCCCACCGGCATCTCGGGGGCCGATCTGGTCTGGCGCGGCCAGATCCAGGCGATGAAGTTCGGCGCGCGTTTCGCGGTGCCGCGCCGGGCGACGGCCCTGAGCCGGCGCGAGGACGGCATGTTCCGGCTGACGCTGGACGACGCGCAGACGATCACGACGCGGTCCGTCATCGTGGCGACGGGGGTCCAGTACCGGCGGCTGCCGCTCGACCGGCTGGAGGAGTTCGAGGGCAGGGGGATTTTCTATGCGGCGACCGACATCGAGGCGCGGTTCTGCCGGAACACCGAGGCCGTCATCGTCGGCGGCGGCAACTCGGCCGGGCAGGCGGCGATGTTTCTCAGCCGCCATGCGAGCCATACCCATGTGGTGGTGCGCGGGCCGTCCCTGACGGAGACGATGTCCGATTACCTGCGCAGCCGGCTCGATGCCGATCCGACCATCACGGTGCATTACGGCAGCGAGGTCTGTGCCCTCGACGGGGACACGTCGCTGGCGTCGCTCCAGATCCGCGACCGTGCCTCCGGGGAGACGACGCGGATCACGTCGCGCGCGCTGTTCATCATGATCGGGGCGGCCCCGAATACCGGCTGGCTGGAAGGCGCGGTCGATCTCGACGCGAACGGGTTCGTGAGGACGGGGCCCGACACCGGGGCGGGCTCGCCCTATGCCACGTCTGCGGCGGGGATCTTCGCGGTCGGGGACGTGCGGGCCGGATCGGTCAAGCGCGTCGCCTCGGCGGTCGGCGAGGGTTCGGTTGTGATCTCCAAGGCCTGGGACTACGTGAACGGGGTGCTCACCGCCTAGTGGACGATGCCGGAGCCCCGGCCGGAGGGGGCCTCGCGCGAGCCGGTCAGCCAGCGCATCTGGTCGATGATGATCTCGGCCCCGTCGCGCGCGAAGCGCAGGTTCATGTCGGTCAGGTCCCCCGTCGGTGCGAGCGCCGCGAGGTCGGCCTTCAGGTCGCCGCCGATCACCTGGGAATAGGCGCAAAGCTCCTGGATCCGAATGGTCGCGAAATAGAGGCATTCCTGGGCAGCGGGGTTCAGCCCGCCTGCGGCGCCGGATCCCTCGGCCGCTGCCGTGCCGATGAAGGAGCTGTGCACCGCACTGCCGAGGAAGACGAGGACCTCCTTGCGCCAGCGCACGTAGTCGCTGTCCTCCGAGTAGTCGAGGCCGTAGCGGTAGAGCGCCTGGGCCACGAGGCGAAAGGCCCGTCCACCCGCGACATGGCGGCGCCAGAATTCCGCCGCATCCTCCGGCGAGCGGCATTCGGCGAAGGCCTGGGCGAGCTTGCGGCGCACCAGAAGGGCGAGGGCGAGATCGACGTCCTCGGAGATGGCGCGGCTGATCTGCATGGCGGGCATCGCGAGGCCTGCGATGGCGAGGGTGCGGACGGCAGCCAGTTCGTCGCGCAGCCGCGTCGTCACGGCGAGGAGGCCGCGCGCCTGGCAGCCTTCGAGCCTGCCGTCCCCGGGGCGTGAGACGAGCGCGTTCGAGACGCAGCGGAGGGCCTCGACCCAGGCGCAGCCCTGGTCGAACAGCATCAACAGATCGACGGGGCGACTGTCGGGAAAGTCGGGCAGGCCGTCGAGATCGGCAAAGCCCGGAAGGGTCTGGATCGAGCCGCGCCAGATCTCGTCGAGGTCGAGGCGCTGGGCGATCCAGTTTTGCCGGACGCGCGCGAGAAGTTGCGGCGATACGCCCTTGTAATGCCGGTCAAAACCGCCCGGCCACGTCTTGAACATGTTCATCTTGGGATCAGTCCGATGACGAGGCCTGCTCGGGAATAACCAAAGTAGAGCCGCGCGCTTGGAGTGTGTCAACCCGGCCCGGCTGCGACCAAATCAGCGGAACTGGCGGCCGATCCCGTGGTGCTTGAGCTTGCGATAGAGGGTCGGCCGGGTGATGCCGAGGGCCTCCGCGACCCGGGTCAGGTTTCCCTTGTGCTCGGTCAGGGCTCTCAGGACGGTCACCTTTTCGGCGTCGCGCAGATTGGCCGGCGTCGTCGGTGTCTGGCGGGGCATCGAGGCGGTCGGTTCCGCAGTCGCGTCCGCGACGATCTCGGGCGGCAGGTCGGAGAGGGCGATGTCGCGGTGGCGCGAGACCGGATGCAGACGCTGGACGAGGTTGCGCAATTCGCGCACGTTGCCGGGCCAGTGATAGTGCAGGAAGAGATCGCGCAGTTCCGGCGCGAACCGCAGGGGTGCGAGGCCGAATTCGGCCCCGATCGCGTGGTTAAAATGATCGAGCAGCAGGAGGACGTCCTCGCCGCGGTCACGCAGCGGCGGGACATGCACCGTGACCGCGCCGATGCGGTAGTAGAGGTCGGGGCGGAAGCGGCCGGCGTCGGCCTCGGCGCGCAGGTCGCGGTTGGTCAGCGCCACGAGGCGCGCATCAAACGGGCGCGCGCGGCTGTCGCCGATGCGGTAGATCGTGCGCTCCTCGAGCACGCGCAGAAGGTAGGGCTGGATCTCCAGCGGCATCTCGCCGATCTCGTCGAGGCAGAAGACCCCGCCATTGGCCTGCTCCAGCTTGCCGGCCTTGCCCTCCTTGATGGCACCGGTGAAGGCGCCGTGGACATGGCCGAACAATTCGCCGCCGAACAGCTCGCGCGAGATGGCCCCGCAGTTGATCGCGACGAAGGGCTTGTCGCGGCCGCCCGCGTATTCCGAGTGGATCAGACGGGCGAAAAGTTCCTTGCCTGTGCCGGTCTCGCCTTGCACGAGCACCGGCGCGTTCACCCGTGCCACCCGGCGGGCGATGTCGATGGCCTCGAGCATGGACGGATGCTCGCCAACGAAGCCCGTCGCAGGAACGGGCCGGGGCCGGGGATGTCCTGCGCTTGGGGCAGGGATCCGGCGTGCGGCGCGCCCGTTCGGGAGGACGAGGGCGAGGCCGCGCATTTCGCCGTCGATCATCAGACCGCTGACCTCGCGGCAGCCGAGACCCTCGGGGAGGGCCGAAGCCACCTCGTCCGGCGTGGGCACGCCCACGAGGTGCAAAAGCCGGCGGCCGATGCGGGTGTCGATCTCGGTGCCGTCTGGCAGCACGAGACGCTCGAAGCCGCTGCGGTGCACGACCCGCCCGGCGCAGTCGAGGATCAGGATGCCGTCCTCCTGGCCCGTGACGGGGCCGTGCTCGATGAGGGCGTCGAGAAGCCGGATCCGCTCCTCGTTCAGGGCCTGGGCGAGGGCCGCTTGGATCTCGCCGGCGGCGGCGGCGGCGAAGGCGGTGTTGTGGTGGCGGAAGATCTTTGTGAGGCCCGACAGATCAACGGCGCCGATGACGGACTGATCGACCGGGTTACGGATCGGGGCGGCCGCGCAGCTCCAGTCGCGCAGCGTCTCGATGTAGTGCTCGCCGCCATGGACGAACATCGGAGCACCCGCCCAGAGGGCGGTGCCGATGCCGTTGGTGCCGACCGCGTGCTCGTTCCAGAGCGCGCCCACGTGGAGGTTGATCTTGCGTCCCGCGGCCATGGTCTTGGGATCGCCGATGGCCTCGATGACGAGGCCCTGATCGTCGGTCAGGATCATCATGGCCTCGGCACCCTGGAGCATGCGCCCGATCTTGTCGAGCGAGCCGCTGGCCGCCCGGCAGAGCGCGCGGTTCGACTGGCGCAGCTTTTCGATCTCGGACGCACTCTCGGCCGAGGGGGCCTCGGTGCATTGCGGGTCGATGCCGGCGGAGGTGCTGCGGGCCCAGGAGCGGTGGATCTCGGCGCGCACGCCAGCGTCCGGCCGCAGGTCGCCGCTGTGGTGACGTTCCCGGGCGCGGTCGATGCTGCGCCCGTCGAAAGTGCCCGGGTGCCTTCCCGACGGGTCGCGGTGGTCAATGGGCATCGGGCGGCTCCTCGTCGCGCGCGGCGTTCCGGGGGTGGTCCACGTCCGGGCCGGAGGGCCCGGTCAGTATCCGAGCAGCGCGCCGATCTCGGCGGCGAGGGCAGCCTCGGTCCGGACCGCATCGAGAGCCGCACCGTCGAGCGAGACGAGGGCCTCAGACAGATCCGGTTCCAGCGCGGTGAAGAAGCCGTTGGCCTTCGTGGCGAGGACCAGCACCATGCGTCCGTCGATGCGGCGCAGGTCGCCGATGTGATGCATCTGGCGGCTGGTGGTCTCGTCGACGATCACGACGCGGCGGTTGGGACTGATCCGGACATAGGGCTTCGGGGCATCCGACCGGCGCGGTGCCGCAAGATCGGAGACGATGAGGCCGGAGGCTTCGGGGGCGGCCGGCGATGCCTTGGACTTGCGGGCGGAATAGGCACCGCTGCTGAGTTGGTCCGCGAGACGCTCGATGGTGCCGCGGTTCTCGGAAATCAGACGGCGGGCCCCCTCATCTTCCCGTCGCGGTCCGGATCGTTTCGAGATAATGTCCACTCCGTCGTCTCCCCCCTGAATTATGCCGGGATGATTCGCGCCATCCGATTAGTTGCGAATGTAACCCGGCGGGCCGCCTTCTCCAAGGGATTGATCGAGGCTGGACCTTTTCGGCGATAAAGCGGCTTTCGGGACCTGCAACACGACAGGGCCCAGCGTCCTTGTTCCGATCGGCCCGGTGAGGCGGTAGGGGTAGCCGGTCATGTGCCGATCTCCGGAAGTGCCGAGGGCGCGCGGCCCGACAGAAGCTCGCAGCCCTCCGCGCGCAGATGGAGGAGGGGCGTCTCGGCATGGGCGGGACAGAGCGCGAGAAGGCTGCCACGCCATCGGATGCAGCGAGGGGCAGGGGCGCGAGCGCCGTGAGCGCCGTGAGCCCCTTGCCGTGCCATGGGTTCGCAAACTGGTCGTGCATGACGTATTCCGTTCTCCGCAGGGGATCCGGAGTGTTGAGCCCTGAGACCCGGCGTGCAGGAAGCAGGCGGCGTTGTCGAGGCGGGAACCGAAGCTTGCGTTTCGATCCGATGCCGGTGCCTGGTCAGTCGGGGGAGGCGCGGCGGATCTCGACGCGGGCACCGAAGCTGCTTTGGCCGACCGAGAACGCGAAGGCCTCCAGCGCCGCGGCTGGCAGGACAGCCGTGCCGTCGGTCAGGGCGTTGAGGCCCGGCCATCCGTCGCGGATCCAGACGGCCCCTGCCGGCATGCGGGGGGTGACCTTGGCCCGTGCGCGGAATTGCCCGCGGACGTTGAAGACGTCGATGGGATCCGCGTCGGCGATGCCCCGCGCATTCGCGTCCGCAGGCGCGATCCAAAGCTCGGCGGCGTCCTCTCGGGCGGCGAGTGTCGGGAGCGCGCGTCCGTGATCGTAGAAGGCATGGAATTGCGCGAAGGTGCGCCCGTGCGCGAGGATCAGCTCGCAGGGCGTCTGTGTGGTGTCGGCGGCCATGGGCAGTGGCGGTAGGCCCATGGCCTCTGCACGGGCGGAGAAGAACTCGATCTTGCCGGAGGGCGTGTCGAACCTGCGGGTCGGATAGGCCACGGGCGAGACGTCGAGCGGGACCCGGCCTCCGGCGGCGCGCAGCCGGTCGACCGTCGCATGCCCGGTCGCGGGATGGTCGAGGGCCGCGTCCATGGCCGCCGCCTGGTCCGGCCAGGGGTAGACGTCGGCGATGCCGAGCCGTCGGGCGAGGCCCTGGTAGAGATGATGGACCGGTCGTGCGTCGCCTGCGGCGGGCAGGGCGCGGTCCGAGAGATGGATGTGGGTATTGGTGCTCTTGGCACCGATCTCCTCGAGCCAGATGGTGCCGGGCAGGACGATGTCGGCGCAGGTGCGGGTCATCTGGTTCGGGAAGATGTCGTAGGCGACTACCAGGTCCGCCCGGTCGAGGGCCGCGCGCACGCGGTTGGTGTCGGGGAAGGAGGAAAGGAAATTGGAGCCAATGGAGATGAAGACCTTTATGGTGCCGCTCTCAAAAGCTGCGACGATCGCTTCCATCTGGTTGGGGACATACGTGCCGGGCCTGCGTCGATCCGCAGCTGACAGATCGGCGAAGCCTGCGCCGTGACTGCGGCCGCCGTGGCGCGGGCCGATGCCGCCGCCAGGCCGGCCGAGGTTGCCCGTGAGCCCGACGAGACAGGAGATCGCGCGCGCGGCATGCCAGGCGTTGCGGCCCTTGTGCAGCGACGAGCCGCCGATGACGATCATCGCAGGGCGCGTCGTCGCAAAGGTGCGCGCCAGAGCCGCGATGCGCGCGGCCGGCACGCCGGTCTGCGTCTCTGCCCAGGCGGGCGTCATCGGGCGGAGGTGCGCGCGCAGGGCGTCGAAGCCGAGCGTGTGATCGGCCACGAAGTCCGTGTCCCACGTCTCATTCGCGACGATGACCTGCATCATCGCGAGGGCGAGGGACGCGTCGGAGCCGGGGCGGACGAGGATCACCTCGTCGGCGAGGGCCGAGGCCTCCGTCCTGCGGACGTCGATCGCCACGATCCGGGCACCACGGCGTTTCGCGCGTTCGACATGGCGCAGGGTGTTGGCCTGGCTGACGGTGTTCACGCCCCAGAGGACGATGAGCTCGGACCGGGTGCCCATGTCCTCCTTAGTCGAGGTCTCGAGCGTGCCGGTCAGGCCGAGGCCGAACGCGCCGAGGCCCCAGCAGATCATCGCGGAATTCCAGCGCTGGCAGCCGTAGAGATTGGCAAACCGCTCCATCTGGGCGCGCTTGAGGCCGAAGCCGTAATCGTTCGCCGCGTTCCCGTGGCCCTGCCAGAAGGCCACGGCCTCGCGCCCGACCGACGCCATGCGCGCGGCGATCAGATCGAGCGTGTCGTCCCAGGTCATGTCGGTCCAGGCGTCCGAGCCCCGCTGCGCACGGATCATCGGGTGCAGGATCCTGCGGTCGTTGCCGATGATCTCGTGGGCCGCCTTGCCGCGCATGCAGAGGTAGCCCTCGCTGTCGGGGTTGGTCTCGTCGCCCTCGATGGAGACGAGCCGCGCGTCCTCGACGGTGACCTTCATCCCGCACAGGGTCGGGTGGCAGTTCATCGGACACATGGTCCTGAAAACGGTCCGGGCGGGCATCGGCGCGCTCCTCGAGACGTGGCGTCCGGACGACCCTGCGGCCGAAGTCCGGGATCGCGTATCCGTTCCGAGATTAGCCTGCGATGAACGGCACGTTCCAGCGGTTTCGGGCGGTGCGGACATTCAGGTCGGGTGGCGGCGTCGGGGACTGTGAGGGATCAAAGCATCAGGTGCTGGCAGGCATCGGCGACAATCCGTTCTTCGTTCGTGGGCAGGGCGAGAACGCTCACGGAGGACGGGGCCGAGCTGATTAGGGGCGCGTTCGCCGCGTTCGCCTCCTTGTCGAGGGCGATGCCGAGCCAGGCGAGCCGGTCGCAGATGGATCCGCGGACGCGTACCGAGTTTTCGCCGATGCCGGCGGTGAACACGAGGGCGTCGAGCCCTCCAATGGCGGGGATCAGCCCGGCGAGGACACTCGCCGCGCGGAAGCAGTAGAGATCGACCGCCTCCTGTGCGTGGGGGTCCTCGCTCTCTTCGAGCACGCGCATGTCGTTCGTGACACCGGAGACGCCGAAGAGCCCGGACCGGCGATAGAGGAGATCCTCGATCTGGGTCGCGTCCATGCCCCTGGCCTGCATAAGGTAGAGGATGACGCCGGGATCGAGCGCGCCGCAGCGGCGGCCCATCATCAGCCCGTCGAGCGCGGTGAAACCCATGCTAGTCGCGACGCTGCGTCGGTTCTTCATGGCGCACAGGCTCGATCCGTTGCCGAGATGGGCAACGATCACCCGGCCGGTCGCGGTCGCGCCGAGATGATCGGGCAGGATGCCGGCGATGTAGTCATAGGACAGACCGTGAAAGCCGTAGCGGAGGATGCCCTCGTCGCTCAGGGCCCGGGGGATCGCGAAGAGCTGCGACAGCCGGTCCTGGGTGCGGTGGAAGCTGGTGTCGAAACAGGCGATCTGCGGCAACTCGGGCCTCCAGGACGCGACGGCGCGGATCGCGGCCAGATTGTGCGGCTGGTGCAGCGGCGCGAGCGGGGCCAGCCGCTCGAGGCTGGTCAGGACCGCTTCGGTGACGCGCACCGGACCCTCGAACTCCCGTCCGCCATGGACGACGCGGTGTCCCGCCGCGAGGATCGGCCTTGCGCCGCAGTGCCGGTCGAGCCACGGGAGCAGGAGGGCCAACAAGGGCGCGTGGCCGAGCGCCGGATCGAGCGCAGCGAGCGCGTCCGCGTCGAGCGCGCGGCCGTCCGCACGGCGTGCCGAGAAGACCGGATCCGAGCCGATACCGGCGATCTTGCCGCGGATCTCGGCTCCGGTCGACGCGGTGTCGTCGTCGAAGATCGCGAACTTCAGGCTGGACGATCCGGCGTTGAGCGTGAGGATGACGCCGCTCATGGGACCTGCGCGTCGAGATGACGGTGAACGAACAGCTGCGCGATCGCCGCCGAGGCGAGGCGCGACATCACCCCGTCCGCCCGGCTGGTGAGGACGATCGGAACGCGCGCGCCCAGGACGATGCCCGCGGCGTCCGCGCCGGCGAGATAGATCAACTGCTTGGCGAGCATGTTTCCTGCCTCGAGATCGGGGACGATCAGGATGTCGGCGTCGCCCGCGACGTCCGACCGAATCCCCTTGGTCCGTGCGGCCGATTTCGAGATGGCGTTGTCGAAGGCGAGCGGGCCGTCCAGAAGCGCGCCGGTGATTTGCCCGCGACCGGCCATCTTGCACAGGGCGGCGGCCTCGACGGTGGACGGGATCTTCGGCGTCACGGTCTCGACGGCCGAGAGCAGGGCCACCTTCGGGAGCGATATGCCGAGGGCGTGCGCGAGGTCGATCGCGTTGCGGATGATGTCGGCCTTGGTCTCGAGATCGGGGAAGATGTTGATCGCAGCATCGCTGATCAGCAGCGGCTTGGGATAGGTCGGCACGTCCAGCGCGAACACGTGGCTGAGGCGGCGTTCGGTCCGCAGGCCCGTCGCCTGAAGCACGACCGGCCCGAGCAGCTCGTCGGTGTGGATTTTGCCCTTCATCAGCATCCGGACCTTGCCGGCCCGCGCCAGCGCCACGGCCGTCTCGGCGGCCGCGTGGCTGTGCGGCACATCGACGATCTCGATGCCCGAGAGGTCGCGTCCGGCCTCGGCGGCGGCCGCTTCGATCCGAGCCCTCGGCCCGATGAGGACCGGCACGATCATGCCGCGATTGCAGGCCTCGAGCGCGCCGTTGAGCGAGAGCGCGTCGCAGGGATGAACCACGGCCGTGGCGACCGGGGCGAGCGCCGCGGTCGCGGAAATCAGCTCGTCGAACCGCGCGCCGCGCACGTGCAGATGCACCTCCGGAAGGGTCACGCGGGGGCGGCGCACCTTTTCGGTCGGCGCGATGACTAGGGCCTCGCCCTCGATCACCGTCTCGCCCTTCTGGTTCAGGCAGAGGCAGGCGAGCGTGACGCGATGATGCTCGGCGGTCTTTTCCTTGACGGTCACCCGGACGGTGACCGTATCGCCGAGGCCGACCGGATGGCGGAAGCTCAGGCTCTGATCGAGGAAGATCGTCCCGGGGCCTGGGAGTTCCGTGCCGAGGACCGCGGAGATCAGCGCGCTCCCCCACATGCCGTGCGCGATGATCCGGTGAAACACGTCCGACCTCGCGAAGTCCTCGTCCACATGCGCGGGGTTCACGTCGCCGGACATGACCGCGAAGAGCTCGATGTCCTGGGTCTTCAAGGTACGCGTGAGTTCCGCGCTGTCGCCGACCACGAGTTCGGCGAATGTCCTATTTTCGATATAGTGCATGGTCAAATCCATCGGGTGTCCGGTTCGGCGCGCTGCGATCGCGCCGGAACATCCTAGCGCGCGTCGACGATTGTTGTAACGACCGACACCTCGCGCGGCACATCACCCAATGGGCGTGCCGCCATATGGCTGAAATTCCAGACGGCAACTGGGCATTTCTCAGGTGCTCGGTGTCGATCAAGTCGTCACGGCGATCTTCGACGAGGTTGTTTAACGCATGCGTCATGCCTGGAAGACGTAGGTTCCTGGCGCGTCGCAGATCGGGGCAAACCCCTTCGCCTCAGTGCCGAGGGGCGGCGGCGAGACCGGCGGGCCCGACCTTTGCGCCAGCCACTCTGCGAGCGCGGGCCACCAGGATCCGTCGACGGTTTCGGTTTCCGCCATCCAGCGGTCGGGGTCGACGTAGGGCGCGTCCTTCGATTTCGTTTCAATCCGATAGTGGCGCCGCGGATGGCTGGGCTCGGAGACGATGCCGGCGTTGTGCCCGCCGCTCGTCAGGAGGAACGTGACGTCGGTGTCCGACAGGAGGTTGAACTTGTAGACGGAGTGCCAGGGGGCCACGTGATCGCGTTCGGTCCCGACCAGAAACACCGGGACGCGGATATCGGAGATCGCGATGGGCCGGCCGCCGACAAGATAACGCCCCTCGGCCAGATCATTCTTCAGGAACAGGCGGCGCAGATATTCCGAATGCATGCGGTAGGGCATGCGGGTGCCGTCCGCGTTCCAGGCCATCAGGTCGTTCATCTCCGACCGTTCGCCCATGAGGTAATCGTGGATGACACGCGACCAGACCAGATCGTTCGAGCGCAGGAGCTGGAAGGCGCCCGCCATCTGCTTGGTGTCGAGGTACCCCTTGTCCCACATCATGTCCTCGAGGAAGGCCAGCTGGCTGTCGTTGATGTAGAGCATCAATTCGCCGGCTTCGGTGAAGTCGGTCTGCGTCGCCAGGAAGGTCAGGCTCCTCACGCGGTCGTCATCGTCGCGCGCCATGGCGGAGGCGGCGATCGCCAGGAGCGTCCCGCCGAGGCAGTAGCCGATCGCATGGACCTTCGGCGCCTCGGTGATGGCGCTCACCGCGTCGACCGCCTCCATGACCCCGAGGGAAAGGTAGTCGTCCATGCCCAGATCGCGGTCGTCGGCGTCCGGGTTCTTCCAGGAGACCATGAAGACCGTGAAGCCCTGCGCGGTCAGGTAGCGCACCAGCGAGTTTCCTTCGCTCAGATCGAGAATGTAGTACTTCATGATCCAGGCGGGAACGATCAGGACGGGTTCCGGCCGCACCTTGTCGGTCGTGGGCGCGTACTGGATCAACTCGATCAGATGGTTGCGATAGACGACCTTGCCGGGGGCCGTCGCCATGTTCCGGCCCACCTCGAAATCGTCCAGACCGGCGGGGCGTTTCCCGGTATTCGCCCGAGAGACGTCCTCGATGAGATTCCGCCAGCCCCGGACGAGGTTCATCCCGCCTTCGCGGAAGGTCTTGGCCAGCACCTCGGGGTTGGTCAGCGCGAAGTTCGACGGCGAGAAGACGTCGAGCACCTGACGCGCGGCAAACGTCACCTCGTCCTCGTGCTGGCTCGTGACCCCCTCAATGCCGGTCGTGGCGTTGTGCCACAATTGCTGGTTCAGCAGGAACGCCTGAGAGATCACGTTGAACGGCCATTTGCGCCAGTCCTCGCCGGTGAAGCGGCGGTCCTGGGGGAGGGGCGTGATGCAGGTCTCCGAAGTTTCGGGCGCATTTGCGCAGAGCGCGGCATAGCTCGCGAGGCGCATGGCCTTCCTGCTCGCCTTCTCCACCAGTTCGAGCTGCTTTCCGGGCGCAGACGACAGATGCAACGCCCAATCGGCATAGGCCGCGGCGAGCGCGATCGGGGAAAGGCCGCCGGTAAAGCGCGCCTGCGCGGCTTTCAGGCCCTTGTCCACTGCTTCGTGCAGGCTGGCGTGGGCGTAAGATCTCTGCTCGGTCTGCACCCGTCGCCTCACGACGGATGGCACACCGCCCCGATCCGCTGAGGCGAGCTCCCCGTCCGGAGACACAATCTTGTCCATCCCTTTGACCCTTCGACTCCACATTGCGTCCAGCCGAGACTATACGCGAATGGCGGGATCGTTGATTGACCTGCGTCAATCGCCGGACCGGTCGGGCTGTCAGAGAACACGCGGCGTCACGCGCGCGGACCTGACCGGGATAGAGGATCCCGGCGGCCTCCGGGATGGGTTGAAAGACATGAAAGAGACCTCGATGATCCTCGCGGCCTTGCTGGCCCTGGCGATGCGGCGGATTTCTGCTGGTGGGAAATGACGCAGGGCTCGGACCTGCCCGGCGGCATCGCGATGTCCAACGGCCGGCTCGCGGCGGAGCGGATCGAGATCGCGACGAAACTGGTCGTCCGGGTGGCGGAGGTTCGCGTCTCCGAGGGGAATTGGGTTGCGGACGGGACGCTACTCGTGCGCGTGGACACGACCGAGACCGAAGCGCTGCTGCGGCAGGAACAAGCGGAGGTTCTCGAGGCCCGCCAGCAGGCCATTCAGGCTGACGCCCGGTCGCGACAACGCCGATCGGAACTGACGCCGGCCGAGACTGAAGACGCTCGGGTGCTCCTGCATGCGACGGGTCTCGATCCTTTTTCAAACCGTCCCGCAGGAAAGCTCTCGGGTGGTTTAAAACAGAAGCTGTCGCTCTGTTCCGCGCGGCCGGATAATGTGGATGGCTAGCCTTGCGGGTCTCGTCGCCCGGTCGCGGGGCGGGGGTTGGCAAGACCGTTCTCATCACCGAACTGATCAACAACACCGTGCAGCACTACAAGGGCGTCGGCCTGTTCTGCGGCATCGGCGAGCGCTCCCGCGAGGCCGAGGAGCTGTAGCCGGAGATGGGCTAGGCGGGCGTGCGCGACAAGACGGTGATGCTTTTTGGCCAGATGAACGAGGCGCCTGGCGCGCGCTTTCTCGTCGGCAACACCGCCCTGACGATGGCCAGGTATTTCCGTGACGACAAGGGACAGGGCGTCCTGCTGCTGATCGACAACATATTCCGCTTCGTCCAGGCGGGGTCGGAGGTCTCTGGCCTCTTGGGGCGGATGCCGTCGCGCGTGGGCGGAGTCCTTCTTAAACACGAAGGGCAAACTGATGCCCATCGCCGACACGCTCGACGGCTGCGAGACGAACCTTGCCCAGACCGACTTCGACCACCCGGAGAGCGCTTACGACATGATCGGCGCCCTGAGCGATCTGGCGGAAGCGCCCTGAGCATGGCCGCCGACATGAGCGTCGCCTTGCAGCTCCCCACCCGCTCACTGTTCGAGGGCCGCGCGATCCGCATGCAGGCCGTGGCCCAGGACGGCACCTTCAGTAGCCTGCCCAACCACGTCGATTTCGTCACGGCGCTGGTGCCATCGGTGATGACGCTGGGTCTGGCCGGCGGGTCCGAGGCGATCTTCGGGATCGACGAGGGTCTTTTGGTGAAGAAGGGACACCGTGTGGTCGTTGCTGTTCTGCGCGGGGTGCGAGGCGACGAACTGGAGACGCTGAATGAACCCGTCCGGGTTTGCCGGAGGCTGATTGACGTTAGTTACGCGGCCATGGGTTCAGTTTCCAGAGCAGCATAGAAATTGGCCTCGGCTTCTGCGGGCGGTATGTTCCCGATGGGCTCCAGCAGACGGC
>JBBQYB010000089.1:0-13693 GCA_038209095.1 Rhodobacterales bacterium
AGTGGCGCCGACACTACAATACCGTCAGGCCGCACAGCGCCCTCGGATACCAGCCGCCCGCTCCGGAAAGCTTCATCCCAATGGACCAAAGGCCGACCATACACTAACAATTCAATCGGACCACTCGATGGGGGCAGTCCATACCCGGAGAGTCTGAACGAAAAACCGCCAATGCCGAGGGTCCTTAATAAAGGTTCGGTGTTTTAACGACCGTCCGCCCCGGCGGGAGCGCCCGGACCGTCGTTCCGGCGAGGGTGCCCCTCACGCCATCCAGCGCCGGAGGTGATCGCGACGCTGTGCCGGCGGTCGTGCTTTTCCCGGTTCATCGCGCGGAGCGCGCCGGAAGCAGCACCGTCGCGGGTGTGATCCGGCCGCCACCGTTATTAATACGGTGGAGCGAACCTCGCAGATTGCCGGCCTCCCCCTTCCCGTTTGCCGAAGGCGAAACGTCACCAGTGCGCCCGAATAATATCAGCGAGCTTCACGGATCGCGTCGTCCAGTCTCGAAAGCGGAAAAGCGGGTTAAGTCCCGGTGGAGACCGCGACACCGACCCCGTCGCTCACTCCTGACGTGGGTCGCTCCGCTCACCCCTCGCCACGATCCGAAGCGCATCGTCCGGTATCGGCCGCTGCAACGCCATCGCTTCCTCGGCGGGCGCGGTCAGCCAAGCGTCGTACTCATCCATCGTCGTGAGGATGACCGGCATCGCCTTGGGGTGAACCGGAGCCACGACCGCGTTGGCGTCCGTCGTGAGGAAGGCGAAGAGTTGGTTGGTCGTCTCGCCCTCCTTCACCTTCCGCACGGAAGTCCATTCGGTCCAGATCCCCGCGAAAAACGCGAGCGGGCGATTATCATCCAGGGCGAACCAGACCGGCACCCTTCCGCCGTTCCCCAGCATTTCGTATTCGCAGAAGCTCGTGAAGGGCACGAGGCACCGGTGCTTGACGCCGAGCCATCGCCGCCAATGCGAGGATTCCGTGTTGCGCACATTCGTGACGCCGGTGTCGGTCTTTCTGTTTCTCAGGGCGAAGGCCGGCGACGGCATGCCCCAGCGCGCGATGACGAGCTCGCGGCCCTCCGGGCCGTCCCGCACGATCGGGGCGGACATGTCGGGGAAAATCCCCGGCAATGCGGGCAGGTTCCCGGTTCGATCTTTCAGGCCATCGAAGAGCTGGCGCATCGCGTCCTGGCTCCGGGTCAACGAGTAGAGATTGCAGATGTCGGCATCCTCCTGGTCGTCCCGCCCGAAGGGCGCGGCGGGGGAAGAATAGGTGAGCGTGGCCGTGCCGTCAGCAAGTTCGAGCTCCGGGATGGCCGCCATGAAGGACCGAGCGGTCGAAAGGTCTCGGAAGTGGAGGGCGCAGGCGTCCATCCCCGTGACCGACGCCCCGTGCCCGGCATGGTCGGCCTCGCCGATCTCGTTCGAAAGCCAGCGACGCATCGCGATCAGATCCGGCCCGAAGCCGTATCCCGGAACGACGTTCCGCACGCGCACCGGAAAGGCCGCGTCGTCGATCTTCTTCTGCGAGGTAGAGCGCCGGGCCATGGACTGGAACAAATACGGAACTTGAAGAAAGTCGCAAGCTGGATCTTGGCTGGATGCGAACGCGATCTCGCATGTTCGGCGTTAATGTCAGCATGCAACGTGTCTGATCGAAGCCCGGTCGAGGCCGCCGTGTCGAAATTCGAGAACAGAAAGAACCGGAACGAATATCGCCCCCGGTCGCGGCCAACGGGGAAGCCCACCGAGTTCCAGATCAGTGCTTCCGACGGCACAAAACAGGACGCACTCGCGGTCCGTACCAACGGTTGTCCAACAACGCGTGGCTTAGTGCCATGTGGCGAGGGTCCGCTCCGAGCCCTCTTTACCGGATGCTGCGGGCTGGATGAATGGCAGCGGTAGCCGAAAGCGATCCGGACGAGACGTGGTGGGCGAACGACCATGCCTGAAGCCTCGGGTCGTCCGGTTCCGCAGCGCCGCTCCAATCGACCAGCTCGATTCTCGGATGTCCGCGCCTCCTAGAAGGCGGATTGAACGAAGCCGCGGTGATCTCGCTCTATGTGTGGAGTAGCTTGGGGCGTTGGGTGCGACCCTGGTCGAGGGCGGCGCGCTGACATGGCCGTGCGCGCCGTGGAGCCGCGATCCGGCTTGCGTCTGGGCGGTGACCGGAGTGGGCCGACATCCCGATGTGATCGGGAGGGCCATTCTCGATGGATAGTGATCGCGCCGGCCGAACTGTGCGGATGTTGGCGATGGCGACGCAGTGATTGTAGCGGCTAAGTTGTTCAGACTGTCGCCACCGGATCCCTGTAATCTTCCTGTTACACGAGCATGGCCCAAACAGATCGCGCCATCTTGGCCGTCAGGGCGACGGCGACGACCTTGCGCGGTTTTCGCTCCAGCATGCGCGCGAGCCAGGAGCCCGCCGGCGCCCCGCGGCGCGCCGCCTATCTCACCACCGCCATAGCACCGATGATCATCAGCGCGGCGACGTCGCGCTGGCCCATCCTGGATGTTTTTCCCAAGCCCTGTTTTCCGCCGCTGAAGTATTCCTTCGGTACGAGACCAAGCCCTATGCCTCCGCCGGTGCCCGGTGGTTTGCAACTGCCACACCATCGCCTTCCAAGCGAGCGGCAACACGGAGGCAGAGACCTTCCCGCCACGGCGCAGCGACAAGTTGGACGCCGACCGGCATTTCTCCCTCGGAGAAGACTGGCACGGTGACCACGGGCAAACCGATGCAAGAAAAGGGCTGGGCCAAGAGCCCGATGCTTGGGCGTAGCGGTAGCTTCCGTCCGCCGATCTCCAGCATCTTGGTGCCGCTCGGGGGAGCAGGAACCGGCGTCGCTGGCGCGAGCAGTAGGTCGACCTCGCGGAAGGCGGCGAGGGCCTGCTCAAGCCACCATTGGCGCACCCGCTGCGCCCGTGTCACCCAAGCCGCGGGCAGGAGAGCGCCGGCGAGGAAACGGTCACGGGTGTCGGGATCAAAATCGGCCGCTCGGCGGCGCAGCCGGTCGAGATGGAAAGCGGCGCTCTCGGCGTTGGTGATGATGTAGGCGGCGGCACGCCCGGCCTCGGCGGCGTCCAGGCTGATGGTCCTGATTTCGGTGAACGAGGCAAGGCCGTCGGCGACGGCCGCAACTGCCGCACGGGCGACGCTTCCGGCGTTGCGGGCGAAGTAGCCATCGAGGACGCCGACCCTGATGCCGCCGATCCCGATCCGGAGGCTGGGCGCCGCAGGCTCCGGGCGGCGGGTCGCACAGGCATGGTCGGTGGGGTCCGGCCCCTGCAGCGCGTCGTAGGCTATTGCCAAGTCCTCGGCGCTGCGCGCGAACGGCCCGAGATGGTCGAGGCTGTCGACGAACGGGAAGGTGCCGGTGCGCGACAGGCGGCCGTAGGTCGGCTTGAGGCTGAAGATGCCGCACAGCGAGGCGGGCACCCGGATCGAGCCGTTCGTGTCGGACCCCAGCGAGATCGGCGCGAGCCCGGCAGCTGTGGCGGCGCCACAGCCGGACGAGGAGCCACCACTCATGCGCGTCGAGTCGAGCGGATTGCGGCAGGCACCGTCGTGAGCATTTTCGCCGGTGAAGTCGTAGGCGTACTCGCCCATGTTGAGCGTGCCGATAAGTATCGCCCCCGCGGCGTTCATCCGGCGCACAAGCGTTGCGTCGGCGCCGGCCGCAGGGCGATCTCGGTTGATCCGTGACCCGGCCCGTGTCGTCAGTCCCTCGACGTCGAAGAGGTTTTTCACCGCGAAAGGCACACCAGCCAGCGGGCCAACTGTCTGACCCTGCGCCCGGGCGGCGTCCAGGGCCTCGGCCTCGCGCAACGCGCGTCCGGCCGTGACCTCTGTGAAGGCATTGATCCGTCCATTTTCCCGATCGATACGGGAAAGCGCCGCCTCGGTCACGGCAACGGCGCTGGTGTCACCTGCCGCGACGGCCGCAGCAATCTGGGCGGCGCTTGCCCAGGGCCCGGTCGGATCATTCATCTTTGCAGTCCCGGACATCGGGCGGGGCGTAGACGGCGGCGAGCGCCAGCTGGCCGCCGTCGAGATCGACACCCTCGAGCACCGCCGCCATGTCGGCAGCGAGCTGGAGAAACCCAGCGACCCCCGGCCGAAATTCCTCGGCGATCGAGAGATCCACGATCGCCGAGCTTGCATCGATGTAGGCGTCCCAAGTCACGCCGTCACTCCGCCGGCTGGGCGATGGACGGCGGCTCGATCGTTTCGCCCGGCTCCGCGGCCCAGTTCAACCGCGAGCAGGCGACGAAGAGCCCTGCTACCATCAGGTAGGCGAAGGCGACCATCGGCGTCACCCCGAAGCCGACAGCCGGTCCGTGCATGAACCCGAAGAAGGTCAGCACGGCGCCCGCGCCGGCGAAAGCGGCGGCGTAGTCGAACTTGCGCTCGATGACGAAGACGCCGACCGCCGCGAGGATCAGCCCCGTGAGGATTGCGCCGTTGCCGAGGATCGCGAGGCCCTCGTAGAGCACCCCGTTCGTCGCCATGCCCGCAACAAGTTCTGGCGTGACCGCCACCCCGGCAGCCCCGAGCGCCCCGTCGATCAGCGTCTTGGCCCAGGCTGCGAGATGCGGCACGAGGCCGAGCACGATCGCCGGCGCATGGGTCAGCGGCGTGGTCTGGAATGCCTGCGCGCCGATCAGCATGCCGATGTAGAGAAGGATCGGTGCGATGGCGACCACGGGCACGAGGTTGAGGAACACCGCAAGAATCCCGAACCAGGCGAGCGACAGCACGAAGGCCCCCGTGGCGATCGAATAGCCGATCCGCCCGCCCATCGACTTCCAGCCGGGATGGCCGATGTAGACGGCGTTGGCGAAGGGCGAGCCGAACAGAGTGCCGACGAGGCTGATCACGCCCTCTGCGGTGATCGCCTCGGTCGTCGAGTAATTGTCGCCCGCGGCCTCGGCGCTCTCGATGTTGTCCATCGCCTCCACGAGGTCGTAGACGCCGAAGGGGATTGCGGTAACGAGGATGAAGCCGAGGAACTCGAAGCCGGAGAACACGTGGTCCACCGCCGGCAGCGGGATCGAGAAGCCGAAGCTCGCGAAGCTCGCCATCAGGTTGTCGCCGCTCATGCCGCCGACGCCTGGAAATCCCAGCGCCGTCGCGCCCCAAGCGATGATCATGCCGACGATGATGGCGACCAGCCCCGCCGGCAGGCCGCGCGGATAACGCACGCCGCCGAACCAGCTCGCCATGATGATCGCGAGGCAGGTCAGGCCGATGATCGAGGTCATGAAGATTTCCATCGCCGGGCGCATCGAGATGAAGGCGATCGAGACGCCTGCGAGCGTGCCGAGCAACGCCGCGCGCGGGGTGATGCGGCGGATCACCGGCGCGATCCAGGCGCCGCCGATCAGGATGAAACCCTGGATGAACACCCAGGCAAGGCCGGCCTCCCAGGCCTTCACCGGGTCGCCGGTGGTCCCGAGGATCGGCATCATGATCACGAAGACCACGATGAACATGTGCGGCACCGAGGGCCCGGAGGGCAGCGCGCAGACGTCCGCCCGGCCTTCCTTCTTCGCGAGCTTCCAGCCCATCCAGGCGTAGTAGAGGTTGCCCATGAACAGCATAAGCCCGACCGCGGGCAGGATGCGACCGAAGGTGAGTTCGTCGGGCAAGCCGACGACAAACTTCAGGAGGCCGGTCATCACCAGCATGTTGACGAGCACGTTGGTGCCGAGGCCGAACAGGGCGTTCCAGTCGCCCGGCGTCCAGAGCTGCGGGGATTTGGTCTGCATGGCTCTCTCCCGAGTGTCAGGCCGCTTGCGCGGCGGACCGGATTGCGGTGGCAAAGGAAGTGGCGTCCGAGACCCAGCCGAAGATGCCGCCCTGGGCTTTGATCATCTCGAGCCCCACGCGGTGGAACTCGGGGAAATAAGAGGCGCAGGCGTCGGCGAGCGCGACGCAGCGGTAGCCGCGGTCGTTGCCCTCGCGGATCGTGGTGTGGACGCAGACCTCGGTGGTCACGCCACAGACGATCAGCGTGTCGACGCCGGCGTTGCGCAGGATCTGTTCGAGGTCGGTGGCGTGAAAGGCGCCCTTGCCGGGCTTGTCGAGCACCACCTCGCCCGCCGCCGGCACCAGTTCGTCGACGATGTCATGGCCGGGCTCGCCACGGATCAGGATCCGGCCCATCGGGCCGGGATCACCGATGCGCTTCAAGGGCGCGCCGCGCTGCACCTTGGTGGGCGGCGCGTCCGAGAGGTCCGGGCGGTGGCCCTCGCGGGTGTGGATGACGAGCATTCCCGAACTGCGGGCGGCGGCCAGGACGGCGGCGCAGGGTCCGACCGCCGCCTGCAGCAGCGAGACGTCGTTGCCAAGCGTCTCGCCGAAGCCGCTTCGCTCGAGGAAGTCGCGCTGCATGTCGATGATCACGAGGGCGGTTTGCCGGGCGTCGATGCCAATCGGCTCGGGCTCGGCGGCGAGCGTGGTTTTCATGGGGCGGTATCCTTCGGTTTGCGCGTCGGCGGATGGACGGCTATGCCACTTGCGAAGCGGGAGGCGGGCGAATGGTCGATTATGATGAAGGGGCGGTCGCGGCGGAGATCCGAGCCGAATTCGACGCCTACGAGGCGGCGTTGCAGGCGAACGACGTGGAAGCGCTGAGCGCGTTTTTCTGGGAGGATCCGCGGGCGGTGAGGCTCGCCAGCGACGGCGGGCTTTACGGTTTCGAGGCGATCGCGACGTTCCGGCGCGGGCGGGACGCCGGGGATATGGCGCGAGAGCTGCTTCGGATCGACGTGGTCGCCTTCCGCCCGGACTTCGGCGTGGCGACCACCGAGTACCGGCGCGAAAAATCGGGACGGCGTGGGGCGCAGAGCCAGGTCTGGATGCGTCGCCCGGAAGGTTGGCGGATCGTCTCGGCGCATGTGAGCGTGGCCTGAGATCATGTCGTGGCCTCTGCGACGACCCGCCGCCAGTCGCCGATTTCGCTGACGTCGACGGCGTCGGCCAGACCGGCCGGCTCGCAGAGAAAACCCTTCGGGTCCGTGCCGTCGGCCAGCGTCACGGTGCCGATCGACAGCGGGGCCGGGATCCCGGCCATGAAGTCGCCAAAGCGGTCCCGCGGCAGCGCCCAGACCTCGACGTGGATTGCAGCGCCGGACGCGCCGGTCCTGACCAGTCCCGGCCGCCTCGGCGGGCCTCCGGCGAGGCTGTAGAGGCGATAGTGCGGCCTGGTGCGCGCGTCGCGCAGGAAGCGGGCGCCCAGCGAGACAAGCTCGTCATTGAGCGGCAGGCCTGACATGTGGGCACCGCAGACGGCGATCTCGATCTCGTCCGGGCCGGCGGCGGGAGCGACTTCTTCCGCCGCCGGGACCGGCCAGCCGGTGGCGCCGAGGCTGCGGTCGCCCCAACGCTCGATCCGGCGGGCGACGCTCGCGAGCAGCGTTTCGCGGCCGGCGCGGGCGAGCAGGGTGACGCTGCCGGGACGGCCGTCGGCGCGGGCCGGCGTCGGCGTGGCGATACCGCAGAGACCGAGCAGGTTGACGAAGTTGGTGTAGGTCCCGAGCCGGGTGTTGGGGTCGATCGGATCGGCGACGAGGTCCGCGAGCGTGCAGAACGTCGGAATCGACGGCACACAGATCAGGTCGACGCTGTCGATCAGCGGCGCGACCTGCCGGCGCAGCGCCTCGAGGCGGTAGAAGCCGCGGAAGGCGTCGGTGGCGCCGAGGGCGGTGGCGGGCTCGAGGATCCGGCGGATCACCGGATGCACCGCCTCGGGGTTCTCGGCGAGCAGCGGGCCGACGACGGCGTGGCGCTCGGCCAGCCAGGCGCCGGAATAGAGCATCTCGGCGACGTCGTGGAATGGCTGGAAATCGATCTCCACGAGCCGCGCGCCGTCGGCCGACAAGCCCGCGCAGGCGGCCTCGAAGGCCGCGGCCTGCACGTCGTCGCCGAAGAACCGGCGCGTCGCGACGCTGGGGACGCCAATGGACGGCTGCGGCGGGGGCGCGCCCACCGCGCCGACGCGGACATGGCGGGAATAGGGGTCGTCGGCATCGAAGCCCGCGGCGAGCCGGTATACGGCGTGGGCGTCGTCGACGGTCAAGGCGAAGATCGACACCACGTCGAGCGTGCGGCAGGCGGGCACCACGCCGCGCGTGGACACCGCGCCGAGGCTCGGCTTCAGGCCGACGATGTTGTTCAAGGCCGCCGGCACGCGTCCCGAGCCGGCGGTGTCGGTTCCAAGGGCGAAGGGCACGATCCCCCGCGCCACCGCGACAGCCGAGCCCGAGGATGAGCCGCCGGGCGCGAGAGCGGGGTCGAGTGCGTTGCGGGGCGCAGGCCAGGGCGTCCGCACCCCGACGAGGCCGGTGGCGAACTGGTCGAGGTTGGTCTTGCCGACGGGAATAGCGCCGGCGCGGCGGAGGCGCGCGACGACGTGAGCGTCGTGCTCGGGCATGTAGGCATACGCCGGACAAGCGGCGGTGGTCGGGCAACCGGCGACGTCGATATTGTCCTTGACCGCAAAGGGAATACCCCAGAGCGGCCGCGCCGGGTCCGGCACCCCGAGGGCCTCGGCTTCGACGAGAAGGCCCTCGAGCGCTGCGAGGTGGATGAAAATGCCGGGATCGGCTGCGGCGTCGATGCGCCGGAAGACCTCGCGGATGATTTCTGCGGGGCGAACACCGCCGGCGTAGGCGGCGCGCAGCGCCCCGATCGTGAACGGGAGCCGCTCAAGAGCGATCCCTTGCGTCCCGGTCGATAAGCGGTCGTCATGAAGCTGCATACCGATCCCTTGGTTCCGCAAGCACCCTGCGCGCAATGGTTAGCATGCGGCTTCCCGGCGCTGAATTCTAATGCTAAGAATTCAGCACTGCGCTGCACTGAACGCAGCGCAGGCCTGGAGGATCGATGCGGCATTTGCAGACCCTGCGGTTGATCCAGGACGTGGCGCGCGTCGGCTCGATCCGAAAGGCGGCCGGGGATCTCAACATCACCTCCTCGGCACTGAACCGGCGTATCCAGCGCTTCGAGGAGGAGTTCGGCTCGCAGATCTTCGAGCGCCTGCCGCGGGGCGTGCGGCTCAACCCGGCGGGCGAGCTGCTCATGCACCACATCCGCGTCCAGCTCACCGAACTCGACCGGATCCGCAGCCAGGTCGCCGACCTCTCTGGCGAGCGGCGTGGCCACGTCTCGATCGCCTGCAGCCAGGCCGTGAACCCGATCTTCCTGCCCAACCAGATAGCGCGCTACCGGACGGTGCATCCGGGCGTCTCCTTCTCCGTCCGTGTCCGCGACCGGGCAGCGGCCGAGCGCGAGCTCGGCACCTACGCGAGCGATCTCGCGCTGGTGTTCGAGCCGATCTACCTGGTGGATTTCGAGGTGATCAAGGCGATCCCGCAACCGATCTGCGCGGTGATGGCCGCGGACCATCCGCTGGCGACGAAGGCGGACCTTCGCTTGCACGACTGCCTTGACGTGCCACATGTCGTGCCGTCGGCGGATTACGGCGTTCGCCACCTGCTAGACCAGGCAACCCGTGGGCGGTCGCGTCAACTCAACCCGATCGTCGAGGCCGACAGCTTCGAAATGATGCGGCAATACGTCCTTTATGAGCGCAGCGTCAGTTTCCAGATTCCGATCGGCCTGAGCCCAACAATCGACCCATCCCTCACTTTCCGAGAGCTGCCCGAGCGCGACATCCGCCCCGGCCTCCTGTTGCTCGGCCAGATGCGTGGCCGTACGCTCCCTGTCGCATCTGCGAAATTCGCACTGCAAATTGCGGCGGCCCTTGAGAAGATCGGGTCGCGCTAGACCAAATGTTCGCCTGAGATTGGGCGACCCGTCTCAAAGTGTGCGGGTTTCGAGGGTTGCATCGGATGTCCTGGCGCAGAGCCTCCGGCATAGGAGACGGGCCATGGATGGGCGTATCACCTACATTGGTTTGGATGATCACAAGGAGACGATTGCGGTCGCTTTGGCAGAGGGGAGCGGGCGCGGCGAGGTTGGTGCGCACGGACAGATTTCCAACATGCATGCAGCCTTGTCCAATCTGGCGAAGTTGCATCGGGCCGACGCATTGACGGGCAGCGTAGGTGGTCTCTCGATACAGAAGATGCTGAATGATTTTGCAAATTGTCTAAGATTTGACGCGATTGTACACAATAATCTTTTTGGATGTAAGTTGCCAATCCATTGTTTTGACACGGCAGTGATTTGCCGGTGTCCTCGCGAGGGCGGGCGCATTGCCGTTCATTTTTCGTCATAAATGAAGCCCTCGAAAACGTGGGAGTGGCGCGTCGCTTGGTCACTGAACAGCTATTGGAGATTTGAAATGACGGAAAATGTTGTAGATCCGAATGCGCTGACACGGCGCGGGGCAACGAAACTTCTGGCCGGGACCGCGATTATTTCCATGTTTGGCCGCGCGTCATTTGCCCAGGATCTGAAGGTCGTCAACTTCAGCGAAGCGGTCCACAATCTTGGCTACATCAATCTCTACGTCGGCATGCACGCCGGCATCTTTGCCAAGCATGGCCTGGAGATGAACGTCTCCGCCGCCGGCGGCGACACCCAGACCTTCGCGGCCGTTCTCGGCGGCTCGGCCGATTTTGCGATCGGCGACGCCACCATGGCGCAGATCTCGCGCGAGCAGGGCGGCCCGGGGGTCGTCGTGGGCACGGTCGTGCAGCGCGCGCATTACTTCGGCGTCTCCAAGAACCTCGACGTCATCACCGACCCGGCCCAGTTCAAGGGGCTCACGATCGTAACCTCCCCCGAACCCAACACCAACTTCTCGGTCGCCAAGCGCATGCTAGAGACCGCGGGCCTCACGATCGGCGAGGACGCCACCATCCTCCAGGTCAGCCCGGGCACCGAGATCGGGGCCATGCTCGCGGGCCAGGCCGACATGGCGATAGCCTACCAGCCCAGCGTCGCCTCCGCCGTCGACCAGGGCGCCAAGGTCGTCTTCGATTTCGCGAGCTACGTCGGCCCCTTCTGCAACACCGGGATCATGGTGCTTGAATCCACCATCGAGGACGATCCCGAGATGGTGCAGGCGCTGGTGACGGCGTTCGAGGAATCCTCGCGGCTCACCTACGCCGATCCCGCCTTCGCCAAGGAAGTCGCGCGCAAGGAGTTCCCCGATCTTCCCGCCGAGGTCGTCGACGCGGCGATCGATGCGCAACTCGAATTCCGCATCCCCGCCGAGACGGTCGTTGTCCAGCGCGACCAATGGGACAACCTTATGAGCATGCAGGTCTATCTCGGCAACGTCACCGGCTCGATTCCCTTCGAGGAGATCATCGACAATTCCTTCGCCGAAAAGGCGGTGGCGGCCGTTGGCTGACGCCGCCTGTCCTGACGCCGGGGCCAGGGGCGCTGCGGTGCCTCCCCTCAGCGTCAGGAACGTCTCAAAGAGCTACGAGGTGGGCGACGAGATGATGCATGTGATCGGCGATCTCAGCCTGTCGCTCGGACAGGCCGAAATCGTCAGCATTGTCGGGCCCTCGGGCTGCGGCAAGTCCACGCTTCTCAACGTCGTGTCGGGCATCATCCCGCCGGGCTCGGGCGAAATCAGATGGTACGGCGAGCCCCTGTCCGGAGTTCCGGCGCGCGCCGGCTACATGCTGCAAAAGGATCTCCTGCTGCCCTGGCGCACCGCTATCCAGAACGTGCTGCTCGGCCTCGAGATCCAGGGCGTTCAGGCGGATGCGGCGCGCGATCGCGCCGAGATCATGCTCGACCGCCTCGGTCTGTACGGCTTTGCGGCCAGCTACCCCTCGACCCTCTCAGGCGGCATGCGCCAGCGCGTGGCGCTGGCGCGCACGCTCGTCACCGACCCCGAGGTGATGCTGCTCGACGAGCCCTTCGCGGCCCTCGACTTCCAGTCGAAGCTCCTGATCGAGAACGACACCGCCACCCTCGTGCGCGCCGAAAAACGCTCGGTTCTGCTCATCACCCACGACGTCGAGGAGGCCGTGTCCATGTCCGACCGCGTGATCGTGCTCAGCCAGCGCCCCACCCGCATCCTGCGCGTCTATGAGATCGACATTCCAGGCGACAGGACCGACATGATGGAGGCGCGCCAGAGCCCTCACTTCACCCAATACGTCCGCAGCATCTGGAACGATCTTCAATCCACGGCGCGACCCGTGATAAAGGGGCTGCAATGACTGACGTCCCCTCCGAGGGCCAGCTTGAGCGATCGAGCCTCCCCAGGGATGCGCGCCGCGCCCGGCTGCGCGGCCGCATCCTCGCGCGCGCGGCCGTTTTCGCCAGCCAGGTCGGCCTGCTGGCGGGCCTTTTGTGGCTTTGGGAAAGTGCGACGGCCAATGACAGGCAGACCGCGTTCCTTTTCGGCTCGCCCAGTGCGATCTTCGGCTTTCTCGTCCAGATGTGGCGCGACGGGAGCCTATTTCGCGACACCTACGTCACCGGCGTGGAGACCCTGCTCGGGTTCCTGCTCGGCAACGTGATCGGCACCTCCATCGGCCTGTCGCTGTGGTATTCGCAATCGGTCGCGCGGGTGGTGCAGCCCTTCATCATCGCCCTGGGCTCGATCCCGATCATCGCGCTTGCCCCCATCATGATCATCTGGTTCGGTACCGGCCTCATGTCCAAGGTCGCAATGGCGACCCTGTCTGTCGTGGTCGTGGCGCTCGTCACCTCCTACAAGGGTGCGCTCAGCGTCGATCCCGACAAGATCAGCCTCTTTCGCACGCTCGGTGCCACCAAGCGCCAGATCTTCCAGCGCCTCGTGATCCCCTCGGCGCTCACGGACATCTTCGCGGGGCTGCGGCTCACGGTCGGTTTCGCCCTGATTGGCGCGATCATCGGTGAATTCATGTCCTCCTCCGAAGGGCTCGGGCACGCCATCTTCAAAGCCGGCTCGCTCTACAACATCCCCAAGGTCTTTGCGGCCCTCGTCGCCACGATCGCCCTCGCGCTGTTCCTGACATGGCTCGTCGGGCAACTCGAGCGCCTGCTTACCCCCTGGCGAAACGCGCCCTAGAACCGCAAACATCCGCGGCACAGACGTCAGGAAGGAAAGAACACAATGGCGCACCAGGTCGTTGAAAAGGCTGGACACATCAAATACGCCCTCTCGGGGGAAGACGCCTTCGTGGCTGCCGTCGATCCGGGGCAGACCTTCAATGTGCAATGCGCCATCAACATCAATGACGGCGTGATCCATTCCGTCGGACAGCAACTCACGCCCGAGGACGTGACGCTGCCCTTCGTCAACGGTGCCACCGGCCCGATCGAGGTGCGCGGCGCGAAACCGGGCGACATGCTCTCCGTCGAGATCCTCGACATGCGGCTCAACGGGCTCGGCTTCACCGCGCTCTGGCCCGGCATCGGCATGTTCCCCGACTGGGTGCGCCACAAGGAGTTCGGTCATCACACACGGGTCGTCGAGGTCTCCGACGGGCTGGTCCATTGGAGCGACACGCTGAAACTGCCCGTCCGGCCAATGATCGGCGTCATCGCCGTGGCGCCGGTGCACGGCTCGGTGCTGACGGTCGACAACGGGGTTCACGGCGGCAACCTCGACATCCAGGAAGTGACCACCGGCAACACCGTGATGCTGCGCGTCCACAAGCCCGGTGCCCATCTGTTCCTCGGCGACTGCCACGCGATCCAGGGCGACGGAGAATGCAACGGCATGGGTGCCATCGAGATCGCAGCCGACCTCACCGTGCGCGTC
>JBBQYB010000090.1:0-13549 GCA_038209095.1 Rhodobacterales bacterium
TAGACGGCCACGAGATAGCCGATCGCCCAGAGCAGGCCCGCCGCGAGCAGGACGAAAGGGACCGCCAATACCCCGATCACGGTGGCCACGAGCAGGATCGCGGCCCCGATGACCGTGGCGAGTGCGAGAAAGCCGTAGCCGAGGCTCCGGAACGGGCCCTTGACGAGGATCGCCTCGTAATCCGCAATCCGGCGCGGGGTCACGGCTGCGAGGATCGTGGCGAGAAGTGCGAGGATCAGCACGCCGATTACGAACCCAAGCGCGAGGGCCGCCGGGCCCGGCCCCGCCACGCGTTCGGCCATGGGCCGGTCGGTGAGGATCACCCGCCGGTTGATCCGCTCGGGTGGGATGACCGAGGCGGGCACCTCCAGCACGACACCCGGCGGCGCATAGAGCGTCAGGGAGCCGTCGATGCGGGCGTCCGGGCCGAAAACCAGCGTCCGGGCCGCGAGCACCACGTCGCCGGCGATGGCGGCCTCGATCTCGACGTCCTGCCCGAGGATGAGGGCGGAGCCACCGAGGGGCGCGCGCAGGGCGATGTGGTTCGCAAAGGCGCGCAGGGAGCCCGTGACGGGTGCCGCGATCTCGAGGTCGTAGGCCGCGAGTGTCGCGGTGCCCGAGACATCGCCGTTGACGGCGAGGTCTGCCGCGGCCCCGTAGAGCGCGCCCCCTACCGCTGCGGTGACATCGACCCGCCGGCCGGCCAGATGGGCGGAGCCTGTCACCGGGGCCGCGAGGGTTACGCGCTCGCCCGCGAGAAAGGCATCCTCGGCCCCGGGCTCCGCGAGGGTTACGGTCGTGCCGATCCGGAACCGGTCGCCCGCGAGATCGAGGGCGGCGTCGTCGGCCTGTGCGCCGGCCGCGGGCCAGAGGGCGAGGGCGAGTATCAGGGCGGATGCCGGGCGTCGCATGAGCAGGTCTCCCAATCGGATCGGTCCGTTCGAGGCAAGCCTAGGTCGAAAGCCGCGGATGTTCCATGGCCTGATTGGTGCGGCGGGACTTGCGCCCGGGTCGGGGTTGCGTATCGTCCCGACTGAAGGGTTGCAGGGGGATCGGATGGCGGGCGAGTTGCGGGTGGGTCTGCTGGGGATCGGGCTGATGGGCACGCCGATGGCGCGCAACCTGCTGAAGGCGGGCTTTGCCCTCACGGTCTGGAACCGCACCCGCACGAAGGCGGAGGCCCTGGCGGAGGCGGGGGCCGTGGTGGCGGACACGGCGGCGGAATGTGCGGCCGGGGCCGACGTGCTGGTGGTGATGCTCGAGAACGGGCCCGTGGTGGAGGCGGTGCTCTTCGGCCAGGGTGCCGCGGAGGCGCTGCCCACCGGGGCGGTGGTGGCGGACATGAGCTCCATCGGGATCGCGGAGGCGCGCGACCACGCCATGAGGCTCGCGGAGCGGGGTGTGGCACATCTCGACGCGCCGGTGTCGGGGGGCACGGTGGGGGCCGAGGACGCCACGATGAAGATCATGGCGGGAGGGGAGGCGGAGGCCTTCGCGCGCGCACGCCCGGTGCTGGAGGCGCTGGGGCGGCCGCTGCTGGTGGGGCCGTCGGGCGCGGGGCAGATCGCGAAGCTCGCCAACCAGATGATCGTGGCGACGACGATCGGCGCGGTGGCGGAGGCGTTGAGCTTCGCGGAGGCGGCGGGGGCGGACCCCGCGCTGGTGCGCGAGGTGATGCAGGGCGGGTTCGCGGACAGCCGGATCCTCGATCTGCATGGCGGGCGCATGGTGGCGCGGGACTTCACGACGAAGGGGCGCATTTCGGTGCATATCAAGGATCTGGACAACGCGCTGAAGGCGGCCGGGGTGGCGGGGGCGGCGGCGCCCTATACGGCGCTGTGCAGGGAGTTGTTCGAGAGCACGCTGGAGCGGTTCGGGGACGTGGACCATTCGGGGGTCTGGCTGGAATTGCGGCGGCTGAGCGGGGGGTGAGGGGAGCCTTTCAGCGGTTGTCCACGCGTGGACAAATCGGTAAGTGTATGTAATATAACTTTAAATTGTTTTCGTTTAACCAGATCGAAATATGTGTAAACGTGCGCTGCAGAGTTGTAGGTTTTGTAGCCAACGGTCGGAGTTAAAGGTAACAAGCAGCTCAAATTGAGTGTAATTTTGCCGAAAGAGTAGGCTTCAACACTGGCCGTTGGAGCGCCTGCCGCAGAAAGTAAGCAAGGCAGAATTCTGGAGCGTCAACAGCAATCTGGAAGCCAGGCCCTTGTAATAGTCATCGGTCGATCGCTGTGCGGTCAATGGTTTGGGTGATGAAGTCCATAACCCGCCGTGCCGCAGCTTCGAGCGAGAGCCGGTTGACGAAGTCTTCGAAGGCAGCATTCGACATGCGGGCGCGTTTCTGTGGATCAGAAAGTAATGCTTCGGCAGACGCGACCCACAAAAGGGGATCGTTTGTGACGATACCAGTTTCTGGCCGGAAGAACGCAGCATGGTCCGCATGGTCGCTGCAAATGATCGGCACCTTGGCGTCCAGATAGGCGAGTATCTTTCCGAATGACTTGCCTCGGCTGAACTCAGATTCATAGCAGATTGGGGAGAGGCCGATGGAGACGTCGTAGAGCGAGCGTATGAACTTCGCATAAGGCATAGTTGGTAGCATCTCCAACAGTTGCTCCGGGCCGAAAGTCTTCTCGAGTTCTTCGCGGTCGGCTTGGTTGTTGACGCCATAGAGCCGCAGAGTGAATAGATTTCCTCTCGCTCGCAACCGCTTGACCAGATCCCGGACGAAAGCGAGTTCGCCTCTATAACCGAGCGGCGCCGATTGGGCCCAGGCGATGATCGGTCTTCGATCAGAATGATGAGGACGAAGCCCTAGTGTAACTGGCGTGCCTGTCCAAACAACCGTCACGTTATCGTTGTACTGAGCGCACCAGTCACGGATGAATGCGCTTCCAGCAATTACGCCTCGTGCATTCTGGCAAAGATCAATAATTATTTCTCGTTGATTGTCATCGTAAAAATCAGCGTCATCAAGATCAAAAAAATATGGTTTGCCAAACGCCGTTTCCGATGTATTTAAACTATGTCTACTAGATTGAATGAAAACAAGTGCTGGATTGAAATATTTAACTATTTTTTTTCTTTGAAAGAATGTAAGCTGTTTTGGAACAACAAGGGTTGAGCAGCCAAATTTTGATATTTCGTTAGAAATAAAATAGACTCGAAGAAGGCTTGACCCCTCACGCGCAGTCCACGGAAAAAATACAATTCGACCAGTTTTTCTTGATCCAACGATAGTAAAATATAAGTAAATTTCCCTAATTAGACGTCCAGATAAAGCGCGCATTTTCTGCATTAAATAATCCATACTGAATGATTTATTTAAGCACAGCTGAATATCAATTCGCTTCTGTGGCGAAAAACCGCGCGATCCTCAAACGGCGCACCGTCCCGCGCCGAGCGAACGATCAGAGCGGCGAGCGCGGCGCGGTCACGAGCGAGGGTCGTGACGCGCTCTGCCAGAACAGAAGCATCGCCAGTCGGGACCAGTTCGCCACCCCCATGCCCCGAAATCAAATCACGGGCGAAGGCGCTGTCATAGCCAACTACTGGGCAGCCGGATATCAGCGCCTCTATCAGGATGCGGGGCGACTCGGTCGTCTTGTGGCAGAACATCAGAAGGTGGGAGTCGCGCAAGGTGGCGAGCACGCGGTTGCGGTCGGAGACGAAGCCTGGCAGATCGACGCGGTCGGACAGGCCTGCCGCTTGCACCGCTGCTTGCATCCGTGCGTGCTCTGCGCCGTCGCCGAGCCAGACGGCTTGGAAATCCACGCCAGCCCGAGACAAGCGCTCAAGTGTCGCCACCCAATCGAGTGGGCCTTTCATCGGATCTGCCCGGCCTGCGTAGCAGATGCGCAACGGGCCTTCGGCGCAGGTGGCGATCTTGGCGGCCAGCGCATCCGGGGCGATGTGATCTTCGCGGCCTATGTGGATGTTGTGGACCAGTTCGGGTTTTTTGCAGTAGGGCGCATAGGCTGCGAAAGTGTCCGCGCCGTGAAAGAGACCGAGCGCCGCGCGCCGGATCACGGCGCGTTCGAGCATGGCCATGGGGCGATGGGTGAGATGCGCCCGGAGGCGGCGTTTCCACGGGCCGTCGGAGGCGGATCTGCGTACGACTTCGGATTCCACCCGGTCCGTCCAGACGAAGTAGGGCTTGCCCATCCGGTGCGCCTCAAGGCAGGCCACCGCCCCCCAGTCTCCAAACAGGCCGCCGATGGCGAAGCCGACGTAGCGGGACTTTCCGATGAGGTCGCGGATCCTGCGGCGGGTCGCGGGAAGGTGTCGCAGGAACTGATCGGGGCGGTAGGCCATGGGAAGCGGCACGACTTCGATCTGCTCGAGCGCGGGGCCGACCGATGCGATTGGCTTCCAACCAATTGGCGGCGGTGCCTCTATCTGGGGAAACATGAACGTGAGGCGATCAAAGTTGTCAGCCCAACGGCGGAGTCCGTTGCAGGCCTGGGACTCGAGATAAGACTCTCCCCCTTGGATATGCAAGGGCACTGGAACGTAGTGAAGCAAGGAACTGTCATTGGTCATTTCGGTGCGCCCTGCCTACTTTTATCTAAATGTCTGAACTGCATTAGCCACAAAAGAGATGCCTCGCTAAAGACGTTTCTAAGGTGCCTGTCGCAACCCAGTGCGCATCTTGTGACCCCAATGCCCGGCCGCATTGCCCCGCACCCGCATCGATGATACCCGAACCAAAAATGGGAGACACCGCATGCACATCCTGATCACGGGCGCTGCCGGGATGATCGGCGCGAAGCTGGCGCGGTCGCTGGCGGAGGCGCCGCCTGCGGGGCTGACGCGGTTGACGTTGGTGGACGTGGTCGCACCGCAGCAGCCGGCGGGCAGTCCGGTGGCGACGGTGGCGGCGGCGCTCGATGTGACGGACGCGGCGGCGGTGGCGGCGCGGATAGCCAAGCGGCCGGACGTGATCTTTCACCTCGCGGCGGTGGTGTCGGGCGAGGCGGAGGCGGATTTCGACAAGGGCTATGCGGTCAATTTCGACGGGACGCGCGCGCTTTTCGAGGCGATCCGGGGGCTGCCCGAGTATTGCCCGCGGGTGATCTTCGCCTCGTCCATCGCAGTGTTCGGAGCACCCTATCCGGAGACGATCCCGGAGGCCTTCCATCTGACGCCGCTCACGAGCTATGGCACGCAGAAGGCGATGGGCGAGCTGATGCTCGCCGACTATACGCGGCGCGGCATCTTCGACGGGGTTGGGCTGCGGCTGCCCACGATCTGCGTGCGGCCGGGGCGGCCGAACAAGGCGGCGTCGGGGTTCTTTTCCAACATCCTGCGCGAGCCGCTGGCGGGGCAGGAGGCCGTGCTGCCGGTGGACGAGAACGTGCGGCACTGGTTCGCGAGCCCGCGGGCGGCGATCGGGTTCCTGCGCCATGCGCTGGAGATGGATCTGTCGGCGATCGGGCCGCGGCGCAACCTGACGCTGCCGGGCCTGTCCGCGACCGTCGGCGAGGAGATCGAGGCGCTGCGGCGGATCGGGGGAGACGGCGCGGTGGCGCTGATCCGGCGCGAGCCCGATCCGGTGATCGCGCGCATCGTCGCGGGCTGGGCCACGCGGTTCGACGCCTCGCGTGCCGAAGGCCTCGGGTTCCGCGCGGATGCGTCCTTCGATGCGATCCTGGAGGCGCATGTCGCGGACGAACTGGGCGGGGCCGTCGCGGTCGCGTGAGGCGAGGTCCGCTCAGGCGCAGCGCTGGTCCGCAGGGATGTGGCTCGCGCGCACAATGGCTGCCTGCAGGGCATCGGGCGTAACCGGTTTCGCGCAAAAATCCGTCATGCCCACAGCGAGGCAGCGGTCGCGGTCGCCGTCCATGGCGCTGGCGGTCAGGGCCAGGATCGGTACGTTGCAGGCCGGTGCGGGCAGGGCCCGGATCAGGCGCGTGGCGCTGAGCCCGTCCATCTCGGGCATCTGCACGTCCATCAACACGAGATCGAAGCGTTCGGAGGCCGCGGCTTCGACGGCGCAGGCGCCATTCTCGACCACCCGCACGCTGTGGCCGCCGAGTTCGAGATAGGCGGTCAGGATCTGCCGGTTCAGGGCATTGTCCTCCGCGAGGAGGATGCGCTTGCCGCGCACAGGGACGAGGGGTGTGGCCGCGGGGCCTGCGTCCGGGGCGGCGCAGGCGGGCGCCGCGATCCAGAAGCGGAACGTCGCTCCCTCGCCCGGGACGCTGGTGGCGGTGATCTCGCCGCCCATCAGTTAGATTAGCTGGCGCGAGATGGCGAGGCCGAGGCCGGTGCCGGCGCGGTGCCGCGTACTGAGGTTGTCGCTGTGGACGAAGCGGCGGAACAGGCCCGTGCGGACCTGCGGCGCGATGCCAGGGCCGGTGTCGCGCACCTCGATGCCGAGCACGCCCCCCGACAGGGCGGCGTTGTGCGCGACGCTCAGGACGACCTCCCCGTCGTCGGTGAACGTCGCCACGTTCCCGAGGAGGTTGAGGAGGACCTGGCGCAGGCGGACGGGGTCGCACACCAGCCAGTCCGGCAGGCGCGGATCGAGCCGGGTCCGCAGACCGAGGCCCCGCTCCTGCGCGGAGGCGGAGAGGATCGCTGTGATGCCCTCGATCAGCGCGCGGATGTTGACCGGTTTCGGTTGCAGCGCGAGGCAGTCGGCCTGGAGCCGAGAGAGGTCGAGAATGTCGTTGAGGAGGGCCAGGAGATGCCCGGCGCCGACATGGGCAATTTCCGCACGGCGGCGCTGGTCTGGCTCCAGCGGAAAGCGCAGCAGAAGGACCAGAATCCCGAGCATGGCGTTGAGCGGCGTGCGGATCTCGTGGCTCATGTTGGCGAGAAAGTGCGACTTGGCGGCCGTGGCGGCCTCGGCGTCGCGGCACCGGGCATCGAGGGCGGTGCGGGCCTCGGCCTAGGCGGTGATGTCCGTCACGGTGCCGCTCATGAGGGCGTCGCCCGCCGGGCCCGGGTGGACCGTCCCGCAGGCGCGCAGGTGCCGCAGGGCACCTCCGGGCAGGACGAGGCGGAAGTCGCTCTCGAGGCGTCCGCCGGCGCGCAGGGCGTCGTTGAGCGCGCTCTCGGCAGAGGCGCGGTCGTCGGGGTGCAGGCGCGCGCGCCAGTCCGTGAGGCTGCGCGGGCCGGTGTCCTCGGCGGACATGGCGAACAGCGCCTCCGTGCGGCGATCCCAGTTCATCGTGCCGTCGGCGATCCGGCACTCCCAGACGCCCATCCGGGCCGCGATAAGCGCGCGTGAGAGCCGCAGCGTGGCGGCGTCGGGTCCGGCATCGCGGAAAGGGGCGGGTGTCTGCCGGCGTGCGGTGGCCTCGTGCCTGCGCTCGCGCAAGCCTGCGTTAAGGACGAGGAGGGTCGCCCCGCGACAGCGCGCCCTCGAGCGCCGCAAGCTCGAGCATCTGTTTTAACAGCGCGCGGTCCATCCGGTCGCGCAGGAGCGTCGCGTCCTGCAGGACGGACAAGGCGAACCTCTGTCCCGGCCGCCTCGTGCATTAGGTGTTCGCTGGAGGCGGAGCCTGCAATAATCAGCGCAAGGGCGAGGATGACGCCGCCGACACGCCAAGGGCTAGGCATCACATCGGGCCAAAGACCCACGGCCCCGTCTCCGGTCCGGTCGGACGGGTGGGGGAGCTGCACGTCTCGGCGGATCCGAAACAGTTTCACGAAGCCGACACTCCAAGCCTCGGGAGGGATGCCCCGAGGATGTGAGGCCGCACGGATTGCAAAGCGGGCAATCGGAGGTTGCAGGCGTCACAACCTTAAGATGCATCAACTTCCGTAATGCGTCAATGTTTGCAATGAAGGCCCGATGACCCGGGCCTAGGCTGGACGGGCGCTCAAGGGCCCCAGGCACGCCGGATCAGCGCGTCTTCCTCGGAGGGGGTCAGGACCATGCCCGCGCCGAGCCGGTCGAGGGTCGGGTCGAGGATCGCCGAGGTGCCGCCCCCCTCGGCCGGGACGAATGCGCCGTCGCTGCGGTCCACGGGTGCCGCGAGGCGGCTCACATGCACGACCTCGTCCGTCCAGACCCCGGAGCCGCTGCGGCAGGCGAGGCCCCGGGTCTGGGATCGTGCGGCGTCGTCGAGGATCTCGTATTCGCGGCAGGGCCGGCCATCGCTGGCGAGGAAGGTGCCCACCAGCAGGAGGCGTGCGGGTCCCTCGCCCGTGTCGACGGGTCCGCTGGTTCTGGTCTCGAGGGCGACGGTCAGATCGATGTCCCCGGGCGGGCTCCAGGCCATCCGGCCAATGGCGAGCCCCATCAGCACGAGGGCCGCCGCCGCGGTCGCGACCAGGGCGGGCCGTCCCGGCCTGAGATAGTATGCCCGGAGCCTCGACGAACGGCGGGCCGCGGCCGGCGAGGACGCGGGTTGCGGAAATATGGTGGCGCGAATGCGCTCGGGCACGGCCTCGGTCATGGGCGCGCCGTAAGCCTGCGCCAGAAGCGCGCCGGCCTCGACGAGCCTGTCGACATAGGCCTGGTCGGCGGGGTGATCGGCGAGGTGCACGACGACGCGGGCCGCGGCCTCGGGATCGAGCGCCCCGTCGACGAAGGCATCAAGCGTCTCGCGGTCCATCACTGTGTCCATGTCCGTGTCCTCTGATCCGGCGTGTGGACGAGCGGCAGAAGCTGCGCCCGGGCGCGCGACAGTCGGCTCATCACGGTGCCGATCGGAATTTCGAGAATGTCGGCGGCCTCGCGGTAGCTGTGCCCCTCCAGCGCGACGAGGGCGAGGACGAGCCGCAGGTCCTCCGGCAGGGCGTCCACCGTGGCGCGCACCTTGTCGAGCGTGGCGCGATCCTCGGCCTGCCGCGCGCCGAGGCCCTCGTCGGACAAGACGACGAGGTCGGGATCGATCTGCGCTCCGCGCACCCGGAGCCTGCGGCGCTGGTCGAGCCACAGGTTCTGGATAATGCGGAACATCCAGCTGTCCATCCGCGTGCCCGGCACGAACTGGGCCGCGTTCTTGAGGGCGCGTTCGCAGGCGCTCTGGACCAGATCGTCGCCCACGTCCCGAGAGCCGCTCAGGGCATAGGCGAACCTGCGCAGGCGGGGCACGAGGTCCACGAGATCGCGCTGAAATCTGATGTCCAATGCTCGCGTCCCTTGCACGCTCCTGACTGCACAACGCCCGCGCGCCGGCTTTATTCCCCCCGGGGCGATCGATGCGGCGGGCTTGATCGGCTGGCCCGTGAGACGTATTAACCGAAGACCGGGGGGGAGTCTCAGGATGAGACGCAGCGTTCGAGGCCTGCTTTGTATCGGGGTGTTCGTGGCCTGCGCGTACGGCGCGGGGCCCGGAGTTCTCCTTTTGGGCAACGCTGCGGCAGCGCAGGACACCGAGGGATCGAATACCGCAGGTACGTCGGCGGACAGCGGTGCCGGCGATGCCTCAGCGAGTTCGGAAAGCGGTGGGTCCGATGGCGGGGCGGCGGACAGCGGTCCGTCCGATGCCGGTTCTTCGGACAGCGGATCGGACGGCGGCGGATCAGACGGCGGCGGGTCTGACAATGGCGGGTCTGACGGCAGCGGGTCGGACGAAGGCGGGTCGGACGAAGGCGGGTCGGACGGCGGCGATACCGGCGGCAGTGGATCGGACGGCGGGGATTCGGGAAGCGGCGGGTCGGACGGCGGGACCGATAGCGGTGGATCCGACGGTGGCGGATCGGACACTAGCGACACCGGCAGCAGTGGATCGGATGGCGGAGATACTGAGAGTGACGGGTCGGACGGCGGTGGCTCGGACGACGGTGGGTCGGACAGCGGTGGGTCGGACGGCGTTGGAACGGCCGGCGGGGACACCGGCGGCGGTGGGTCGGACAGCGGGACCGACGGCGGCGGGACGGACACCTCCGGAGGGTCGGCATCTTCCGGAGGACCCTCGCAAGGCGGCGGCTCCGGAGGGTCATCAACCGACGACAAGACCGGAGGTGCCGCGGGCGGCGGCGTGACCGGCGGCGGGTCCCAGACCGGGACGGACGGCCGCGACACCGGCACGGCGGGCGGCGAGCCGGTGGACGCCGCGGACCGGCGCGACGAGGCGCGCGACGCGCCGTCGCAGCCCTCGGGCTCGTTCGACGGCGGCTCGGACAGCGGCCGGGCCGAGGCCCCCGCACGCGGATCGCAGACCGGTGCCGGTCGTGCCGCCGCGGCGGATCCGCCCCCGAGCCTGCCGGACGTGCTGCGCTCCCTCTTCGGGCGCAAGCCGGTGGTTGAGGATCGGTTCGAACCCGCCGCCGCGGTCGTGACGGAGGTGCGCGCCGTGGCCGAGCCCGAGCCAGAGCCCGAGCCAGAGGTGGCGGCACCCGCGGTGATAGAGGTTGCGACACCCGACGCGGGCCGGGTGGTCGAGACGGTCCGGGCAGATCCGCCTGCGGCGGAGACGGAGCGCGTGGTCGTCGCCCCCGCCCGGCGCATTCGGGCCGGAACAGGCGGCGGGAACGGCGACGCGCAGTACCGCCAGGAGCAGATCACGGCCCTTGGGCTGACGCGCGAATCCCGCCAGGTTCTGGGAGCCCTAGGATTTCGCATCCTATCGGAGCGTCCGAGCGCGCTTCTGGGAGGGCGGATCGTCGCACGCCTGCGCACGCCTTCGGGACAGTCTGCGACCGCGGCGCTGGCCCGGGTCCGGACGCTGATGCCGGAACTGGTCTTTGATCTCGCACATCTCTACCGCCCGTCCGGTGAGACCCTGCCGGTGCGCTATGCCCGGACGATGATCGGCGCCCCGGAGCCGGGCAGTTGCCGGATCGAGGCGCGGGTCGGGTTGATCGACACGGGCGTGGCCAGCCACGCGTCCCTGCGCGGCGCCGACATCGTGCGTCGCAGCTTCGTGGCGCGGAACGCCGCGACGAACGTGGCCCACGGCACGGCGATCGCGAGCCTGCTGGTCGGGGATCTGCCGGGGGCGGGGGCGCTGCTGCCGGGGGCGACGCTCTATTCGGCCAACGTGTTCGCGCAGGATGCCCAGGGCTTGCGGGCCGACGCACCCGCGATCATCGAGGCGCTGGACTGGATGGCGGAGGCGGGCGTCAAGGTCGTGAACCTCTCGCTGATGGGACCGCCGAACGCCCTGCTCGACCGGGCCGTCACGGCCGCCGCACAGCGCGGTCAGGTGCTGGTCGCGGCGGCGGGCAACGACGGTCCGGCCGGCGCCCCGGCCTATCCGGCGGCTTACGGTCCGGTCATCGCCGTGTCGGCGGTGGACGCGCGTGGCCGGGCCTACAGCGCCAACAACCGCGGTGCCTACGTGACCCTCGCGGCTCCCGGGGTCGACATCTGGGCGGCTGACGCGCGGGGCGGCGCAGCCTTCTGGACCGGCACCTCCTTTGCCGCACCCTTCGTCACGGCCACGGCCGCGCGCGACATCGCCATTGGCCGCGCACACGACATCAACGATGGCCGGCGCCTGCTGGCGCGGAATGCGCGCGACCTCGGCGCGCCGGGACGCGACCAGATCTTCGGCTACGGCCTCGTGCAAGTGAACGGTTGCCTCGGGGCGCAACCTCCTATTCTGTCGGCGCGCGACTGAACCGATAGGTAGGGCGGGACATGGGATTCAAGGCGCTGGTCGTCAAAAAGGACGATGCGGGAAAGACTTCGGCGGCCGTGCAGACGCTGGAGTTCGGCGATCTGCCCGAGGGCGAGGTCACGGTCGCGGTGGAGTTCTCGACGCTGAACTACAAGGATGGCCTGTGCATCGGGCCTGGCGGCGGGCTGGTGCGGAAATACCCCCACGTGCCCGGCATCGATTTCGCAGGCACCGTCGAGACATCGACGGACGCGCGCTACAAGCCCGGGGATCCGGTCGTGCTGACCGGCTGGCGCGTCGGCGAGGCGCATTGGGGGGGATACACCCAGAAGGCGCGGGTCCGGGCGGACTGGCTCGTGCCGCTTCCGGACGGGATCACGACGCGCCACGCCATGGCGATTGGCACAGCCGGTCTTACGTCGATGCTCGCGGTGATGGCGCTCGAGGACCACGGTCTGGAGACCGGGCACGGGCCGGTGCTGGTGACCGGGGCCGCGGGGGGCGTGGGCTCGGTCGCGGTGGCCCTGCTTGCGGCCCTCGGATACGAGGTGGCGGCAGTGACCGGGCGTCCGGAGCAGGCCGAGTACCTGCGCGGGCTCGGGGCCGCGACCATCGTGCCGCGCGAGACCCTGGCGGAGGCGAGCCCCAAGCCGCTCGAGGCCGAGACCTGGGCGGGATGCGTCGATGCGGTCGGCGGGGCCATGGTCTCGCGCGTGCTCAAGCAGCTGAAGTACCGGGCCGCGGTTGCGGCGGTCGGCCTCGCGGGCGGTGCGGACGTGCCGCTGTCGATCGTGCCGTTCCTGTTGCGCGGGGTGAACCTGCTCGGGATCGACAGCGTGCTGCAACCCTATGACAACCGGGTGCGCGCCTGGGAGCGGATCGCGCGCGATCTGCCGATGGACAGGCTGGAGGCGATGATCGAGCCTGCGACGCTGTCCGATCTGCCGGACCTCGGGCGCGCGATCCTGAAGGGTGCAGTACGCGGCCGCGTGGTGGTCAACGTCAACGCCTGACGCGCCGCGCGAGGGCCTGCGCGCCCCCGGGGTCGGGGACGCAGGCTCTGGCGTCGCTTTGCACGCGCGGGCCTTGCCGGTTTCGTGGCAGGCCTCTATCTGCAGGCATCAGTTGCGGCATCATCATTGAGGGGAATACCCATGGCCGACGAAGAAGACCTGATCCTGGCCGACCTCAACGACGAAGATCTGGTCGATCAGATGCACGACGACCTCTACGACGGCATGAAGGACGAGGTCGTGGAGGGCGTGAACATCCTGCTCGGACGCGGATGGACGCCCTATGACGTGCTAACGAGGGCCCTGGTGGCGGGCATGAAGGTCGTGGGCGACGATTTCCGCGACGGCATCCTGTTCGTGCCCGAAGTGCTGCTCGCGGCCAATTCCATGAAGGCGGGCATGGGGGTCCTCAAGCCGCTGCTGGTCGAGACCGGCGCGCCGCGCATGGGCAAGATGGTGATCGGTACCGTGAAGGGCGACATCCACGACATCGGCAAGAACCTCGTCGCGATGATGATGGAGGGAGCCGGGTTCGAGGTGGTGGATCTGGGGATCAACAACCCGGTCGACGCCTATCTCGACGCGCTGGCCCGCGAGGATGCCGACATCCTCGGCATGTCGGCGCTGCTGACGACCACGATGCCCTACATGAAGGTCGTGATCGATACGATGAAGGAAAAGGGCATGCGCGACGACTATATCGTGCTGGTCGGCGGTGCGCCCCTGAACGAGGAGTTCGGCCGCGCCATCGGGGCCGACGCCTATTGCCGCGACGCGGCCGTGGCGGTGGAAACCGCGAAGGCTTTCGTTGCGCGCAAGCACAATCAGGTTCGCGCCTGACAGGATGGCACCGCCCAACGAAGGCGCGGGCGGAACTTGCTGGGACATTGCGTGCAGGTGAGAACGGTACTGCATGGTTGGATTGACGACTGGCGGGCAACCTGAAGGCGGTCGCAAGCCGTCTCTCTTGGAATGTGACGGCGCAGGGGCCATATCACAGGTGCA
>JBBQYB010000091.1:0-13522 GCA_038209095.1 Rhodobacterales bacterium
ATCCGCCCGTCCTGCAGGACCAGGATCCGGTCCGCGCGCTTCACCGTGGCGAGCCGGTGCGCGATGATCAGCGTGGTGCGACCCTGGGCAAGGCGGTCGACGGCGGCCTGGACCGCGCGCTCGCTCTCGGCGTCGAGCGAACTGGTCGCCTCGTCGAGCAACAGGACCGGCGCGTCGCGCAGGATCGCGCGGGCGATGGCGATGCGCTGGCGCTGGCCGCCCGACAGCATGACCCCGCGCTCGCCCACATAGGTGTCATAGCCCTGCGGCAGCTTCAGCAGGAACTCGTGGGCCGCGGCGGCGCGTGCGGCATCCTCGATCTGGGCATCGGTGGCATCCGGGCGTCCGAAGCGGATGTTCTCGCGGGCGGTGGCAGCGAAGATCACCGGATCCTGCGGCACGAGGGCCAACTGGCCGCGCAGATCGACCCGGGTCATGTCGCGCAGATCCATGCCATCGAGCCGGATCCGCCCCGCGTGGGGGTCGAAGAACCGCAACAGCAACTGGAAGATCGTGGTCTTGCCGGCCCCGGACGGGCCGACCAACGCGATCGTCTCGCCAGGATGGACCACGAATTCGAGGTCGGTGAGGGCGGGGATCTCGGGGCGGGCCGGATAGCGGAACGAGACGCCCTCGAAGCTGATCTCGCCCCGGACGCGGGCGGGCACCGCCACCGGCGTCTCGGGATCGTGGATCGTGTCGGGCGTCTCGATCAGTTCGATCATGCGCTCGGTCGCACCCGCCGCGCGCAGCAACTCGCTCCAGATCTCGCTGAGGGCCGCGGCAGAGCCCGCCACCATCACGGCATAGATCACGAACTGCACCAGTTCGCCCGGCGTCATGCCGCCCGAGCGCACGTCCCGCGCGCCCATCCACAACACGCCCACCACGGAGGCGAAGACGAGGAAGATCACGATGGCCGTCAGAACCGAGCGGATCAGGATGCGCCGCCGCGCCGTCTCGAAGCCCTCGTCCGCAAGCACGCCGTAGCGCGCGCGGCTCGCGTCCTCGTGGGTATAGGCCTGCACCGTCTGCGCCGCGAGCAGCGTCTCGGAGGCCTGCGCCGCCCCTTCGGCGATCTTGTCCTGGCTCTCGCGCGACAGGACCCGCAGCCTGCGCCCGAGGATGAGGATGGGGGCGATCACCAGCGGCACGCCGATCAGCACCAGTCCGGTCAGCACCGGGCTCGTGTAGAACAACAGCGCCAATCCGCCGAACAGCGTCAGGATGTTGCGCAGCGCAATGGAGACCGAGGAGCCGATCACCGACAGCACGACGGTCGTGTCCGTGGTCAGCCGCGACAGGACTTCGCCGGTCATGATCCGCTCGTAGAAGCCGGGGCTCATGCCGATGACCTTGTCGTAGATCGCCTTGCGTATGTCGAAAACGACCCGCTCGCCGAGACGCGTCACGAGGTAATAGCGCGCCGCCGTCCCGAGGGCGAGGAGCGCGGTGACCCCGATGGCCGCCCCGAAATAGGCATCCATCAGCGCGAGGTTCTCGGCGAAGAACCCGTCCACCACGCGGCGCACCGCGAGCGGCAGGGCAAGCGACAGGATCGCCGTGATCACGAGGGCGGCAAGTGCGGCCGCAACCAGCAACTGGTAGGGCCTCAGAAACCCCAAGAGGGCCCGCAACGGCCGTACCGCCGTAGCCTTTGCCCGATCCAGTCCCACGACCTCAACCATCTCGACCCACGCGCCATGCCATCCGGGGGACCAATTACCAACTGCGCCAATCGGCATCAAGACGCGCAAATGTAGCGGGTGCGCAGGGCTCGTGCCGGGCCAGTCGGGTCGAGGCGGAGTGGGGGTGGAGCGGGCGGCGGGAATCGAACCCGCGTCTTTAGCTTGGAAGGCTAAGGTCTTACCATTACACAACGCCCGCGGTCATCGGCTCTCTTGCTACCAAGCGTGGCGCGAGGCCGCAAGCCGGAAAGAGACCCGCGGCCAGGTCCACCTCGGGCCGGAGCGCTTTTTCATCCTGCACGCTTTTTCATCAATTCTGGTCCCATTTCGACCAGATTCTCTCGATTTGGCAGACCGCCCTGCGCCCACCCCGCCGAGCATGGTGCCCCGGGCCCGAAGCGCGATACGCCTGCCGGGCAACCTTCTACGGGTCTGGATCAAGGACGGACTGCCATGACTTTTCCCGCGCGACACCATGACCCCATTCGCTGATGCGGCCCTCAGACATTCTGCGCCGGATCCTCGCCACCGGGCACTAGGACTGACGTGAGCGATCCGGAAATCACCCTTGAGACCATCGCCGCGGCCGAACGGCTCATGGGGGTGGACTATACCGCAGCGGAACGCGCGCTGATGCTCGACAATCTGGAGGGGCAGATCGTCTCGGCGCGAGTGCGGCGGTCCGTGGTGCTCGACAACGCCGTGCCCATGGCGATGCGGTTCGATCCGCGCCTGCCGGGGTTCGCCATGCCCCACGGTGCGGACGCGCTGCGACTGTCCGGTGAGACGGCTCCGATGCCCCCGGAGGACGAGGACCTGGCCTTCGCCCCTGTCACGCATCTCGCGGCCTGGATCCGGAGCGGCGCGCTCCCCAGCGTGCGGCTGACGGAAATCTATCTGGAGCGAATCGCTTGCATCGGGCCGCGGCTCGAATGTTTCGCGGCACTCACCCCGGACATTGCCATGGCCGAGGCCGAAGCCGCCGACGCCCTGACCCGAGCCGGGATCAGCCTCGGGCCGCTGCACGGCATCCCCTACGGCCTCAAGGATCTCTTCGACGCGAAGGGCGTGGTGACGGGCTGGGGGGCGGAGCCCTATCGCGACCGGGTGCCCGACACGGATGCTGCGATCGTCTCGCGGCTGCGCGCGGCCGGCGCGGTGCTGCTCGGCAAGACCAGCGTCGGCGCCCTCGCCTATAACGACGTCTGGTACGGCGGGTTCACCCGCAACCCCTGGAACCTCAACGAGGGGTCGAGCGGATCCTCGGCGGGATCGGCGAGTGCGGTGGCCGCGGGGCTTTGCGCCTTCGCCATCGGCACGGAGACCCTCGGCTCCATCACCTCGCCGAGCCAGCGCTGCGGCACGACGGGGCTGCGGCCGACCTTCGGGCGCGTCAGCCGGGCGGGCGCCATGGCGCTTTGCAACTCCCTCGACAAGGTCGGGCCCATCTGCCGGACAGTCGAGGATACGACCCCGGTGCTGGCGGTGCTGAAAGGTGCCGATCCCGCCGACCGCAGCACGATCGCGGCCCCCTTTGTCTTTGACGCCGCGGCAGGCATCGCGGGCCTGCGGGTGGGCTATCTGGCGGAAGCCTTCGGCGAGGGGGCCACGGCAATCGACCATGCGGCCCTTGAGGCCGTGCGCGGGCTCGGGTTGGAGGTCTCGGAAGTCACCCTGCCGGACCTGCCCTACGGCGCTCTGATGAACATCCTCTTCGCGGAGGCCGCCGCGAGTTTCGAGGACCTGACGCTCAGTGGCCTCGACGATACGCTGACCTGGCAGGACGCCGCCGCCTGGCCCAATGCGATGCGCAAGGCCCGCTTCCTGTCGGCGGTCGATCACGTGCAACTCGACCGGCTGCGGTATCTGGTGATGCAGGCGCTCGACGGGCTTTTCCGGCAATGCGACGTGTTGATCGGGCCCTTCATGACCGGGCCGATGCTGATCGCCTCGAACTTCACCGGCCACCCGTGCCTGCATCTGCGCGCAGGGTTCGTGGATCTCGCGACCCGCAGCGCCGCCTCGCTCGCCTCGGGAGCCCTGACGTCCGGCGACGCGGGCGAAGGCCGTCTTTACAGCGTGCCGCAGGGGATCTCCCTCTGGGGGTGCCTCTTCGACGAGGGGCCCATCCTGAACCTCGGCATGGCGCTCGAACGCGTGCTCGGAGTGGCGGACCGCCGCCCCGAATTTCCGACCTGACCCTCAATCCCAAGACGCCACCAAAAGGAGATACCGCCATGAAACGCAGGGACTTTCTACGGTCGACCACAGCCCTCCTGAGCGGCAGCGTCCTGCTCGGTGCGGGTCTCGCGCAGCCGCTTCAGGCGCAGGAGACGCCCGTGTCGGGCGGCACGCTCATCTGGGGTCATTCGGAGACCACGCAGAACCTCGACATGCACCAGACGGGCACGGCCTCCTCGGGGCGGGTCTTGCAGAACATCCATGCCTCCATCGTGACCGTGGACGACGATCTGAACGTCATCCCGAACCTCGCCGAAAGCTACGAGGTGGCCGAGGACGGACTGACCTATACCTTCAACCTGCGTCCGGGCGTGGTCTTTCACAACGGCGACACCATGACCTCGGCGGACGTGAAATACTCGTTCGAGCGCTGCAAGGATCCGGCCACGGGGGCGGTGAACTTCGAGGTCTTCAACAACGTGGCCTCCATCGAGACGCCCGACGACCTGACGGTCGTGATCCGGATGAGCGCCGTGAACGCCCCCTTCCTGTCGCGGCTCGCCGAAAACGGCGCGGGCGTCGTGATGCCGGTGGACAGCGGCCCGACCCAGGGCACCAACCCGACGGGGGCCGGGCCGTTCCGCTTCGTGAGCTACGAGGTCGGCACGGTCGTGAAGATGGCGCGGCACGACGCCTACTGGGAGGGGCCGTCCTATCTCGACGCCGTGGAGGCCCGCGAGATCACCGAGCCCACCACCCGCCTGACCGGACTGCGCACCGGCGAATTGCACATGATCAACGACATACCCCTCGACCGGGTCACGGAGCTTCAGGACGACCCGGACCTCCAGGTGATCACCTGGTTCCCGCTGAACTTCGATTTCGTGAACATGAACCACACGTTCGAGCCCTTCAAGGACAAGCGCGTGCGCATGGCCTTCGACATGATCATCGACAAGGAAGCCCTGATGCAGGGCGCGCTCTGGGGCCAGGGGGCGACCTCGCCGAGCCCGAGCTATCCCACTTCGGCAGCCTATAACGCGGGCCTGTCCCAGCGTCCGCAGGACATCGAGGGGGCAAAGGCGCTGCTGGCCGAGGCGGGCTATCCCGAGGGCAGCCTCGACATCGTGTTCAAGGCCACCACCAACTATCCCTATCACATCGAGACGGCGCAGATCCTGGTGGAATGGTTCCGCATGGCGGGCGTCAACCTCACGATCGAGCAACTGACTTGGGCCGACTGGCTCAGCCAGTGCTGGGTCGACAAGGACTACCAGATGACGATGATGAACTTCTTCACGCTGTGGGAATCCGATTTCCTCTACTACAGCGTCTGGAACTCCCAGGGCGGGTTCAACTATCGCAACATCAGCGATCCCGTCATCGACGAGCTGACGGAAAAGGCCCGGATCACGGTGGACGACGCGGAACGCGCCGAGATCTACAAATCCGTCCAGCAGCAGATCTGGGACGAGAGCCACGACATCGTCCTGTGGTTTCGCAACGGCACCATCGGCGCGCAGCCCAAGGTGATGGGCCTCGACACCGTGGTGCATCCCAACGGCTCGAACCTGAATTTCCACAAGGTCTGGCTCTCTGCCTGACGCAACCGCCGGCGGGCCACCTCTGGCCCGCGGCCCCTCCCCGGCCGGATCCGCGCCATGACCTACATCCTCAACCGCCTCCTGTCGGTGATGCTGACCCTGTTCCTGATCACCCTGGTGACGTTCGGGGTGACCAACATCCTGCCCGGCGACGTGGCGATGATGATCATGGGCACGCAGTCGAACCCCGAGGCGCTCGCGGGCCTGCGCGAGAGCCTCGGGCTGAACGATCCGCTGGCGGTCCAGTACGGGCGCTGGGTCGGCGGCATGCTGACCGGAGACTGGGGCACCAGCCTCATCTTCAAGCAACCCATCGCCGAGTTGCTGATCCAGAAGGCCGCGGCCTCTGCGGTGATCGTGGTGATGTCGATGACCATCGCCCTGACGCTGGCCGTCCCCCTCGGCGTCTGGGCGGCCGTCCACCGCGACAGATGGCAGGACGGCGTCAGCTCGACTGCGGCGCTGATGGGCGTCAGCCTGCCGGATTTCTTCTGGGGGATCGTGATGATCCTGGTGTTCGCGCGCGGGCTGGGGTGGTTTCCCTCCTCGGGGTTCGTCGATCCGGCCGAGGATCTCGCGGGCACGCTGCGCCATGCGTTCCTGCCCTCGCTTGCCCTCGGCCTTGGCCTCATGGCGCATCTGACGCGGATGACGCGGTCGACCATGACCGGCATCCTCGGCCAGGAGTTCATCCGTGTCGCCCGCGCCAAGGGCCTCTCGGAGCGCACGGTCGTCTGGCGCTACGGGCTCGCCAATGCCATCGGGCCGGTCATCACCATTGCGGGCCTCCAGATCGGGTATCTCTTCGGCTCGATCATCGTCATGGAGTTCCTGTTCAGCTATACCGGCATGGGCTGGCTGACCTATCAGGCGCTCCTCAACCGCGACCTGCCGCTGATCCAGGCGACGGTCTTCGTGATCGCGGCCGTGGTGATGCTGACCAACCTTGCGGTCGATCTGCTCTACGTGCTCATCGATCCGCGCATCAGGCTCGGCTAGGGCATGCGGCGGTTTCTCACCTTCAAGGGCGTCGTCGGCCTCACGCTCCTGACGCTGATCGCCCTCGTCGCGATCGTGGGCCCCTTGATCGTGCCGCCCGAGGCCGCGACCGCGATGGACATGACCGCGCGGCGCGCGCCGCCCTCGCTGCGCTACTGGTTCGGGACCGACCAACTCGGCCGCGATCTGGTAGCCCGGGTGATCCTCGGGGCGCGCACCTCGCTCGAGATCGCGGTGGCGGCGGTGGCCATGAGCATCGTGCTCGGGCTGCCGCTCGGGATGATCTCGGGCTATTTCGGGGGCCGCACCGACAACGTGCTGATGCGGCTCGTCGACACCCTGCTGGCATTCCCCGCGCTTCTGCTCGCGCTCACCATCAGTGCCGTGCTCGGGCCGAATGTACAGAACACGATCATCGCCATCGGCATCGCCTTCACGCCGTTTCTCGCGCGCATCATCCGGGGCGAGGCGCTGCGGGTGGCGCAGATGCCCTATGTCGAGGCGGCGCGCGCCTCCGGCACCACGGATGCGATGATCATGCTGCGCCACGTCCTGCCCAACATCATGCCGGCGGTGATCGTGCAGGCCACCATCAGCCTCGCCTTCGCGATCCTGGCCGAGGCGGGCCTCTCGTTCCTCGGGCTCGGCACCCAGCCGCCGGCGGCGAGCTGGGGCCTCATGATCCAGGCCTCGCGCGACCAGCTCGACATCGCCCCCTGGACGGCCCTCGTGCCGGGGCTCGCGGTGGCGCTGACCGTGCTTGCCCTCAACATGTTCGGCGACGTCCTGCGCGACGTGCTGGACCCTCGGGCGAAATGAGGGGCGCGCGCATGGACGACATCGTCTCGGTGGAGCGTCTGCGGGTGGAGTTCCCCACCGATGGCGGAACCGTGGTCGGCGTCGAGGACGTGAGCTTCTCCATCGCGCCCGGCGAGACGGTCTGCGTCGTCGGCGAGAGCGGATCGGGCAAGTCCGTCACGTCGCTGTCGCTGATGCGGCTGGTGGAATTCGGCGGCGGCCGGATCGCCGCGGGCGAGATGAGCTTCCGGCGCGCGGACGGCTCGCTGCTCGACGTGGCGAGCGCCTCCGCATCGGTCATGGGCGGCCTGCGCGGCAACGAGATCGGGATGATCTTCCAGGAGCCCATGACCGCCCTGAACCCGGTCTTCACCATCGAGCGCCAGCTGACCGACGGCCTGAGGCTGCACAAGGGCCTCGGCCAGGCGGAGGCCTCGGCGCGGGCGCTCGATTTGCTGCGCGGCGTGCGGATCCCGGAGCCGGAACGGCGGCTGCGCCAGTATCCGCACGAATTGTCGGGGGGCATGCGCCAGCGCGTGGTGATCGCGATGGCGATGGCCTGCGAGCCGCAACTGCTGATCGCCGACGAGCCGACGACGGCTCTCGACGTGACGATCCAGGCCGAGATCCTGGCGCTCATCAACCGGCTCAAGCGCGAGAAGGGCATGGCGGTCCTGTTCATCACCCACGACATGGCCGTCGTGGCCCAGATGGCGGACCGGGTGGTGGTCATGCGCGGCGGCCGCGTCGTCGAGACCGGCACGGTCACCCAGATTTTCGAGGCGCCGCGCGAGGCCTATACCCAAAGCCTGCTCGCCGCCGTGCCGAAACTCGGCGAAATGCAGGGCAAGGTCCTGCCCGAGCGAATGCGACTGATCGGCGACGCGGAGACGCGCGCGGCCCGGACGGCCATCGCCCCAAGAAAGCCCGAGGTGCTGCTCGAGGTGCGCAACCTCACCACCCGCTTTCCGGTCAAGGGCGGGATCCTGCGCCGCACGGTGGCGCAGGTCCATGCGGTGGAGGACGTGAGTTTTACCCTGAACGTCGGCGAGACGCTGGCGCTCGTGGGCGAATCCGGATGCGGCAAGTCGAGTTGCGGGCGCTCGATCCTGCGGCTGATCGAGCCCACCTCGGGCGAGGTCCTGATCGGCGGGCGCGACATCGGCGCACTCAACGCCTTCGATCTGCGCCGCGCGCGGGCGGACATGCAGATGGTGTTCCAGGACCCCTTCGCATCGCTCAACCCGTACCGGCGGCTGAAAGACCAGGTGGCCGAGCCCCTTATGAATTTTAATCTCTCATCCGGCCAGGAATTGGCGTCACGGGTGCTTGATCTTTTTGACCGGGTCCGGCTGCCGCGCGAATTCCTCAATCGCTTTCCGCACGAGTTGTCGGGTGGTCAGCGCCAGCGCGTGGCGATTGCCCGCGCGCTCGCAGTGAACCCTAAGCTGATCGTGGCCGACGAGGCCGTATCGGCGCTGGACGTGTCGGTGCAGGCCCAAGTCCTGAACCTGATGATGGATCTTCAGGAGGACCTGGGCCTTTCTTATCTATTCATCAGCCACGACATGGCCGTGGTCGAGCGAGTGGCCCATCAGGTGGGCGTTATGTATCTGGGGAGGATCGTCGAGATCGGCCCGCGGGCGGCCGTGTTCGGCTCTCCCGCGCACACTTATACGCACCAACTTTTGTCTGCCGTGCCCATCGCCGATCCGCGCAAGCGCAGGTTCGGCGAGGATCTGACCTTCAAACCCATCACCTCGCCGATCTTTCCGCTTGGCCATGTGCCGGCTCCGTCAACCTACCGCGCAGTTTCTCCTGGTCATCTGGTGCTGACGACCGATTGAGACGCGGCCGTCGGCGTGTTCACACGTCGACGGGTTTCGTGCCGTGGGGCGTGCGATCCGGGCTGTCGGCGGCGAGGGTCGATTTGCGGGTGTTGGACCGGCGCCGCTCGTCCGTCTTGACCTGGCTGATCCAGGCAAAAGCAATGACGGCACCGATGGTTCCGAAGGCGAGCAAGGGAACGATAAATCCTGAAAACATGTCCTGTTCCTCCTGTGGGTTCAGGTCGAACAATGCGTGACGCCGGGGTTGGTTCCGGTTGCGCGCAGGGGTGTGTCAGAAGGCAGCACGGGTCACATCACGGCCCCGATCTGCCAGGGCACGAACTCGGCCCCGCCGAAGCCGAGCGCCTCGCTCTTGGTCTGCCCGCCCGATGCCGCGGCGAGGAACGCCTCGAAGATCTCGACGCCCTTTGCCTCGAGACTCACGCCGGCGGTGATGATGTCGCCGCAGTTGATGTCCATGTCCTCGGACATGCGCTCGTACATCTCCGTGTTGGTGGCGAGCTTGATGCAGGGCACGGGCTTGTACCCCGAGACCGATCCGCGACCCGTCGTGAACACCACCAGGTTCGCCCCCGAGGCGATCTGCCCGGTCACCGAGCACGGGTCATAGCCGGGGCTGTCCATGAAGACGAACCCAGGCGTCGTCACCGGCTCCGCAAATTTATAGACCCCCGTCATCGGAGCCGTGCCACCCTTTGCTACGGCCCCCAGAGACTTCTCAAGGATCGTCGTGAGCCCGCCGCGCTTGTTGCCTGGGCTCGGGTTATTGTCCATCTCGCCGCCGTTGCGGGCGGTATAGGCCTCCCACCAGTGGATCCGCTCCACGAGCTTCTCGCCCACCTCCCGGCTCACCGCGCGCCGCGTCAAGAGATGCTCGGCGCCGTAGACTTCCGGCGTCTCCGACAGGATCGTCGTCCCGCCGTGTGCGACGATCATGTCGGAGGCGACACCTAGGGCCGGGTTCGCCGTGATCCCCGAATAGCCGTCCGAGCCCCCGCATTGCAGCCCGATGGTCAGCTTCGAGACCGGGGCCGTCGCGCGCGAAACCTTGTTCGCCACCTCGCCCATCTCGCGCAGCATCGCCACACCCCGTTCCACCGTGCGCCGCGTGCCGCCGGTCTGCTGGATGGTCATGTAGCGAAAGTTCCCGTCCGGCCGCATCCGCCCCGCGCCGATCAGGTCGGGGATCTGCATCACCTCGCAGCCGAGCCCCACCAGCAGGATGCCGCCGAAATTCGGATTGCGCGCATAGCCCTGCAAGGTCCGGAACAGCGTGTCGTAGCCCTCGTTGTCGCCCGACATGCCGCAACCCGTGCCGTGCACGATAGGCACCACGCCGTCGACATTGCCCATGTCCGCGAACCAACCGGTCTTCTCGGCGGCCTCCGCGATGAACCGCGCGACGCTGCCCGAACAATTGACCGAGGTCAACACGCCCAGATAGTTGCGCGTCCCCACCGTCCCGTCGTGGCGGTGATATCCCAGGAACTCCCGCGCCACGTCCGGGGCTCTCGGCACGGCAATGTCCGCGCCATAGACATAGGCGCGGTCGTGCTCGCCCATCCCGAGGTTATGCACGTGTACATGCGCGCCTGCCGGAATATCCTGCGTCGCCTGTCCGATGATCTGGCCGTACCGGATCACCGCGGTCCCCTTCGGGATCGGCTGCGCCGCGATCTTGTGCCCGCGCGGGGCCGCCTCGCCCAGGGGCACCGTCAGCCCCTCGGGCATGACACCTGCTCCCAGATCGCCGAGTGCTATCACGATGTTGTCGTCGGGGTGGAGCCTGATGATCCGCGCGGTCCGGTCGAGCATGATGATCCCCTTCGCGGCAAGAGGTCCGCGTCCGAACTGATATATCACGCAAGTCCTGCCGCTCCGCAAGCCGCTCCTAGTCGTCGAGCCGGTAGAACTCTGCCGCGCTGCCACTGAAGACCCGCGCGCGCCCCGCCGCGTCGAGCCCGCCGCACAGATCCTCCGCCGCGCGGAGCCAGTCCGCATAATCGCTGCGCAACAGGCACACCGGCCAGTCCGACCCCCACATCACCCGCTCCGCCCCGAAGACCGCGAGCACATGCTCCGCCACAGGCCGCAGATCGTCCACGCGCCAGGTCTCGCCCGCCTCCGTCACCAGCCCCGAGAGCTTGCAAAAGGCCCCGGTCTCGCCCGCGATCCGCGCCATGCCCTCCGCCCAGTCCTCGAACCCCGGCTTCCCGATCTGCGGTTTCATGCAATGGTCCACCACCGCCCGCAGCCCCGGATGGCGCTTGAGGATCGTGAGGAATGGACCCAGATGACGCGCAAACCCGAGGCAATCGAACGTCAGATCGTGCTCGACCACCGCCTCGAACCCCCATTGCACATCCGCGCGCAATAACCAGCCGTCGTCGGCGATGTCCTGCACCATGGGCCGCACGCCACGAAACTTCGGATGCCGCGCCAGCCGCGCAAGCGTCGCGCGCGCTTCGGGTCGCTCGAAATCCACCCAGCCCACCACGGCGGCCACCCCGGGCGTCGCATCCGCGATCCCAAGCATGTACTCCGTCTCCGCGACCGTCGCCGCCGCCTGCACCAGAACCGTGCGCCCGATCCCGCCCGCCGCCAGCGCGGGCGCGAGGTCGGCGGGCCCATACGCCCGGCTCAGCACCGGATCGTCGGGCGGCATCCAGCCGTAGTCCCCCCGCGCGGGGTGCCAGTAATGCTGGTGCGCGTCGATGCGCTCAGTCGGGCTCGTAGACACGGCTCGCCTCCGGATCGTCCGCAGCAAAGGGCAGCGCGCGCAACTCCTCCCAGCACGCCTCGGGGATCGGCCAGTCCGCCCAGTCGAGCGTCTGGCGCACGCGCTCGGGCTTGCTCACGCCGCAGATCGTCGCGGTGACCCGCGGGTCCTGCATGGAGAACTGCAACGCCGCCGCCCCCGGCGGCACGTCGTGGCGCGCGCAGACGGCCTCCACCCGCGCGATGGGGGCGAGCATCGCGTCGGTCGCCTCCTGATAGACGTAGCGCTTGTGCCTGTCCGAGCCCTTGGCGAGCGCCCCGCCCGCATAGGGGGCCGCGTTCAGCACCGAGACCCCCCGCGCCACCGCGAGGTCCATCATCTCCTCCGCGTTGCGGTTGACCAGCGTGAAGCGGTTGTGGGTGATCAGCACGTCGAAGTTCCAGTCGCGCAGCAGCGGCATCATCACATCTACCCGCCCGGCCGCGAGGCCCACCGCCTGCGCCAGCCCCTCCTCCTTCATCCGCATCAATGCCTCGAGCGCGCCGCCCTTGTCCGTCACCTCGTCGAGGTCGGCCACATATTCCGGATCGTGCAGATGCAGGATCTGCACCCGGTCAACCCCCAGCGCCTCGAGGCTCTCCTCCAGCGAGCGCCGCGCCCGGTCGCCGTCGAACTTCAGCGTCTCCATGTCCCGGTCGAGCTTGGTCGACAGCACGCGCCCCTCCGGCCAGCCGCCCATCTCGCGCACCACCTGCCCGATGCGCTCCTCGCTGCGCCCCGAGCCGTAATTGCGCGAGGTGTCGAGAAACCCGTCCGGCCGTTCAAGGATCGCGCGCACCGTGGCCTTGCCGGTCTCCGCATCGACGGCGTAACCATAGGTGCCGGGCATGTCCGACAGGGACGTGGTCCCGAAACAGATGGCCGGCACCTGCAATCCTGTCTTTCCGATCTCGTTTCGCCGTGCCGTCATGTCGGTCTCCTCCCGTTGTCGTTCAGACGTCCAGCCATGCACATGCCTCGGCCGAACGTGCAACCGCCTCGACCAGATGCTGGACCCGTGCGCCTCTGCGAAATCCGAAAGGCTCCGCGCGCCGTCCGGCCAGCGCCTCGAGGAATTCCCGCACCTCGATGGCCTTGAGGTCGTTGAAGCCCAATTGATGCCCGGCCGCCACGCAGAAGTCCCCGTAGGGCGGATGCGCGGGGCCGGCCGCGATCGTGCGGAAGCCCTGGCGCACCGCGGGTTCGCGCGCATCGAAGAGGCGCAACTCGTTGAGCCGTTCCTGGGTAAAGACCAGCGCGCCCTTCGATCCATAGACCTCGAAATCGTGCTGCATCTTGCGCCCCGTGGCGAGCCAGTTCGCCTCCAGCGTGCCGCTCGCCCCGCTGGCGAAGCGCAGGAACGCGCGGCTCGCGTCGTCGACCTCGACCCGCCGGGCGACCCCGTCCGGGCCCGGCCGCTCCGCGAAACGCGTCACCCGGTCGCCCATCAGCCGCTCGATCGGCCCGAGCAGGAATTCCGCCGTCGCGAGCGCATGGCTGCCGAGATCGGCCATCGCCCCGCCCCCCGCCGGATCGAAGCGAAAGCTCCAGGGCGTTGCGGGATCGGCCATGTAATCCTCGGCGTGGATCCCGCGATAGGTCGCGATCTCGCCCAATTCGCCCGAACCGATCATGTCGCGCGCG
>JBBQYB010000092.1:0-13259 GCA_038209095.1 Rhodobacterales bacterium
AGCATCCCCGTCAGCGCGAGGTTCGCCGCCACCGACAGATCGATGCCCCGCGTCAGGATCACCATGGTCTGCCCCAACACGAGCATGAACAGAAAGGCCGTGTCGTTGAGCACCCCGAGTAGGCTCGCCGGTGCGGCAAACGCCGGCGCGTAAAGGCTGACGCCCGCCACGATGAAGACGATCAGAAGGGCGAGCGTCGCCTCGCGGTTCCGGGCGATCCAGATCACGCGGCCGCACTCCGCGCGCCGGTGGCGGTGGCGACGATGGCCTCCGCGGACCACGCTCCCCGCGCGAATCGCCCCGCGATCCGCCCCTCGTGCATCACGATCAGCCGGTCCGACAGGCCCATGGCCTCGGGCAGTTCCGACGTCACGAGGATCACCGCGAGCCCCGCCTCGGCCAGCTCGCCGATGAAATCGTGCACCGCCGCCTTCGATCCCACGTCGATGCCCTTGGTCGGCTCGTCGAGGATGATGACCCGCGGCCGGGTCGCGAGCCATTTCGCGATTACCACCTTCTGCTGGTTGCCCCCCGACAGGCTGCCCACCGGCGTCTCCCAGCTCGCCGTGCGCACCGAGAGCCGCGCGCCGAGGCTGCGCGTCGCCTCGAACTGCGCGCGCTCCGACAGGAACGCGCCGCGCACATATTCCGCGAGCGAGGCGAGGGTGACGTTCTCGCGCACCCCCAGGGACAGCGCCACGCCCTGCACCTGCCGGTCCTCGGGCACATAGGCGAGCCCGGCGGCGATGGCCGCCGTCGCATCCGCGGGCTCAAAAGCCGTCCCCTCCAGCGTGACAACCCCCCGGCTCCGGCGCGTCAGGCCGAACAGGCACTGCATCGCCTCCGACCGCCCGGCCCCCACCAGCCCGTAGAACCCGAGGATCTCGCCGCGCCGCAGGTCGAAATCGAGATCGGCAAATTCCGTGGCGTTCGACAGACCCTCGACCTTCAGCACCACCTCGCCCACGGAAATGTCGCGCTTGGGAAACACCTGGTCCACCGGCCGGCCCACCATCAGGCGCACCAGCTCGGGCTCGGTCGCCTCCGCCGTCGTGCCCTCCCCGACCTTGTGCCCGTCGCGCAGGCAGACCCAAGCGTCGCAGACGCCGAAGATCTCGTCGAACTTGTGGCTGATGAACAGGATCGCCCGGCCCTCGGCCTTCAAGGAGGCCACCAGCCGGAACAACTCGTCGATCTCGTGGCGCGACAGGGCCGCTGTCGGCTCGTCCATGATCACGACCCGCGCGTCGTGGCTCAGCGCGCGTGCGACCTCCACCATGTGCTTTTGCGCGACCGACAGGCGCTTGAGCGGCGTGTCCGCGTCGAAATCGGCCTCGATGCGCGCGAGCAGCCCCGCAGTGCGCGTGCGCATCTGCGTCCAGTCGATCAGCCGCCCGCCGGGCATATGCCCCATGAACACGTTCTCCGCGACCGACAACTCGTCGAACATCACCGTTTCCTGGTGGATCGCGGCAATCCCCGCAGCCCAGGACTCCCGGGGCGTCGCGAACCGCACGGTCTGCCCCGCGATCCGGATCTCGCCGGCGTCGGGCTTGTAGAGGCCGGTCAGGATCTTGACGATGGTGGACTTGCCCGCCCCGTTCTCGCCGATCAGCGCCGTCACGGCACCGGCGGCCAACTCCAGCGACACGCCGTCGAGCGCCCGCACGCCGGGAAAGGTTTTCGATACGTCATGCAGCGACAGGGCGGGCGTCATCGGCCTGGGCGATCCGGTTCACAGAGGGCTCGGCGGCGCAGGGCCCCCGCGGGTGCCCGCCCGGAGCGAATCCGGGCGGGCGGAGGCTCCGGGCCTCAGAAGATCGCGGCGAATTCCGACACGTTGTCCTTGTTGAAGACGAAGGGCTCGCCCATGATCGCCTCGCCGTCGGCCCCGACCTCCGTCTCGCCCTTCTTGCCCATGCTGAGCGTGGTCCCCTCGACCACCTCGACCCCGCCGAGCAGGTCCCCCATGATCATGGTGGAGGCATAGCCGTATTCCACCGGGTTCCAGATCGCGAAGGTGTCGCAGGCCCCGGCCTGCACCGCCGCCAGCATCTCGGAGGGCAGGCCGAGCCCGGTGATGTAGACCTGGCCCACCAGCCCCATGTCCATGATCGCCTTGGCCCCGGCGCGGATGCCGATGGTGGTGGGCGAGATCACGCCGCGCAGGTTCGGATAGGCCTTCACCAGGGCTTCCATCTCGCGGTAGCTCTTGTCGTCCTGGTCGTCGCCATAGACGGTCGCGACCAGCGGCATATTGGCATATTTGGGATCCTCCCATTCCACCTTCATCGCGTCGATCCAGGAATTCTGGTTCGTCATCGTCGAGGCCGCCGACAGGATCGCCACCTCGCCCTCATGGCCCAGCGTCTCGCCGATCATCTGGACCTGCTTGGCCCCGATCAGCGGCGTCGAGGAGGCGCTCAGATGCACCGAACGGCCCTCGGGTGCTATGGCGCTGTCAAAGGACATCATCATGATGCCGCGCTCCATCGCCTTCTTGCCCACCGGGATCAGGGCATTGGCGTCGTTTGCGGACACGATGATGCCGTCGACGCGCTGGGCGATCAGCGAATCGATAACCGCGATCTGGTCCTCGGGGGTGGGCTTCGTCGGGGCGGTGTAGATGATCTCCATACCGCCCATCTCGGCCGCGGCCTCCATGGCGCCGTTGGCGCAGGCGTCGAAATAGCTGTTGCCGAGGTTCTTCACGACCATCGCCACGCGCTTGTCGGCGGCAAAGGCGCGTCCGGTGCCGAGGGCCGGCACCGCGAGGGCCGCGGCCCCGAGCCGGAGGGCCGTGCGGCGGGTCGTCGTCAGGATCGGTGAAGTCATGTCATCCTCCCAGGGTTATGCTGCGTCTCCAGCCTTCCCTTCAGTTTCTCCCAACATCCCCCTTCGCCACAAGTAAATTCTTGAAGCGCCTCGCCGATCACTCGTAACGCAGCGCCGTCGCCTTGCCGCGGAACACCCGGTAGGCGAAGATCGAATAGGCCGTGATCACCGGCAGCATCACCACCGCCCCGACGAAGATGATCATCAGCGCGTCGCGCGACGCCGCAGCCTCCCAGGCGGTCATCCGGCCCGGCACCACATAGGGAAAGAAGCTGTAGGCGATCCCCGAAAAGCCCAGGCCGAAGACCAGCGCCGCGAGCGCGAAGGGCACCCAGCTCAGCCGGTCCTCCGCGAGCGGCAGCGCACCCAAGAGCTTCACGAGCCCCACGAACAGCAACAGCGTCACCAGCGGCAGCGGGGCGAGCCCGATGATCTGCGGAAAGCCGAACCAGCGCGCGAAGATGTCCGGGCTCGCGAGCGGCGTCGCGATGGAGATCGCCACCATCCCCACGGCCGCGATCCAGATCAGGCGGCGCGCCCAGCCTATGGCACGAAGCTGGAGCGCGCCCTCGGTCTTGCGGATCAGCCAGGCCGCCCCGATGAAGGCATATCCCGCCACGAGACAGGCCCCCGTGAGCGCGCCGAACAGCACGGCCCCCCATCCCGTCTGGAGCCCGAGCACATAGACCCCGAGCATGTAGCCTTGGGTAAATGCGGTCACGGTCGACCCGACGAAGAACAGCGCGTCCCAGCGCCCCTTTTGCGCGCCGGGCACCTTGGCGCGGAACTCGAACGCGACCCCGCGCAGGATCAGCGCCACCAGCATCAGCGTCGCGGGCACATAGAGCGCCGTGAGGATGGCTCCGTGCGCGGCGGGAAAGGCCGTCAGCAGGATGCCCACCGCGAGCACCAGCCAGGTCTCGTTCGCGTCCCAGAACGGCCCGATGGAGCCCACCATGACGTCGCGCTCGGCCTCCGTCGCCCCCACCGAGAGGATGCCCACCCCCAGATCGAACCCGTCGAGGATCACATAGACGAGGATCGAGATGCCGAGCAGGATCACGAAGGCCACCGGCAGCCAGTCGTCCATCGGCCATGTCTCCACGCCGCTCATGCCGGGGCTCCCGGGATGGTGGTGCCGACAGGCATCTTGCCGCCGTCATTCGGGCCCGGGCCCGCGGCCTTGCGCGCGAGATGCGTGAGGGCCGCGAGATAGGCGAAGATCAGCGCGCCATAGACCGCGAGGTAAAGCCCGAGCGACAGGCCGAGGATCGGGGCAGGGTGGTCCGCCGCGGCCTCGCCGGTGGCGAGCACTCCCGTCACGAGCCAGGGCTGGCGGCCGATCTCGGTGACGTACCAGCCCGCGAGGGTGGCGATCCAGCCCGAGAACGTCATCGCCACCAGCGCGCGCGCTCCCCAGAGACCGGGCTCGCCCTTGCGCCAGAGCCGCCACGACATCGCCCAGCTCACCGCGAGCATCAGCAGGCCGATCCCCACCATGACCCGAAATGCATAGAACACCGGCCCCACGGGGGGATGGGTCACCGTGCCGTCCTCGGCCAGAAAGCTGTCGAGAGTGGGCACCGCGCCGTCGAGGCTGTGGGTCAGGATCAGGCTCGCGGCGGAGGGCACGGCGATCTCGAAGCGGTTCACGCGCGCCTCCGCGTCCGGGATCGCGAACAGCACCAGCGGCACATTGGTCTCGATGCGCCAGTTGCCCTCCATGGCGGCGATCTTGGCGGGCTGGTGCTCGAGCGTGTTCAGCCCGTGCAGATCGCCCGCGAGGATCTGGAGCGGGATGGCGCCGGCCGCGAGGAACACGCCCGTGCGCAGCGCCTTTCGCACGCCCTCCGACCGATCGCCCCACAGCCAGCGCAGCGCGCTCAGCCCCGCGATCAGGAACGCCACCGTCAGCACGGAAGCGAGCGTCATGTGCGCAAAGCGGTACGGCATCGACGGGTTGAAGATGATCGCCCCCCAGTCGGTCGCATGGGCCACGCCGTCGCGCATCTCGAAACCTGCCGGCGTGTGCATCCAGGAATTCAGGACAAGGATCGTGAATGCGGACAGGGTCGTGCCGAAGGCCACCAGCGCCGTCGCCGCCAGATGCACCGCGTTCGAGACCCGCCCGAACCCGAACAGCATGATCCCGAGGAACCCCGCCTCCAGAAAGAACGCGGTCATCACCTCGTAGGCGAGCAGCGGGCCCGCGATGTTGCCGACCGTCTCCATGAAGCCCGGCCAGTTGGTGCCGAACTGGAACGACATGGTGATGCCCGACACCACGCCGAGCCCGAACGACAGCGCGAAGACCTTCACCCAGAAGCGGTAGGCCTCCATCCAGGCCGCATCGCCCGAGCGCGCGAACCGCACCCGGAAATACAACAGCACCCAGCCGAGAGCGATGGTGATGGTGGGGAACAGGATGTGAAACGAGACATTCGCCGCAAACTGGATGCGGGCGAGCACGAGGGCGTCCATGTCTTCCTTCGCCTTGATTTCTATAGGTGTCGCGTGACATGTCGTGCGGATCTTGCACCGCACAACTGGGACGGATTGTAGCAAAGCGGCGAGGTTCGACCCGCCTTCGCGCAGGGCCGCGATGCCCGATAAGGTCCCCCCGCGCGAGAAGGAGGCCATGCCCATGTCCGGGCTCTACGACGACGCATTCATCGAGGCCCTGCGCCAGGGCGCCCTCGGCGTCGCCGGCGACTGGGGCCTCTCGCCGCGCACCGACCTCCGCCTCCTTGCCATCTCCGAGAACGCGACGTTCCTCGCGACCGAACCCGAACGGGACCGGCAAGTGGTCCTGCGCGTGCACCGCCCCGCCTATCACACCCCAGCGGAGATCCGCTCCGAGATCGCCTGGATCGAGGCCCTGCGCGCGGAGGAAATTATCGAGACGCCCGAACCCCTGGCGCGCCGCGCGGGCGGCCACCTCGCGCGGTTCACCCACGGCGCCGCCACGCGCCACGTCGCGGCCTTCGCCTTCATGGACGGCACGGAGCCCGCGGCGGACGCGGCCCTTACGGCGGACTTCGCGCGGCTCGGCGCCATCAGCGCCCGCCTGCACGGCCACGCGCTCCGCTGGACGCGCCCCGCGGGCTTTATCCGCAAGACCTGGAACTTCGACACCACCCTGGGCCCGACCCCGCACTGGGGCGACTGGCGCGCCGCGCGCGGCCTCACGCCCGAGGGGACACGCCTTCTCCTGCGCTGCACCGCACAAATCGCCGAACGCCTGCGCGCCTTCGGCACCGGCCCAGCGCGCTTCGGGCTCATCCACGCCGATCTGCGCCTCGCGAACCTGCTCGCGGACGGACCCCGGCTCGGGGTCATCGACTTCGACGACTGCGGCTTCGGCTGGTTCGTCTACGATTTCGCCGCCGCCGTCAGCTTCCTCGAGCAGGAGCCCTACATCCCCGACCTCGCCGCCGCCTGGGCGCAGGGCTACCGGACCGTGGCTCCTCTCATGCCCGAGGACGAGGCGATGATCGAAACCTTCGTCATGCTGCGCCGCCTCCTCCTGACCGCCTGGGTCGCGAGCCACGCCGAAACCCCGACCGCTGCGGCCGTCGGGCCCGGCTACACCGACGGCACCGTGGCCCTCGCGGAGCGCTACCTCACCGCCTGAGGGTCCCCCCCTTGCGGGGCTTGTCCTCGGCCCGCCAAACGGCAAGAAGCGCGCATGACGCCTCCGGCCACCCGACCCTGCACCCATCCCCCCGTGAACCGCTCCGGGCCGCGCCCGTGACCCGCCGCCTGATGATCCAGGGCGCCGGCACGAACGTGGGCAAGTCCCTTCTGGTGGCGGGCCTCTGCCGGGCCTTCACCAGGCGCGGCCTGCGCGTACGCCCGTTCAAGCCGCAGAACATGTCGAACAACGCGGCCGTGGCCTCCGACGGCGGCGAGATCGGCCGCGCGCAAGCCCTCCAGGCGCGCGCCTGCCGTGCGGCCCCCTCGGTGCACATGAACCCCGTCCTGCTCAAGCCCGAGACCGAGACCGGCGCGCAGGTCGTGGTCCGGGGCCGGCGGATCGCCACGGTTCGCGCGCGCGACTACGCGGCCCTTAAGCCGAGCCTGATGGCCCCGGTTCTCGACAGCTTCGCGCGCACCTGCGAGGGAGCCGATCTCGTCCTGGTCGAGGGCGCGGGCAGCCCCGCGGAGATCAACCTGCGCGAAAACGACATCGCCAACATGGGCTTCGCCGCCCGGGCGCGCGTGCCCGTGGTGCTCGTGGGCGACATCGACCGGGGCGGGGTGATCGCCCAGATGGTGGGCACGAGGGTCGTGCTCGATTCCGCGGACGCGGCCCTGATCGGCGGCTTCATCATCAACAAGTTCCGCGGCGACGTGACGCTCTTCGAGGACGGCTACCGGGCCATCGCCGCGCATACCGGCTGGACGGGCTACGGCGTGGCCCCCTGGTTCGACCGCGCCTACCAGCTTCCGGCCGAGGATGCGGTGGACGCCGGCCGCGCGCCCTCGGCCGGCCGGTTCCGCATCGCCGTCCCGCTCCTCTCGCGGATCGCGAACTTCGACGACCTCGATCCCCTGGTGCTCGAACCCGACGTCCGCGTCGAGATGATCCGCCCCGGCACGCCGATCCCGGTGGAGGCGGATCTGGTGATCCTGCCCGGCACCAAGTCGACGCGCGGCGATCTCGCCTTCCTGCGCCGCGAAGGCTGGGACATCGACCTCAAGGCCCTCGTGCGGCGCGGTGGCCGCGTCCTCGGCCTTTGCGGCGGCTACCAGATGCTCGGGGGCCGCATCGACGATCCCCACGGCACCGAGGGCGCGCCGGGCTCCATGCAGGGCCTCGGCCTTCTCGACGTCGACACCGTGATGCTGCTCGACAAGCGCGTGACCGAGACGAAGGCCACCCATCTCGCGAGCGGCACGCAGGTCGCGGGCTACGAGATCCACATCGGACGGACCGCCGGTCCCGACTGCGCCCGCCCGCTTTTCGACATCGCGGGCACGCCGGAAGGGGCCATGTCCCCGTCCGGGCGCGTCATGGGCAGCTACCTGCACGGCCTCTTCGGGGCCGACGCATTCCGCACGGCGTTCCTCGGCGCCCTCGGGGCCACGGGCTCCGATCTTCGCTACGACGACACCGTGGAGACCGCCCTCGACGCTCTGGCCGATCACATGGAGACGCATCTCGACTGCGACGGGCTCTGGGACCTCGCCGGCCGCGACCTCTGACGCCTCCGCCCGACCGGGCTGCTCAGGATCCGCCGGCCATCTCTGCGGCGATCCGCAGCACATCCGCGCGCCGGCACAACTCCGTGCCGGGCGTCAGCACGCTCGCGGCCCCGGCCGCCATGCCGAAGGTGAAGGCCTCCTCCACGCCGCGGCCGTCGGCGAGCGCGCAGACCATGCCGCCGAGAAAGCTGTCGCCGGCCCCCGTGGCACTGCGCACCGGCAGGACGGGGGCAGGCCTGCGCAGCACGCCGCCCGGTCCCGCCAGCAGCGCGCCCTCCGGCCCCAGCGTCACCGCTACCAGCACCACGTCCCAGGTCGCGCGCACCGTCTGGGCTGCGGCCGCGATCTCGGCGTCACCCATCAGCGGCAGGCCCGTCAGCACCCGCAACTCCCCGAGGCTCGGCTTGATCAGATGCACCGGTCCCGCCGACAGGGTCGCCCGGAGCGCCGGCCCCGAAGTGTCGAGGACGAACCGCGCCCCGCGGTCTGCCGCCAGCCGCACCAGCGGCCCGTAGGCTTGCGGACCCACGCCGTGGGGCAGGCTGCCGCTCGCCACCAGCCAGTCGAAATCGAGCCCCTCGATGCACGCGACCGCCGCCGCCATCTCCGCGCCCGTGACCTCCGGGCCCTCCGGGACGAACCGGTACTCGAGCCCGGTGGCGGTCTCGAAGATCGTATGGCTGACCCGCGTCGGCCCGGCCGCCTCGACCCGTCGTGCCCGGATCCCCGAGGCCTCCAGCAACTCGTCGAGCAGCGCCCCCATGGCCCCGCCCGCCAGATAGACCGGCACGGCCGCGGCCCCCAGTTCGCACAGCACCCGCGCCACGTTCACGCCGCCCCCGCCGGGATAGTACCGCGCGTTCGTCGTGCGCACCTTGTGGACCGGCTCCACCCGCGCGGCCTCGCTCGCGCCGTCGATGCAGGGGTTGAGCGTGAGGGTGACGACGGGCTTCATGCGGGACCTTTCGACAAAGGCCGCAACACTGCCCCGGACGCGCGGCGCAGACCACCCCCGAATGACCGAAACGATGGGACGGACCTGAAGCGGGCCGAGGCGCCGTCCCCCCGGGACACAGGCACGGCGCGCGCCGCGTCGATCTGGGGTCGCACAGACCCGCCCGACCCACTCCAGCCCATATGAGAAAGGGTCTCAAAACTACGCTTCTCTGATTTACAAACAAAAACAAATACTTGGATAGCGTCACATCGTGTGACGCTCCGCCGCTCAGAATTCGACGCCCGCCTGGGCCTTCACGCCGGAGCGGAACGGATGTTTGACCAGCGTCATGTCCGTCACCAGATCGGCGATCTCGATCAGCTCGGGCTTCGCGTTGCGCCCGGTCAGCACGACATGGGTCATGGGCGGCTTTCGGGTCGCGAGCGTCTCGATCACGTCGTCGATGGCGATATAGTCGTAACGCAGCGCGATGTTGATCTCGTCGAGCACCACCATCCGGATCGCCGGATTCTCGATCAGCGTGCGGGCCTTCTCCCAGGCAGCCCCAGCCGCGGCGATGTCGCGCGCCCGGTCCTGCGTCTCCCAGGTGAACCCCTCGCCCATGGTGTGGAACTGGCACAGGTCCGCGAAATGCGTCTCGATCAGCGTGCGCTCGCCGGTGGCCATGGCCCCCTTGATGAACTGGACCACGGCACAGGGCATCCCGTGGGCGATGCAGCGCAGGATCATCCCGAAGGCCGCACTCGACTTGCCCTTGCCGGTCCCGGTGTGGACCAGGATCAGCCCCTTCTCGCCGGTCTTCGTCGCCATCATCCTGTCGCGCGCGGCCTTGATCTTCGCCATCTTCGCGGCATGGCGCGCGTCCGGATCCTCCGGGGCGGTCGGGGGTGGCTCTTTGTCCATGGACCTGCGTCCCGCTCCTTGACAATGCCCGCCCCTTCGCTGCATTTGCGAGGTGCTGGTTCCTGTCTATGACAGGCGAAGAGGGAATGCGACAAGAGGCAACTCCAAGCGCAGCCGCCCCCGCGACCGTGACCGGAGAGGCACCCAATCGCCACTGGCCGAAAGGCTGGGAAGGCTGGGCCGCCGCCGGGGTGAATTCGCCCCGACATCCGCAAGCCGGGAGACCTGCCAGCGCACGTGATGTAACCGGACGGGGTGATCCGGTGACGGGAGGTGCTTGTCTTCCCGCCATCTTGCCCTTGTCCCCGCTCGAGGGACTGCCCATGAAGACGCTCATCGCCCTGCTGGCCCTGGCCGCCGCACCCGCCTATGCCCACCATCCAATGGGCGGCGAGACGCCCCGGACCCTGTTCGACGGCCTCGCGAGCGGGCTCGCCCATCCCGTCATCGGCTTCGACCATCTCGCCTTCATCGTCCTCGTCGGTCTCGCGGCGGCCACCCAACTCAAGCGCGTCGCGGGGCCTGCGGTCTTCGTGGGCGCAACCCTCCTCGGCACATTCCTGCAACTCGCGGGCTTCGCGCTGCCCCTGGTCGAACTCGCCATTGCGGGCTCGGTCGTGGTACTCGGCGGGCTTCTGCTCGCCGGACGGCGCGTCTCGGGCGGCCCGGCCCTCGCCGGCTTCGCGCTCGCCGGACTCTTTCACGGCTGGGCCTACGGTGCCGCGGTGATCGGGGCCCAGACCACCGCGATCGGGGCCTATCTGCTCGGCTTCGGCGCGATCCAGTTCGCGATCGCCTTCGGGGTCGCCTGGCTCGCGAGCCGGGCCGCGAGCGCCACTGACGGTCCGGGTCTGCGGCCGCGTCTGGCCGCGGCCGTCTGTTTCGGCGTCGGTCTCGCGTTTTTCCTCGAGCACGTCGAAGGCCTGGTCTTCGCGTGACCGCCCGGGCAAACCGCGCGGCCGAGGCCGAGCCGGCCTTGCCGGCCGCACGTCCGGTCGAGATCCTCGTCTGCACCACCTGCCGCGCGCCGGCGACCGACCGGACCGGCGAGGCGGCGGACACGCCCCGGCCCGGAGCGATGCTCCATGCCCGGTTGTCCTCCGGCACAACCGCGCCCGGCGTCTCGGTGCGGGCGGTGGAATGCCTGTCGAACTGTTCACGCGGCTGCACCGTCGCCCTGCGCAGCCCGGGCCGCTGGACCTACGTCTACGGGAACCTCGACCCGGCGGCGGACGTCGATCTCGTGCGCGACGGGGCCGCCCGATACGCCTCCGCCTCCGACGGCGTGGTGCCCTGGCGCGAGCGCTCGGAGCATTTCCGCAAGAATTGCATAGCCCGGCTGCCGCCGTTGGAGATCCACGATGCATGATCTGACCAAGACACCCGTCACGGTGATCACCGGCTTTCTCGGATCCGGAAAGACCTCCCTTATCCGCCATCTGCTGCGCAACGCGCAGGGCAGGCGCCTCGCAGTGGTCGTGAACGAATTCGGCGACGTGGGGGTCGATGGCGAGATCCTCAAGAGCTGCTCGGATCTCGAATGCCCCGCCGACCGGATCGTGGAACTTGCCAACGGATGCATCTGCTGCACCGTGGCGGACGACTTCATCCCCACGATCGAGGCGCTGATGGCGCTCGATCCGCGGCCCGACCACATCCTCATCGAGACCTCCGGTCTCGCGCTGCCGAAACCCCTGCTCAAGGCCTTCGACTGGCCGGCGATCCGCTCGCGCATCACGGTGGACGGGGTGATCGCGCTTGCCGACGCCGAGGCGGTCGCCGCGGGACGCTTCGCCTCGGACCCGGTCCGCGTGGCCCAGCAGCGCGCCGCCGACGGGAGCGTCGATCACGAGACGCCCCTGTCCGAGGTCTTCGAGGATCAGATCGCCTGCGCCGATGTCGTCCTCCTCACCAAGGGAGACCTCGCCGGGCCCGACGGCATCGCCCGCGCGCGTGCCCTCATCGCCGCCGAAGTTCCGCGCCCGGTGACCGTGGTGGAGGTCCGCGAGGGCGAAATCGACCCGCGGGTCATCCTCGGGCTCGGAGCCGCTGCCGAGGACGACCTCGATCAGCGCCCGTCCCATCACGACGGCGCGACGGAACACGACCACGAGGATTTCGACAGCTGCGTGATCGAACTGCCCGCCGAGATCGATCCCGAGGCCCTGTCGGCCCGGATCGAGGCCCTCGCGCGCGACCGCGGCATCCTGCGGGTCAAGGGTTTCGCAGCCGTTGCCGGCAAGCCGATGCGCCTGCTGATCCAGGCGGTCGGAGCCCGGGTTCGGATGCAGTACGACCGTCCATGGGGTCCCGGAGAGGCGCGGCGCTCGCGTCTGGTGGTGATCGCCGAGCATGACGACATCGATGCGGCGGCCATCCGGGCCGCCCTGATCTGAGGACGCGCCATGCACGTCGTCTTTCGCGAGGCCCACGGTCTGGACGCGGCGGGGGCTCCCGTCGATCTGGGGCACGATCCGGCCGACCTGATCGTGATGTCGTTCTCCGACAGCGATCTCGGAACCTTCGCGGCGGGCTGGCGGCGGGCCGACGGGGCCTTGCCGTCCCTTCGACTGGTCAACCTTGCGCGCCTCAGTCACCCGCTGTCGGTCGATACCTACGTCGAGCGGACCCTCGTCGGCGCGAAGGGGATCCTCGTGCGGCTGATCGGCGGCATCGACTACTGGGCCTACGGCATTCGGCAGGTCGAGGCGCTGGCGCGCGCGCGCGGCCTGGCGCTGGCGGTGCTGCCGGCGGACGGGCGCAGGGACACGCGGCTGGAGGCGGCCTCGACCCTGCCGGTCTCGACACTCCACCAGCTCGCGGCCCTCTGCGATACCGGCGGACCCGTGGCGGCGCAGGCGGCGCTGGCCCAGATGGCGCTCGCGGCGGGGCTTTACGCCGGGCCCGTTGCCGGCACCAAGGCGCTCGGGGCGGTGGGCGGCTGGACGCCCGAGGGCGTGATGTGCCCCGCCGCCTTTCTCCTTGGCTCGACCCGCCCGCGCATCGTGCTCACGTTCTACCGGGCCTATGTCTCGGCGGCCGATACGGAGCCCTTCGAGGCTCTGGCGGAGGCATTTGCTGCGCGCGGGATGGATGTCATCGGCCTGTTCACCCCTTCGCTGAAGGCACCGGAGGCCGCGGCCTGGATCAGGCGCTGGGTCTCGGCGCTGAGGCCCGAGGCCGTCGTAAATGCGACCGCGTTCTCGGCGCGGGACGGTGCAAAGGGCTCGCCGCTCGATGCGGCGGGCGTGCCGGTGTTCCAGATCGCCCTCGCGACATCGACGCAGGCGGCCTGGGCCGAGGCGTCCCGCGGGTTGTCGCCGGCCGATCTCGCGATGCATGTCGTGCTGCCGGA
>JBBQYB010000093.1:0-13176 GCA_038209095.1 Rhodobacterales bacterium
CTGCCTTAAATCCATTGGTTGCGTCAGGTTTTTTTCATTCGTCTCTTGGCCCAGAGAGGGCCGAAGCCTACTTAGAGTTCTTACGCTTCTTTAATAATGATCAAGCAAATATTATAACTTCCATGCTCAGGGAAGAGCACGCGAAAAATGAATCTATACAGTACATTCAATGGCTCGAAGATAAGTCTCTTCAGCTTAAAAACCGATTGCGTTCCGTTGCAAATAAATAGTGGCATCTTATTAATAACGCGCAACACAATCAACGCGATCGCACATTACGCTTGGCGAAGGTTTAATTTGCGTGATGGCGCGCCTCCCTACCCCGGACCGCAAGAGCTGGGCACCGCCCCGCGCGATCCGGTCGCCTGGAGCGCGTGAGCGCGGAGGGCGAGGGGCGCCGGGCTTCCCCGTCGGTCTCCAATCGGGGCGCGCCTGCCTGGCGGGCGCGTCAGTCGCGCCTGCCGGGCGCAGGCAGGGGCGCACCGATTTGTCGACGGACAAATCGGTGCGTTGAATGCGGCAGAGGGGCGCTGTCGACGAGCCGATTTACGCTTTTGGCCCAGCCCTTCCCGACCTCAACCCTCATCATCCTCCGTAAGCGTCAACGCCTCCGGCTTGTGCGCGGCCCGCGCGCCGGTCTTGTCGCTCTCGACAATATACTGCGGATCGTCCTTCGAGGCTGCCACCTTGTGGCCCTTGATCTCGGTCTCGGAGGTCTGCTTGCGCACGACCTTGCCTTCGGTTTTGCCCTGGCTCGTGTTCCACTCGACGGCGTCGCCCTTCTTCAGGTCCTTGCTCATGGGTGCCTCCTGGTTGGATGAGCGGGAGGAACGCGAGGCGGTGCGGCGAGTTCCCGCGGCGTTCACGGGCGCGACAATTCGGCCTCGATCCAGGCGAGGAGGGCGGGCGCATCGATGGGGATGGTCGTGTCCACCGCGCGCACCGGGCCTTGCCCGAGCGGACGGGCAGTCCGGGCGAGGGCGGCGAGTTCGGAGGCATATTCGGGGCCGGGATGGCCCGGCGCGCGGTCGGCACTCCGGGCGGCATACCGGGATGCCACGACCTCCGGAGGGGCGGTGCACCAGATCTCGACGGCAGTCCGGATGCCGGCCGCTTCGAGGCCCGCGCGCAGTTCCTTCTCCGGGCGAAAGCCGAACCAGGCGTCGAGCACGAAGGTGCCGCCCGGCGGCGCGTCGCGAAGGATCCCGAACATCGCGCCATAAGCCGCCCGGCCGAGGGTGCGGTTGCCGGCGCGGTCCACCGGGGCGAGGGCGTGCAGGAACGGCTCCTTGATCGTGTCGAGCGACAGGACCGGCCAGCCGGTCGCCATGCCGAGCGCGCTCGCCACGCGCGATTTCCCGGAGGCGGGAACGCCGTTCACCAGAACCACGCGCGAAGGTGGAGCATCCTGACCCAGCGCCGAGACGCCCGCGCCGATCATGCCGGCATCGTCGCCGAGGGCCGCTGCCCGGACCGGGGCGGAGAACCAGCTGCGCGGGCCCGGACGCTGCGCCAATGCGGCGGCCGCACCGGCCCCGGCACCGCCGCCGAGCAGCACGACCCCGGGATTGGCAATCGCGATCAGCGTCTCGATGGCCTGGCCCAGCGGATCCGCCCAGGCTGCCAGCACGGCCTGCGCCGAGGCATCCCCGGGCCGGGCGAGGAGATCTTCGACGCGCGTCGCCGCACTCAGTCCCGCCGTGTGCAGATGCATCCCGAAGGCCCTGCCGGAACTGACGGTCTCGACGCAGCCCCGACGCCCGCAGACGCAGGCAAGGCCGTCCGGTTGCACGACGATGTGCCCCAGCTGGCCCGCCATGCCCGAGCCGCGCAGCACGCGCCCCCGGTCGAGGATCGCGCCGCCGATCCCCGTGCCGATGGTCAGGAGGACGACGTTGGCGTGGCCACGCGCCGCCCCGCAGGCGACCTCGCCAAGAAGCGCCATGGTGGCGTCGTTCTCGATGCGCACGGGGAGGCCGGTCCGGGTCTCGAGTGCGGGGACGAACGGCATGGCGGAGAGATCGACGAACCCGCCCGACATCACCCGCCTGCCGTCCGCATCCACCTGACCCGGGGCCCCGACCCCGATTGCGCGCACCGAAGCATTGCGCAGGCTTGAGAACAGCGCGCAGCACCGCTCAAGGACCACGCCAGCCTCGCGAGCGCTCGGCGCACTCACGCGGGCCTCGATCCGGCCGTCGGGGGTCACGCGGGCGGCGCGGATATGCGTGCCGCCGATGTCGATGCCGATGGCCGTGGCCGTCACGGCTCAGGCTCCGGTCGTGTATTTCGCGATCACCCCCTGCAGCTCGCGCAGCCGGGGCAGGGCGATGGTCTCCAGGCGCTCGCGGGTGACGCGCCGGTCCAGCGAGACGCAGTCCTTCCAGAGCGAGCGTCCGGCGATGACGCCGGAGGCACCGTTGGCCATCGCCGTCTCCACCTGGCCGAGGAATGTCGCATGGTCGACGCCGGCCGAGAGCACGGCCCAGGGCGTCGCACCGGCAAGCGCTGTGACCCGGGCGCAAGCCTGCGCCGTGCCGGGATAGGGGATCTTCAGCAGCTTGGCCCCGAGGTCGAGACAGAGGCGCGACCCGCCCTCGATCAGGTCCGGGATGCGGGCGGCATGGGCCTCCGCGTCCTCGCCGGGCAGGGCATAGGTGAGGAACTCCACCACCAGAAGCAGGTTCTCCGCGGCGAAATCGGCGATGACGTCGCGCAGCAGCGCGAGGTTGCGCATATTGGCCTCAGGCCTGTCGGCGCGTAGATAGACCATGATCTTGCCGCCGGTGGCCCCCATGTCCCGCACGGCCCGGGCGTTCGCACCCTCCACGAGCCTCGAATGGCGGAACCCCTGCGCGCAGGTGTCCCAGCCGGAGGCGTCGATGCCGACGAGAAGCGCCGTCCCACGGTGCAGGACGCCGGTCTCGACGATGGCCGGGATCGCGCAGACCGGATCGACCAGCACGGCGGTGGCATGGCGCGCAAGATAACGCGCGATGGCCATCTTGGTCTCGCCCAGCGCCGCACTGCTGATGGCGTCCCGTGCCTCGGGGGTGTCGGCGAGCACGCTGCGCATGCCGCCGCGCTGGTCGCAGGCGATCACCATCATCGCCCCCGCATCGTCGCAGATCAGCTGATAGGCCCGGCGCTCCGCGGTGGTCATGCTCGACATTGGTCATCCTCAGACGTCTGTTGGCCTTATGCCCGGCGGCAACGGAACGAGATTGCACGGGCGGGCGGCAACGCTATACTCCGTTCTGTAACACCTTGCAGAAAGGAATTACAACCTGCCCGTCGCAAGCCCCGGCGCTGCCTCCGAGACCCGCGCGATGCTGCATGCGGTCGCGCGCCTGCATTATGTCGGGGACCTGTCCCAGGTGGAGATCGCCCGCCGATTCGGGGTCTCGACGGCGACGATCTCGCGGATGCTGAGGCGTGCGCGGGCGGAAGGCATCGTCCGGATCGACGTGCGCGATCTTGTCCAGCCGGATCTGCTGACGGAACAACTGGAGCGCCGGCTCGGGCTGCGCTGCGTGGCCGTGGTCGAGGCCCCGGTTGCCAGCGCGCCCGCGGCCCTCGCGGCACCTTTGGGCGAGATGCTGCAAGGCAAGGGGCTCGGCGCGGGGGCCGTGCTGATGATCGGATGGGGGCGCACGGTCCGGGCGATACTGGAGGCGGGGCTTCCCGCCCTGCCGGGCGTCGACGTGGTGCCCGCCACGGGCGGCATGCAACAGGAGGCCGCGCATTTCCAGATCAACGAGTTCGTGCGCATCGCGGCCGGTCAGGTCGGCGGCGTGCCACATTTCATCCATGCGCCCAACCTGCCGCAAGCCGAGGCGCGCGAGAGTTTCCTCGCTGACCCTGCGATCCGGCGGGCGGTGGCCCTCTGGGACCGGATCGACGTGGCAATCGTGGGCATTGGGCTGCCGCCAATGCAGGTGCCGCAGGAGGCCAGCGTCGCGACCGAGGGTGAGAAATCCCTGCCCGATGCAGCCGGGGACGTCGTGCGGCATTACTTCGACATCGACGGACGGGCGATTTCCTGGCGCGCGGAGGCCCGGCTGATCGCGGTGACGCCCGCGCAGCTGCGCGCCGCCCGTCTCACGGTTGCGGTCGCGACCGGCGAGGGGAAGGTGGCGGGGATCGTGGGGGCAGCACGCGCGGGACTGATCGGCGGGCTTGTGACGGACGTGCGCACCGCCGAGGCCGTGCTCGATCTGGCGGGTCCGGCACCGGGCTGACGGCCAGCCGGGCGTGGAGAATTCTTTCTGCAAAAAATTGCTTGACGCGTTCGGGCCGCCGTCGTGTAGTCTGCTTGCGTCACCGATACGGGCCCAGCGCCCGCAATGACAGGTCAGACGAAAACCGGGAGGATCACCGATGAAACGCCGTATGTTACTGGGGGTTGCTGGCGCGACCGCCACCGCCCTGACGCTCGGGCTCGGGCCCGTCTCAGCACAGGACGACAAGCTCACCATTGCCCTGATCCCGGGGCTCACGACGGATGCGTTCTACATCACGATGAACAAGGGGGCCCAGGCCGCAGCGGACGCGCTCGGGGTCGAGTTGGTCTTCCAGGGCGCGCCGGACTTCAATCCCGTGACGCAGGTGCCCGTCCTCGACGCCGTGATCGCCCGCCAGCCGGATGCGATCCTGATCGCGCCCACCGACACGACCCAGCTGATCGAGCCGTTGCGCAAGGCGCACGAGGCCGGGATTCCGGTGATCACCGTGGATACGTTCATCGGTTCGGGCGTCTACCAGACCGGGGCAGGGGATGCGGATTTCCCGTTGGCCTACATCGCGTCCGACAATGTGCTCGGGGGCCGCATGGCCGCGCGGGCGCTGGCCGAGGCCATCGGCGGGACCGGCAAGGTCTATGTCTCGAACGTCAAGCCCGGCATCTCGACCACGGACCAGCGCGAAGAGGGGTTCAAGGCCGAGATGGCGGAGAATTTCCCCGACATCACCGTGCTCGAGACGCAGTTTAACGACAATGATGCGAACCGCGCCGCGTCGCAGCTTCAGGGCGTGTTCGCCCGCGAGGCCGATCTCGCGGGAGTGTTCGGGGCCAACCTGTTCTCGGCGCTCGGGGCCGCCAACGGCGTGCAGCAGGCGGGCAAGTCCGGAGCCATCCGCGTGGTCGCGTTCGATGCGCCCACGTCCATCGTGGACAACATCGAGAGCGGGCTGGTGGACGTGGCCATCGCGCAGCATCCGGCGGAGATCGGGTATTTCGGCGTGGTATCTGCCTATGCGCACCTGACCGGCAATTCCATCCCGGTCTCGATCGGAACCGGGTTTACGGTGATCGATGCGGACAACGTGTCCGATCCGGACGTCGCACGCTACATCTATTCCGAGTGATCTCAGCGCCGCCGCCCCGGCTCCGCGGGCGGCGGCAGACCCGTCGCGACCTTCGAAAGGCGTCCGGTCCGGACGCGACCAAAGGTGGCCGATCCGAGCCGCGAGTGCGCCCCCATGAGCAAGACAGACCCGTCCCCGGGGGCGTCCGAAGCTTCACCGCCCCCTGACCATGCCGACAAGGCCAAGACGACGCTGCAGCGCATCGCGGATTTGCGGGCCTGGCTGTTCCTCGGCTTCCTCATCCTCGGGTTCGAGGTCTGGAGCCGGGTTAGCTTCGGCGGCACGTTTCTGTTCAACCCGTTCAACGTCCAGTCCATCGCGATCTTCGCCGTGGCCCCGCTGCTGCTGGCCACCGGCCAGACCTTCGTGATCATCTCGGGCGGCATCGATCTGTCCATGGGGTTCATCATGGGGCTCGCGGCCGTGGTGGCGGCCCATGTCATCAACTGGGCGACGCCGCTGATGGGGCTGCCCTCCGCGGTGCTGTTCGGCACGCTGGTGGCGATCGGCGTCGCGATGATGCCCGGCTTCGTCAACGGGCTTCTGGTGTCGCGGTTGCGGGTGCCCCCTTTTATCGGCACGCTCGGGATGTTCGGCGTGGCCCGGGGCGTCGCGTTCCTCCTCGCGGGCGGCACGACCGTGCCGGTCAAGAATTCCTTCTTCGCGGCCATGGGCAACGGGCGGTTCCTGAGCGTCCCCTGGGTGGTCTGGATCACCGCGGCCTTCGTGCTCGCGATGCACTACCTCCTGAGCCAGACGCGGTTCGGCCAGCACAATTATGCCATCGGCGCCAACGAGCAGGCCGCCCGGCGTGCCGGGATCGACGTGCGCTGGCATCTGCTGCGCCTCTATGTCCTGTCTGGGATCTGCGCGGGGCTCGCGGGCGTCCTCTATGCGGCGCGGTTCAGCGCGGGCGCGGCCCAGGCTGGCGAGCCCTTGCTCCTCGACAGCGTGGCGGCGGTCGTCATCGGGGGAGCGAGCCTCTTCGGCGGATCGGGTACGATCCTCGGCACGGTCGCCGGCGCCTTCGTGATCGCGGTGATCCAGTACGGGCTCGTCTTCATCAACGTGGCCCCCTTCTGGCAGTTCATCAGCGTGGGCGTGGTCATCATCATCTCGGTCCTGATCGATCAGGCGCAGCGACGCTACAGCGGCGGTCGCCAGAATGAGTGACACCCCGCTCCTCGAGGTGCGCAACCTCTCCAAGAGCTTCGGGCCGGTTCAGGCGCTGAGCGATCTGTCGATGCAGGTGCATCCCGGCGAGGTGGTGGCCCTCGCTGGAGACAACGGGGCCGGCAAGACCACGCTCATCAAGGCCATTTCCGGGGTGTTCCGGCCCACCAGCGGCGAGATCCTGCTGCGGGGAGAGACAGTTTCCTTCTCCTCGCCGCAGGAGGCACGCGAACGGGGCATCGAGACGATCTACCAGGACCTCGCCCTCGCCGACAACCTGTCCATCGGGGCGAACATCTTTCTGGGGCGCGAGCCAATGCGCCGCGCCTTCGGGTTCCTGCCCGTGCTCGACCGGCGCAAGATGGCGGAGGCGGCCAAGGCCACCATGGCCCTGCTCGACTTCCACGTGAACCGGCTCGACGCGCCGGTCTCGAACTTCTCGGGCGGCCAGCGGCAGGCCGTCGCCATCGGGCGCGCGGTCTACTGGAACGCGCAGGTCCTGATCATGGACGAGCCGACCGCGGCCCTCGGGGTGCCCGAACAGCGCAAGGTCATCTCGCTCATCCACCAGCTCAAGGCGCAGGGGCGCGGGGTGGTGTTCATCTCCCACAACCTCCAGGACATCTTCGCGGTGTCCGACCGCATCGTCGTGCTGCGCCGGGGTGTGATGGCCGGCATGCGGCGGATCTCCGAGACCAGCCACGACGCGGTCGTCAAGATGATGATCGGCGGCTGAGCATGGCATCCGTGCCGGTCCTCGGGTCGATCGGCGAACTGATGGTCGAATTCGTCTGCGCGGAGCCGGACCTGCGACATGCGCGAGCGGCCCGGTACGACGGGCCCTATCCCAGCGGCGCGCCGGGCATCTTCATCGACCAGGCCGCGCGTCAGGGCGTCCGGACGGTGTTCGCGGGTGCCGTGGGGGCCGATGCCTTCGGGTCGGTGATCCTCGCACGGCTGCGGTCGGCCGGGGTGGACGACCGGCTCCTGCGCCGGATCGAGGGCGAGCCTACGGGCACGGCGCATCTGAGCTACAACAGCGACGGATCGCGGGAGTTCGTCTTCAACATCGCGTCCTCGGCGGCGGCCCGGGTGCCCGTCGGTCCCGAGGCCGAGCGAACCTTTCTCGAGGCAGGCGTCACGGTCCTGCACGTGTCGGGGTCGAGCCTCGGGAATGCCGACATGCGCGCGGGCATCCTCGATCTCTGCGAGCGGCTGCGGCAGGCGGGCGTCGCCCTGTCGCTCGATCCCAACATCCGGCCCGAACTCGTGGGCGACGCGGAGTACCTAAACGATCTGCGCGGCCTGATGGCGGTGTCGCGGTTCGTCCTGCCGAGCGAGGAGGATGCGCGCTTGTTGTGGCCGGGCAGCGATTTCGAGGCATGGGGGGGTGCCCTGATCGCGGGCGGAGCGCAGGTCGTGGCGTTGAAGCGCGGCGCGGCAGGCGCGCGGGCCTTGGACGCCGCGAGTACGGTGGCGGTCGCGGGCCACGACGTGGACGTCGTCGATCCGACCGGAGCCGGGGATTGTTTCTGCGCGACCCTCGTCGCCCTGCTCGTGTGCGGTGCGGGTCTCGCCACGGCCCTGCGCCGGGCGAATGCCGCCGGAGCCCTCGCGGTCATGCGGCTCGGCCCGATGGAAGGCAACAGCACGCCCGCCGAAGTCGACGCCTTTCTGGCGGACAGGCTGTGAGCGCGCTGCGCGAGATACTCGGACGCAACCTCGCAGGGGAGCCCGTCGGGTTGCCGTCCTGGTGCACGGCGCACGGCGACACCCTGCGCGCCGTACTCTCGACCTACCGGGCCTGCGACCGGCCGATCCTGATCGAGGCGACCTGCAACCAGGTCAATCAGGAGGGGGGCTACACCGGGATGACGCCCGCCGGCTTTCGCCGGTTCCTCACCGATCTCGCGCGGCATGAGGGCATAGCCTTCGACCGGATCATCCTCGGGGGCGACCACCTCGGCCCTAATCCCTGGAAGGCGGGATCCGCCGACGCGGCGATGGACAAGGCGCGGGCCATGGTTGCGGCCTATGTGGAGGCGGGCTTCACGAAGATCCATCTGGACGCCTCCATGCCCTGCGCCGACGACGAGGCGCTGTCCGAGGACACGATGGCGGCGCGCGCCGCCGATCTCGCACGGGTCGCCGAGGCAGCAGCCGCGGGCCGCCCGCTCGACTATGTCATCGGCACGGAGGTGCCCGCACCGGGGGGCGAGACCGGCGACACGCATGACGCCGCCGTGACGGATCCGGCCGCGCTACGGGTCACGCTGGAGGCGCACCGGGCGGCCTTCACGGCGCGCGGCCTCGGGGCCGCCTTCGAGCGGGTCGCGGCCGTGGTGGTGCGCTCGGGGGCGGATTTCAGCAACGAGGCCGTCGAGCCCTTCGATCCCGATGCAACAGTGGCGCTCGCGACCGTCTCTTCCGCGGAGGGTCCGGCGTTCGAGGCGCATTCGACGGATTATCAGACCGCCGAAGCCCTGCGCGCCATGGTGGCGAGCCGGTTCGCGATCCTGAAGGTCGGGCCCGAACTCACCCATGCCTACCGCGAGGCGGTCATGACCCTCGCGCGCCTCGCCGACGAGGCTGGCATCGCGAGCGACATCCCGGAGGCGCTGCTCGCGGCGATGCGCGACGACCCCTCGCAGTGGCGCGCCCATGTAGCTCCCGGGCCCGGACTCGAGGCCCGTCTGCTCGGCGGATATGCCGACCGCGTGCGCTACTATTGGGGTCGTCCGACGGTGTCCGGGGCGGTGGCGGACCTGCTCGACAAGGTTCGCAGCCTGCCCGACGGGCCAGCCGGGGCTACGACGGGTTCCAGGGCCGCGCCTGCTGCAGGCGCCGAGGCGCTCATTCGCAGCCTGATCGGCGCGGTCGTCCGGCGCTACAGGTTCGCCTGCGGCGATGCGGCATGCCCGTGAAGGAGGACCGATTGCTGCGGGTGGGCGTGCTCGGCTGCGGGCCGATCGCGCAGGCCGCGCATTTCGAGAGCTGCGCCAAGGCGCGCAACGCGACGCTCCATGCGATCTGCGACGTGGCGGAGGATCTGCGGGCCCGGATGGTCGCGACCCATGCCCCCGAACGCGACTATGCCGATTACGATGCCATGCTGGCGGACGGGGATCTGGAGGCCGTCATCATTGCGACCTCCGACGCTTTCCACGTGCCCGCAGCCCGCCGCGCGTTGGAGGCCGGCAAGCACGTGCTCTGCGAAAAGCCGCTCGCGACCTCGGTGGAGGAGGCCGAGAGCCTGCGTGCGGTGGCCGCGGCCTCGGGATGCGTCCTGCAGGTGGGGCACATGAAACGCTTCGATGCGGGCCTCGAGGCGGCGCGGCGCTTCATCCTCGAGGACATGGGCGCGATGGCGGCCCTCAAGGCCTGGTATTGCGACAGCACGCACCGCTATGCGATGACCGATGCCGTCCAGCCGCTGATCCTCCGCAGCGATACCGCGCGCAAACCGGCCGGCGATCCCAAGGCCGACCTGGAGCGGTACTACATGCTCGCCCACGGCAGCCATCTGGTGGACACGGCCCGGTACCTCGCGGGCCCGATCCGCGCGGTCGAGGCCCGCCTTTCGACGCAGGCCGGGATGCGCTGCTGGTTCGTGGACGTGGAATTCGAGAGGGGCGCGCTCGGCCATCTCGACCTCACGGTGGCGGTCCGGATGGACTGGCACGAAGGGTTCCAGGTCTATGGCGAGCATGGCTCGATCGTGGGCAAGACCTTCAACCCGTGGTATTACAGGACGTCCGAAGTCGACATCTTCCTTGAGGCCGAGGGCGGGGTGCGCCGCGTGCTCGGGGCGGACGGGCATTTCTACCGCCGGCAGCTCGAAGGGTTCGCGGACGTGATCCTCCATGGCGCGCCGATGATCGGAGCCTCGCTGGAGGACGGCGTGGCCTCCGTCCGCGCGATGGCTGCGATCGCGCAGTCCGTGCGCCAGGGGCGCGCCGTGCGGCTCGCGGATGTCTCGGGGGAGGTCTGATGCGGCTCGGCATCTTCGCGAAGACCTTTCCGGGATCTGAGCCTGCCGCCGTGCTCGGGGCGGCTCGGGCGGCGGGGTTTGCCTGCGTGCAATACAACATGGTCTGCTCTGGGCTGCCTGCGATGCCCGATGCGGTGCCGGCGGGGACGGCACGCGCGGTGGCAGAGGCCGCGGGGCAGACGGGTATCGCGATCTCGGCCCTGTCGGGAACCTACAACATGATCCACCCCGACCCGCAGGTGCGCGAGACCGGGTTGCGCCGTCTGGACGGGCTGCTCGCGGCGGCGGCCGTGATGGGGGCCCCCCTCGTCACCCTGTGCACCGGGACGCGGAACCCGGACGATCCGTGGCGCTTCCATCCGGAGAACGCCGGCCCCGAGGCCTGGCGCGACCTGCTCGGGGAGATGGCACGGGCCGCCGGGATGGCCGAATCGCACGGAGTGATGCTCGGGATCGAGCCCGAAGCCGGCAACGTCGTGGACACGGCGGCGTCGGCGCGCCGGCTTTTGTCGGAGATCGCCTCGCCGAACCTCGGCATCGTGCTCGATCCGGCCAACCTGATCGAGGCCGCGCCGTCCGAGGCCGGTGACGTGATCGCGCGGGCGGTGGACATGCTCGGGCCGCGCATCGTCCTCGCCCATGCCAAAGATCGCGACAGCGACGGCGCGGTGGTGCCGGCCGGCTGCGGTCTGGTCGATTTCGGCCGGTTCATTCGCGATCTTCGGGTTGCGGGCTTCGACGGCGATCTCGTGGCACACGGCCTGACGGCCGCGCAGGCCCCGGCCGTGGCGCGGCACCTCTCGGCCCTGATCGCCGTATGACGCCCACGGGTTGGCTCCGACGCGGCGACCTCGCGCTTGCGGTCCACGACGCGGGCGGGCCGGGGCGGGCGGTCGTCTTCCAGCACGGGCTGGGGGGCGACGCGAGCCAGGCGGCAGAGGCGTTTCCCCGGTCCGCACGGTTCCGGCGCATCACGCTGGACTGCCCGGGACATGGGGCGTCGCCCGGAGATGCGGCACCCTCCATCGCGGGGTTCGCGGGTCACGTGGCAGCACTCCTCGGCGATCTGCCCCGGCCCGCCGCGGTCGGCGGCATCTCCATGGGAGCCGCGATCGCGCTGCGCCTCGCGGTGGTCCGGCCCGACCTCGTCGTGGCCCTGATCCTCGTGCGGCCGGCCTGGGGGAGCGTGCCGGAGCCCGCGAACATGGCCGCCGTGGCCGAGGTGGCGGCGTTGCTCGCCCGCCATCCGCCCGACCGGGCGCGGGCGCTCTTTCTTAGCGGGGCGACGGCGGCGCGGCTCGCGGAGGCATCGCCCGACAATCTCGCCTCGCTCGGGGGCATGTTCGACGGTCACGTGAGCGCATCCCTGCTCGGGGCGATCGCGGCGGACGGCCCGGGTGTCACCGAAGCCGGGATCGCGGCCCTGAAGGTGCCGGCCCTGGTCTGCGGGGTGGCGGAGGACGAGATCCATCCCGAGGCGCTCGCGCGGGATCTCGCAGGCCTGATCCCGGACGCGCGGTATGTGCAGTTGCCGCCGAAAGGGCGGGACAAACCGGCGCATCTGGCGGCGATCCGGGCCGCCGTGAGCGCCTTTCTGGAGGAGATCTGACATGGCCCGACCCGCGCGCGGCTGGATCGAACGCCTGCCGCAAGACCGCCTTCTGGGCGAATTCTCGATGTGGTCAGCCGATCTGATCAACCTCGGCGTTGAGCTTGCCCGCATCGGACCCCATGCGGACATCCTGCATCTCGACGTGGCGGACGGGGTGTTCGCGCCGGCATACCTCTTCTTTCCCGACCTCGTCGCACGCCTGCGCGGAGAGACCGAGATCCCGTTCCATGTGCATCTGATGGTCGAGGACGGGGCCGTTCTCGCGCAGATCGATCAGTTCGCCGAAGCGGGAGCCGATCTCATCAGCCTGCACGCGGAGAACGACGCCGTGGCGGAGGCGGCCCTCGACCGGCTCAAGGCACTCGGTGTGGCCGCAGGCATGGTTCTGCGGGTGGAGACGCCGGTGGAGCGCGCCGTCCGGTGGCTGCCGCGGCTCAACGCGCTGACCCTTCTCGGCACCGCCATCGGCGTCAAGGGGCAGGGGCTCGATCCCGACGCGGGCGCGCGGCTGAAACAGGCGGCGGCGCTGATCGCAAAGTCCGGGCGGCGCATCCTGCTTTGCGCGGACGGAGGCATCCGGGAGACGACCGTGCCGCTGCTGCGGGCGGCGGGTGCGCAGACCGTGGTGCTGGGCTCGCTCGCCTTCGGCGCGCCCGATCTCGCCGGGCGGATGCGGTGGCTCCACGGGATGAGACCGGACGGGACCATCGGGTAGCCGTTTGTCCACGCGTGGACAAATAGTCAAGCTGCTGATATCGTTCGGGAAAATTTGTCTTATTAACCGGATCGAAAGGCCTTCGCACCGATGCCGTCGGATTGTCGATCACTCCCGCGGATCGTCGCCCACGACCCGCTGGCGGGCGAGGCCGCTGTCCTGGTCGGTGACGCCGATCAGGTTTGCCACCAGCCTGAGGAAGGCACGTTCCTCGGCGTGAAGGCCGTCCGCAAAGGCCACGCGCCACAGTGCCTCGATCACGCCGACGCGTTCCTCGTAGGGCACGGCCGCCTTGATCAGCCGGGTGAACCGCACGGT
>JBBQYB010000094.1:0-13128 GCA_038209095.1 Rhodobacterales bacterium
TCGAGGTCGACCGGATCTACAACCTCGCCTGTCCCGCCTCGCCGGTGCACTACCAGTACGACCCCGTCCAGACCACCAAGACCTCCGTCCACGGCGCCATCAACATGCTCGGCCTCGCCAAGCGCACTGGCGCGCGGCTCCTCCAGGCCTCCACCTCCGAGGTCTACGGCGATCCGCAGCAGCACCCCCAGACCGAAGACTACTGGGGCAACGTCAATCCCATCGGCCCGCGATCCTGCTACGACGAGGGCAAGCGCTGCGCCGAGACCCTCTGCTTCGACTACCACCGCCAGCACGGGGTGCGCATCAAGGTCGCGCGCATCTTCAACACCTACGGGCCGCGCATGCATCCCGACGACGGGCGCGTCGTGTCTAACTTCATCGTCCAGGCCCTGCGCGGCCTGCCCATCACCCTCTACGGCGACGGCTCCCAGACCCGCAGCTTCGCCTATGTCGACGACCTCGTGGACGGCCTCATCGCCTTCATGGACACCCCCGACGACATCACGGGCCCGATCAATCTCGGCAACCCCGGCGAGTTCACCATCCGCGAGCTGGCGGAGAGGATCCTCGCGCTGACCGACTCGCGCTCGACCCTCACCCATCTGCCGTTGCCCGAGAACGACCCGACCCAGCGCCAGCCCGACATCACCCGCGCAAGCCTGATCCTGGACTGGACGCCCGCCATCAATCTCGACGAAGGTCTGCGCCGGACCATCGCCTACTTCGAGAGGCACCTCGCCGAGGCGGGATCGAGGGCTCCGGCCTGAGCCTTCAGGACGGGCGGGACGCCTTCTCCGCCACGCCCGAGCGTCCCTCGCGTCGCTCCAGCTCGCGCACCACATCCGCCCAGTCCACGCCCGCCGCGCGCAAGACCACCAGGAGGTGAAAGACCGCATCCGCCGCCTCCGCGGCCAAGGCAGCCCTGTCGCCCTGCACGGCCGCCACGATGGTCTCCACGGCCTCCTCGCCGAACTTCTCCGCGCATTTGCCCACCCCCTTCGCGAGCAGACCCGCGGTATGCGACTGCGCCGGATCGCCGCCGTCGCGCGCCGCGATCACCGCCTCCAGCCGCTCGAGCACGCTCACGCGAGCCGCACCGGCACGCCGGCCTCCGCCATGGCGGCCTTCGCCGACGCGATCGTATGCGTCCCGAAATGAAAGATCGAAGCCGCGAGCACCGCCGAGGCATGCCCCAGCGTCACCCCCTCCACCAGATGCCGCAAGGTGCCCACGCCGCCCGAGGCGATCACCGGCACCGGCACGGCATCCGCCACCGCCCGGGTCAGCCCGAGGTTATAGCCCTTCTGCGTCCCGTCCCGGTCCATCGACGTCAGCAGGATCTCGCCCGCGCCGCGCGCCGCCATGTCGCGCGCGAACGCCACCGCGTCGATCCCCGTGGGCCGCGTGCCGCCATGGGTAAAGACCTCCCAGCGCCCCGGCCCGACGGTCTTCGCATCGATCGCCACCACAATGCACTGCGCCCCGAACTTGTCCGCGGCCGCATTGACCACGTCGGACGTCGCCACGGCCGCCGAATTGAAGCTCACCTTGTCCGCCCCCGCCAGCAACAGCGCCCGCACGTCCTCGGGCGTGCGCACGCCGCCCCCCACCGTCAGCGGCATGAAGCACCGCTCCGCCGTCCGGCTCGCGAGATCAAGCAGCGTGCCGCGGTTCTCGAGGCTCGCCGCGATGTCGAGAAAACACAATTCGTCCGCGCCCGCCGCGTCATAGGCCCGTGCCGCCTCCACCGGATCGCCCGCATCCCGCAAGCCCTCGAAATTTACCCCTTTCACCACCCGCCCGTCCTTCACGTCGAGACAGGGAATGACCCGCACCTTCAGCATCCCGCCACGCCTTCCAGAAGACGCACCGCCGCCCCGAGATCGAGCTTGCCCTCGTAAAGCGCGCGCCCCGAAATCGCGCCATCGAGCGGCACGCCGCAATCACGCAAGGCCCGCAGATCCCCGAGGGAGGCCACGCCACCACTCGCGATGACCGGAATCGCCACCGCGCGCGCCAGCGCCGCCGTCGCCGCCACGTTCGGCCCTGCCATCGCCCCGTCGCGATCGATGTCGGTATAGATGATCGCGGCCACGCCCGCGTCCTCGAACCGCCGCGCGAGATCCACCGCATCGATCTCGGTCTCCTCCGCCCAGCCCGCCACCGCAACCCGGCCCCCGCGCGCGTCGATGCCCACCGCCACTCGCCCGGGATGCGCCCGTGCCGCCGCCCTCACGAAGGCAGGATCGCGCACCGCCGCCGTCCCGAGGATCACGCGCGCCACGCCCCGCGCGAGCCAGTCCTCCAGCACCGCCCGGTCGCGAATGCCCCCGCCGAGTTGCACCGGCACCTCAACCGCCGCGAGGATCGCCTCCACGGCGGCCCCGTTGACCGGTGCGCCCGCAAAGGCCCCGTTGAGATCGACCAGATGCAGCCACCGGCACCCTGCCTCGACGAAGGCACGCGCCTGCGCCGCCGGGTCCGCGCCGAACACGGTCGCGGCCGCCATGTCGCCGCGGAGCAGCCGCACGCATTGGCCATCCTTCAGGTCGATGGCGGGATAGAGGATCATCGCTGGGGTCTACTCGCAGGAGGGTAACCGCCTGATACTAGGTTTCATTCGCGCTGCAAAGCCGGGTCGAACCACCGGACCGCATCGACACGGGGCCCACCGCCCTTCAGGCCCGATGCTGACGGCCCGCGCCGCGCGGCGGACAGGTTTCAATCCGGTTAATGGGAACTGGAAAGTCTATTCATTTCAGACGCTTACAAGTTTGTCCACGCGTGGACAGACCTCCGCACGCGACCAAACCGTCGGCACTCAGGAGGCCTCGTGCAGCCCGGGCTTCACCGGAGCGGGCGCGAACAACTCCTCGAGATCCATGGTCGACCCGCTCCCGATCCGGTCGAAGTTCTTGGCCAGCCAATCGTCGGCCCAGTCCCGCCCGCGATGGAACAGCTTCTGGAGATAGGCCCATTCCGCGTTCAGCTTGCTCGACGCCGACAGGTCCCGCACGTCGTCGGCCGCGTGGATGATGTGCAGATAGGTCTTCCCCTTCGCCCCCAGGTCGATGTCCTGGGCGGCGATCGCGCGCTGCATCAGCAGGATCGCGCGCAATTCCTTGATGAGGCTCGAGTTGAAGCTGATCTCATTGACCCGGTTGATGATCTCGCGCGCCGTGCGCGGCAGTTCCTCGCGCAGGACCGGGTTGATCTGCACCAGCAGGATGTCGGGCGAGAGCGCGCTCTCGACCAGCGGATAGAGCGCCGGATTGCCGGTGAACCCGCCGTCCCAATAGGCCTCGCCGTCGATCTCGACCGCCGGGTACATCTGCGGCAGGCAGGCCGACGCCATCACGGCATCGAGCGTCACCTCGCCCTTGGAGAAGATCCGCGGCTGGCCCGTGCGCACGTTGGTGGCCGTCACGTGCACCTCGATCTGCTGGCAGCAGTTGACCTGCTCGAAATCCACCAGCTTCTCCACCAGATCGCGCAACGGGTTCAGCCCCAGCGGATTGGTCTCGTAGGGCGAGAAGATCCGGCTCATGCCCTCCATGAACAGATATCCCGGCGAGTGATCGAGGCTGAAGCGCCCGAGCACGCGGTCCCAGGCCGAGCGCTGGATCGGCGACAGCCGGGCCGCGTCGCTCACCGCGCGCCAGAAGGCCGCGAGCGCCTTGCGCGCGCCTTCCGCGCCGTCCCGCGCGTATCCGTCCGCGAGGACCACCGCGTTCATCGCCCCCGCACTCGTCCCGCTCACGCCCCGGATCGCGAGCCGCGGCTCCTCGAGCAGCCGGTCGATCACCCCCCAGGTAAGCGCCCCGTGGGATCCACCCCCCTGGAGGGCGAGGTTGATCGGCTTGATCGCGTCGCTCGTCTTCGCCTGCGCCATCGCGGTGCTCCCTGCGTTTGCTGCGCGGCGAAAGCTATGGCGAGGCGGCCGCTTGTGCAAGCACGAGGCCTGTCAGGGCCGCCAGCCAAGAAAGTTCGCGATCAGCCGCAGGCCCGTGGTCTGGCTCTTTTCCGGGTGAAATTGCGTCCCGATCAGGTTGTCGCGCGCGACAACCGCCGTCACCGGCCCCCCGTGATCGGTGCGCGCCAGAACATGGGCGGGCTCCGACGCCTCAAAGTGATAGGAATGCACGAAATACGCATGGTCGCCGGTCTCGATGCCGGCGAGCACCGGATGGGCCGTCCCGATCTCCAGCGCGTTCCATCCCATGTGCGGCACCTTCAGCCCCGCGCCCGCGGGACGGATGCGCACCACCTCGCCGGGGATCCAGCCGAAACCGGGCGTCGAGCCGTGTTCGCGCCCGACGCCCGCCATCATCTGCATGCCGACGCAGATCCCCAGAAACGGAACTCCGTCGCGCACAACCCGCTCCTCGATCGCCTCGAACAGCCCGCTGCGCACCCTCAGCCCCGCCCGGCAATCCGCAAAGGCTCCCACCCCCGGCAGCACGATCCGGTCCGCCCGCGCCACGACCTCCGGTGCGCCCGACACCACGACCGCGGCACTGCCGGTCTCGCGGGCCATGCGCTGAAAGCTCTTTTCCGCGGAATGCAGGTTCCCGCTCTCGTAATCGACGATGACGGTCGTCATCCGCTCAGCGTGCCCTTGGTCGAGGGCACCCCCGTCGCCCGCGGATCGGGCTCCACCGCCATCCGCAGGGCCTGCGCCACGGCCTTGAAGCACGCCTCCGCCACGTGATGGCTGTTCTCGCCGTCGAGGCAGGCAACGTTCAGCGTCAGGCCCGCGTTCATCGCGAGTGCGGTAAAGAACTCCCGCACCAACTGCGTGTCGAACGTGCCGATCTTCTCGGTCCCGAACCCGACACGCCAGACCAGGAACGGCCGCCCGCTCAGATCGAGCGCCGCGCGCACCAGTGTCTCGTCCATCGGCAACAGGCACGACCCGTAGCGCCGGATGCCCGCCTTGTCCCCCAGCGCCTCCGCCAGCGCCCGCCCGAGGGCGATCCCTGTATCCTCCACCGTGTGATGGTCGTCGATGTGCCGGTCGCCCTCCGCCGTCACCTCCATGTCGATCATGGAATGCCGCGCCAGCTGGTCGAGCATGTGGTCGAAGAACCCCACGCCGGTCGCCATCGACCGCGCGCCCGTGCCGTCCAGATCGATCCGGACCCGGATCGCGGTCTCGGCGGTGGAGCGGGTGATCTCGGCCTTGCGCATGACGGTTCCTTGAGGCGGTGGGGCTCGCGGCTTATAGAGGTCCGCGCAGGGGTGCGAAACCCCGTCCGAACGCAAGGCCCCCCATGCTCCGTCCCCTCCTCCTGATGGCCCTCCTCGGGCTCGCCGCCTGCGGGGATACCTACCGCGACACCGCGGCTCCGATCACCCCGGTCGAGAGCGTGGATCTTACCCGCTACGCCGGCCGCTGGTACGAGATCGCGCGCTTTCCCGTCTGGTTCCAGGACGGCTGCACCGGGGTGACCGCCGACTACGCGCTTCGCCCCGACGGCGACGTCGACGTGCTCAATGCCTGCCGCGAGGACAGGCTCGACGGCCCGCGCGAAGAGGCGCGCGCCATCGCCCGCAGCACCGATCCCTCCAACGCCCGCCTCAAGGTCCGCTTCTCGCGCTGGATACCCATCGAGGGCGACTACTGGATCATCCATCTCGACGAGGACTACCGCACGGCCGTGGTGGCCGTCCCCTCCGGTTCGGCCGGCTGGATCCTGTCGCGCACGCCCGACATCGCGCCGCAGGACCTCCAAGCCGCCCGCGCGGCCCTCGCCGAGAGCGGCTACGATCTCGACCGGCTCGCGATGACCCCGCAACCTCCGGCCCCCTGATGTGCCGCCAGCCAGTCCGGCTCGGGTCCGGGACGATGATCGCGGCTCTGATCCTCGCACTCCTCGCCCCTGCCGCCGCAGCCCAGGACACCGCCGAAGATGCCCCCGTCGCCGATTGCCTCGTCGCCGCCCCGGATCCTGAGGCCCGGCGCGCCTGCATCGGTGCCGTCTCGGAGCCCTGTCTCGCCACCGACCAGACAACCTACCGCATTGCGTCCTGTTTCGAGGCCGAACTCGTGGTCTGGGACCGGCTCCTCAACGCGCGCTACACGGATCTGCTGGACACGGTCGCGGGCCTCGCGCCGCCGGGCGACACGTCCGGATCGGCCGTCTCCCCGCAGGACGACCTGCGCACCGCCCAGCGCGCCTGGATCGCCTTTCGCGACGCCGATTGCCGGCAGGAGGTCAACCTCTGGTCCGACGGCTCCATCGCGCGCATGATCGGGCCGGAGTGCCTGATGCGGCACACCGCCCTGCGGACGCTCGACCTCACCGCAAAGGCCGAGGCGCTGGCCGGCCGGTGATGCGGGATCCCGCACGCCAGACCGCAGGGCCCCCGCATTCGGGCACCTCAGCCGCATGAGACGGCGGTGGGCTGGCCCCCGACGTTACACCCGCCGCGCGCCGCGCGTCAGTCCGGCGCGCCGGGCGGTCTACGCGCTCGTCTGGACCGCCTTGCTGGCGGGCGGGGCGCTGCTGGCCCCCGTCGCGGACGACCTGCGCTCGGACTTGCGAACCATGGAGGCCGGATGCCGCATCCTGCGCGTGATCGACGGCGACACTCTCGACATCGCCTGCGCCGGCGGCCCGGCGGTCCGGGCCCGCCTGACCGGGTACGATGCGCCCGAACTCCATTCACCGCACTGCGCCGCGGAGGCGCAGGCCGCTGCCGAAGCACGCGACGCCCTCGCACGCATCGCGGCACGTCGCCCGATCGAGGCCGCATTCCTCGGCTCCGACAAATACGACCGCGCGCTCGTCGATCTCAGGGCAGGCGGCGTGCGCGTCGCGGCCGCCATGGTCTCGGAGGGGCACGGCCGGCGCTATCTCGGCGGCCTGCGCGGGGGCTGGTGTTGAGACCGCCCCCTCCGGCCAGCGGACCGGATCGTTCCCGTGGCCACCACCGCGCCAAGGCCGCTGGGCTGCGCGCCATCGGCCAACATCCGTCCTCGAAGTCCCGCCGGCGTCCGCACCCAATCCCGACCCCACCGGAGAGCACCGCGCCATGACCCCCCTCATCGACGATTTCACCGATCCGACACGCGCCTCGAACGGGGCGACCTGGGCGCTGCTCAGCGACGGCGTCATGGGCGGCGTCTCTGTGGGGGCGCTGCGCCCCGTCGAGATGGCGTCAAGGCGCGCCCTGCGTCTCACCGGAACCGTCAGCCTCGAAAACAACGGCGGCTTTGTCCAGATGGCGCTCGATCTCGCATCGGACGGCAGCGCCGTCGACGCCTCGGGATACTCGGGCCTCTCTCTCACCGTCGCAGGCGACGGCGGCGATTACGGCGTGCACCTGCGCACCACGGACGTGCGGCGACCCTGGCAGAGCTATCGAGCCACGATCTCCACCTCGGCATCCTGGCAAACCTTCTGGATCCCTTTCGGTACCTTCGTGCCCCACAGAATCGAGGCACCCCTCGATCCCGCGCGCCTGCGCCGGATCGGCATCATCGCCATCGGCCGGCCCGGACCGGTCGAGATCGCCGTGGCCGATCTGCGCTTCTACTGACCGCGGGCCGCAGAGCCGGTCTGCGGACCCGCGAGACGCCTCAGCGACTGCGCGACGAGGAACCCGAGCACCACGCCCATGCCGTTCGCCACCAGATCGGGCAGGTTGGCCTCGCGGTTGACGTAAGGCTGCAGGATCTCGATCATCCCACCCCAGGCGGCCATCCCGAGCAGCACCCACACCCAGCCCCGCGGTCGGGCCAGCGCCACCGGCAGGGCGAGGCTGCCATAGGCAATCAGATGCTGGACCTTGTCGTCGTTGAGCCCCGACCCAGCCCCATGCCCATGGGGCAGGGGGATCAGGCTCAGGACCGTGATCGCCCCGAGGACCATCAGGGTCGCGAGAGGCCAGATCCGAGAATTCAGTGTAAGAAGTTTGTTCATTCTTCCGGTCTAGCCTCCCGGTTTTCGTCTCGCAACGGCTCCGTGCCGGTAACCTTACCGGGCGATCCCGCCACCGTCAGGTACCAACCCGCGTCGGACCGGCAAAAACGCCGGCCCCCTGCGCCAGGACCCGCTCGAAGATGCGGCCCGCCCCATGGGGCGCGTTGACCAGCAAAAGCCCTGATCCCGTCATGCCGCGCGCAGGAGCCTCGCAAAAGACCACCTCGTGGCGCAGATGGGGCAGGGGGGCCAGCCCCCCGATCAGATCCGCGTGCCGCTCCGCGGCCAGGACGGGATACCAGATCATCACCGAGGCCTGCGGCCACCTCAGGACCAGATGCCGGGTGAACTCCGCCGCAGTTTCGTACTCGCTCTTCACCTCATAGGACGGATCGACCAGCACCAGTCCCTTTCGCGGCAGGAGCGGCGCGAGCCCGAGCAGACCAGCGTATCCATCGCGGCGATGGATCGCGACGCCGTCCCCGGCCAGTGCCGCCCGCAGGGCCACATGCTCGCCGGGATGCAGTTCCATCAGCGTCAGGCGGTCCTGGGGACGCAACAGGAGCCGCGCGATCAAGGGCGACCCCGGATACGCCGCCTGTCCTCGAAGATCGCGCGCAAGCCCGAGCGCCCGCCCATACGGCGTCGCCGGATCCACCACGATCCGCGCCACGCCGCCCGCGGCCTCGCCGGTCTTCAACGCCTCCGGGCTCGCGAGATCATAGAGCCCACGCCCCGCATGGGTCTCCGCGTAGGAAATCCCCCGCGTCTTCTGCGTCATCATCCCGAGCAACTCCGCCAGCGCCATGTGCTTGTGCAGATCCGCGGGATTCCCGGCGTGATAGGCGTGCTGATAGGAAAGCATGGCATCCCCGAAACGGTGCTCCGGCTCTCGACCGGACACGTCCGCTACCACGTCCCGGCCCCCGGATCGACCCTCGCACGCCTCCCGCCTTGCGGATCGCACGGCCGGGCGGGCATAGTCCCTGCGGTGAGCATCATCGAGGGGGCAGGGCCGCATGACCACCGACCTGGCAGAGGAGGCGAGACGCCTCGATATCCGCTACTTCCTCATCGCCTACACCGATCTCTTTGGCGTCATGCGCGCCAAGCTCGTGCCCGCCTCCGCCATCGCGGACATGGCCGCCGAGGGCGCGGGCTTTGCGGGCTTCGCGAGTTGGCTCGACCTGAACCCCGCCCATCCCGACGTCTTCGCCGTCCCCGACCCCGCCACGCTGATCCAGTTGCCCTGGAAGCCCGAGGTGGGCTGGCTCGCCGCCGATCTCCACATGAACGGCGCACCGCTCGCCCAGGCCCCGCGCAACACCCTCAGACGCGTCGTGGACGCCGCCACGACCCGGGGCCTCTCACTCCGGCACGGCGTCGAATGCGAGTTCTTCCTCATCGCCCCGGACGGCTCCGCCATCGCCGATCCCGCCGACACCCAGGTCAAACCCTGCTACGATGTCTCCGCCCTCATGCGCCGCTACGACGTCATCCGCGAGATCTGCGACGCGATGCAGACCCTCGGCTGGGGCCCCTACCAGACCGACCACGAGGACGCGAACGGCCAGTTCGAGATGAACTGGGGCTACGCCGACGCCCTCGTCACCGCCGACCGCCACGCCTTCTTCAAGTACATGACCCGCTCCATCGCCGAAAAGCACGGCCTGCGCGCGACCTTCATGCCGAAACCCTTCGCCGATCTGACCGGAAACGGCTGTCACGCGCATCTCAGCCTCTGGAACGGCGACGACAACGTCTTCGCGGACCCGAATGGCGCGCTGGGCCTCTCGCCCACAGCCTACAAGTTCCTCGGCGGCCTCCTCCACCACGCCCCGGCGCTCTGTGCGATCACGAACCCCACCGTGAACAGCTACAAGCGCCTCAACGCCCCGCGCACCCATTCGGGCTCGACCTGGGCCCCGAACACCATCTCCTACGGCGGCAACAACCGCACCCACATGCTGCGCATCCCGGGCCCCGGCCGGCTGGAACTGCGTCTCGCGGACGGGGCGGCCAATCCCTACCTCCTGCCCGCGGCGATCCTCGCCGCAGGGCTCGACGGGATCGACGCCGCCCGCGATCCCGGCCCGCGCCTCGACATCGACATGTATGCCGAAGGCCACACGCTCACCGACGTGCCCCGCCTGCCTCTGAACCTCCTCGACGCCCTGCGCGCGCTGGAGGCGGATCCGCTGTTCTCGACCGGCCCCTGGGCCGGGACGAGTTCTGCCTTCGCCCGGCTCAAGCACGGCGAATGGCGCGACTACGCTGCCCACTTCACCCGCTGGGAAACCGAGACCACCCTCGACTGCTGAGCCGCGCCGATAATCCCTCTTGCGGGCGAAGCACCCACAGGCTTTCTTGGCGCAAACAGCAGGATGATCCCTTGCGCTATTCCGCTCTCCAGATCCTGCGCAACGCCGTCACCGGCGACCGCAACTGGGCACCCGTCTGGCGCGACCCGACGCCGAAGCCCGCCTATGACGCGCTCATTGTCGGGGGCGGCGGGCACGGGCTCGCCACGGCGCATTACCTCGCCAAACGCCACGGCCTGACCCGGATCGCCGTGCTGGAGCGCGGCGCCCTCGGCCAGGGCAACGTCGGGCGCAACACCACCATCGTGCGCGCGAATTACCTCTTGCGCGGCAACTCCGAATTCTACTCCCATTCGCTCAAGCTCTGGGAGGGGCTGGAACAGGACCTCAACTACAACGTCATGATGTCGCAGCGCGGCGTGGTGAACCTCTTCCACTCCGACGGCCAGCGCGACGCCGCCGCCCGGCGCGGCAACCAGATCCGCCTTCAGGGCGACGACGCCGAACTCCTGACCCGCGATCAGGTGCAGGCGATGCTGCCCTTCCTCAACTTCGACGACCTGCGCTTCCCGGTCTACGGCGGCCTCCTGCAACGCCGCGCCGGCACCGCGCGCCACGATGCCGTCGCCTGGGGCTTCGCCCGCGCGGCAGACCGGCGCGGCGTCGATCTCATCCAGAACTGCGAGGTCACCGGCTTTCGCATCGAGGCCGGCCGCATCCGCGGCGTCGAGACCACCCGCGGCTATATCGCGGCCCCCAAGGTCGGCCTCGCCGTCGCCGGCCGCTCTTCCCAGGTGGGCCAGATGGCGGGCCTCTCGCTCCCCATCGAGAGCCACATTCTCCAGGCCTTCGTGACCGAGGGGCTGAAACCGCTCTTGCCCTGCGTCGTGACCTTCGGCATGGGGCATTTCTACATCAGCCAGTCTGACAAGGGCGGGCTGGTGTTCGGCGGCGACATCGATTTCTACAATTCCTACGCGTCGCGCGGAAACCTGCCCATGGTCGAGCACGTGATGGAGGCCGGCATGGCGCTCATGCCCATGATCGGCAAGGCCCGGGTGCTGCGCAGCTGGGGCGGGATCATGGACATGTCCCCCGACGGCTCACCCATCATCGACAAGACCCCCGTCGAGGGCCTCTTTTTCAACGGCGGCTGGTGCTACGGCGGCTTCAAGGCGACGCCGGCCTCGGGCGATTGCTTTGCCCATCTGATCGCCACGGGCACCCCGCACCCTGCCGCCACCAAACTCGGCTTCGCGCGTTTCTCGACGGGCCTCGTGCTCGACGAGGAAGGCACCGGCTCCCAGCACAACCTCCACTGACATGCGCATCGCCTGCCCCCTCTGCGGCTCCCGCGATCTGCGCGAATTCACCTTCCGCGGGGCCGCCACGCTCATCGACCGCCCGGACGAAGGGGCAGGCCCGGAGGCGATGCACGCTTATCTGCACCTCCGAGACAATCCGGCCGGCCCCCATGCCGAACTCTGGCAACACGACAGCGGCTGCCGCGCCTGGCTCCGCGTGGTCCGCGATACCCGCACCCACGAGATCCTCGATGTCGGCCTCGCGCGCGAGGCCGCCCGATGAGCCGCCTGTCTGCCGGCGGCCAGATCGACCGCACGACCACGGTGCCCGTCACCTTCGACGGCCACGATCTCGCGGCCCATCCCGGCGACACCCTCGCCTCGGCCCTCATGGCCAGCGGCGTGCGCCTTGTCGGGCGCAGCTTCAAGTACCACCGTCCGCGCGGTCTGCTCTCCGCGGGCCCCGAGGAGCCCAACGCCCTCGTCACCGTCGGCCACGGCGAAGGGCGCATGCCCAACACCCGCGCGACCGTCCAGGAGGTCTATCCGGGCCTCAACGCCTTCAGCCAGAACCGCTGGCCCTCCCTCGGTCTCGACTTGCTGTCCGTCAACGACCTCGCTGCCCCCCTGCTCGGGGCAGGCTTCTACTACAAGACCTTCATGTGGCCCGTCCGCTTCTGGGAGCGCGTCTACGAGCCGCTCATCCGGCGGGCCGCCGGTCTCGGCGCGCTCTCCGGCCAGCGCGACGACGACCGCTCGGAGAAGGCCTTCGCGTTCTGCGATCTTCTGGTCGTCGGCGCGGGTCCGGCCGGTCTCATGGCGGCCCTCACCGCCGGGCGCGCCGGTCTGCGCGTCATCCTCGCGGACGAGGATTTCCGCATGGGCGGCCGGCTGAACGCCGAGCGTCACGAGATCGACGACCGGTCGGCCTCCGACTGGGCGGCGGCGACCGTGGCCGAGCTTGCCAGCCTGCCCACCGTGCGCCTCATGCCGCGCACCACCGTCACCAGCGTGCACGACGGACAGACCTACGGCGCGCTGGAGCGCGTCTCCCACCATCTCGGGGCCCCGCCCGAACACGCGCCCCTCGATTGCTTCTGGCGCATCCACGCCCCCCGCGCGATCCTCGCCGCCGGTGCCATCGAGCGTCCCATCGCCTTCCCGGACAACGACCGCCCCGGCGTCATGCTCGCGGGGGCCGTCCGGGCCTATGTCAACCGCTGGGCGGCAAACCCCGGGCGCACGGCCGTCTTCACCAACAACGACGACGGCTGGCGCACAGCCCTCGATCTCGCCCAGGCCGGCGTCGACGTCGCGGCCCTCATCGACACGCGCGCGCATGCCGTGCCACCCTCCGGACCCTGGCGGGTCTTCACCGGGGCTGCCGTCATCGGCACGTCCGGGCGCAAGGCCCTGACCTCCGTCACGGTCCGCGACGCCTCCGGGCGGCGCGACGTGCCCGTCAATTGCCTCGCGGTCTCGGGCGGCTGGAACCCGACGCTGCATCTAACCTGCCATCTCGGCGCGCGCCCGGTCTGGGACCCCGCCCTTGCAACCTTCGTGCCCGCCCCG
>JBBQYB010000095.1:0-13103 GCA_038209095.1 Rhodobacterales bacterium
CGGTGCAAAGGGCTCGCCGCTCGATGCGGCGGGCGTGCCGGTGTTCCAGATCGCCCTCGCGACATCGACGCAGGCGGCCTGGGCCGAGGCGTCCCGCGGGTTGTCGCCGGCCGATCTCGCGATGCATGTCGTGCTGCCGGAAGTGGACGGACGGCTGTTTGCCGGTGCCGCATCTTTCAAGCAGGCAGGCGATGCGGACGATGCGTTGCAGTTCAGCCGCATTGCGCACCGCGCGGAGCCCCGTCTCATCATGGCCATCGCCGAGCGCGTGCTGGGCTGGGCCCGGCTGCGACAGACGCCCGCGGCCGACAAGCGCGTGGCGCTCGTGCTCTCGACCTATCCCGGCAAGGCACACCAGATGGCGCATGCGGTCGGTCTCGATGCGCTTGCCTCTGCCGAGGCGGTCCTCGCGGACATGGCGCAGGCCGGATACCGGGTGAGCGGCGCGCTGAACCTGAGCGGATCGCTCGAGACGGAGACGCTGGTTTGGTCGGTGCACCACTACGTCTCGGCGCTCGAGGCGCTTCCGGAGGGGCTTCGGGCTGACCTGGCGCAGGCCTGGGGCGCGCCGGACGCGGACCCTTCGGTGGCGGACGGCGCGTTCCGGTTCGCGGCCGTCTGGCGGGGGTCGGTTCTCGTGGCGCTCCAGCCGGAGCGGGGCGAGGTGGCGGAGCGCTCCGACCTTTATCACGATCTGCGCCGCACGCCCCGGCACGGCTATGTCGCCTTCTATCTCTGGCTGCGCGCGCTCGGGATCGACGCATTGGTCCATGTCGGCGCGCACGGAACGCTGGAATGGCTGCCGGGCAAGGCCGTGGCGCTGTCGGAGGCCTGCTGGCCAGAGGCGCTCACGGGGGCGATGCCGGTGATCTATCCGTTCATCGTCAATGATCCGGGCGAGGCGGCGCAAGCCAAGCGCCGGATCGGTGCCGTAACGCTCGGGCATGCGCCGCCGCCCCTGCGACGCGGTGCGGGCCTTGCGGGCTCTGCGCTGCTCGAGACGCTGCTCGACGAATTCTCGACCGCGGACGGGCTCGACCCTGCGCGTCGGAACCGGCTGATCGGCGACATCCGGTCCGAGGCGCAGGCGCTGGGCCTGGAGGCGGATTTGGCGCTCGACAACGTGCCGGCCGAGGAGGCGCTGGCGCGGATCGACCGCTTCGTCTGCGACGTCAAGGAGACGCAGTTCGGCGACGGTCTGCACGTGTTCGGCCGGGCCGACGCGGGGGACCCGTCCGAGATCGCCGCCCTGTCTGCGGCCGGTGAGCGCGCGGGCCTGCTGGAGGCCCTCTCGGGGGGCCGCGTGGAGCCCGGGCCCTCTGGCTCGCCGTGGCGGGGCCGCACGGACGTGCTGCCCACCGGGCGCAACATGTTCACCACAGATCCGCGTGCGGTGCCGTCGCGGGCCGCGCAGGCGCAGGGCGTGCGCCTTGCGGACGAGCTCTTGCGTCGGCACCTGCAGGATCACGGAGAGTATCCCAAGGGCCTGATCGTGGATTTGTGGGGCTCGGCCACGATGCGCACGGGCGGCGAGGAATTCGGGATGGCGCTGCATCTGATGGGTGTGACACCGCTCTGGGACGAGGGATCCGAGCGTGTCTCGGGGATCGGGATCCTGCCGCTGGCCCTGCTCGACCGGCCGCGCATCGATGTGACGCTGCGGGTCTCGGGGCTGTTTCGGGATGTGTTTCCCGTGCTGTCGGCGCTGTTCGACCAAGCTGTGCGAACGCTGAGCGCGCGCGACGAGGCGGCGGACTGGAACCCGTTCGCAGGCCGGTCGGCGGGCGCGCGGGTTTACGGTCCCGCCCCGTCACAGTTCGGGCTCGGGATGGGTGACGCGGTGGAGGACTACACCGCCGAGGGCCGCACGCGCGCCGGCGAGGCCTGGCTCGCGGGCAGCGACTGGGAGATCTGCGGCGAGACGACGCGTCCCGACCGGGCGGGGATCGAGGCACGGCTGCGACAGGCGGACGCGTTCGTCCACCCGCAGGACCTGCCCGAGACGGACCTGCTGCTCGCAGCGGACTATGCGAGCCACGAGGCAGGCTTTGCCGCAGCGCAGAGGCTGACGGGCGGGTCTGCGGCCCTCTACCATCTGGACGCCACGAACCCGGAGGCCCCGCGCGTCCGCACCCTGCGCGAAGAGATCGCACGGGTCGTACGGGGCCGGGCGGCAAATCCCGCCTGGGTCGCGGGAATGATGCGCCACCGGTTCCGCGGGGGGGCGGAGATCGCGGCGACCCTGGACCATCTGGCGGCCTTTGCGCATCTGGCAGGCGTCGTGGAGCCGCATCTTTTCGATCTTTATCATGACGCGACCCTCGGGCGGGCCGAGGTGCGGACCTTTCTCGAGGCGGAAAATCCCGGTGCCTGCGCTGCCATGGAGGCGCGTTTTCGGGCGCTGCACGCCTCCGGCCTCTGGCGCAGCCGGCGAAACTCGATCGTGGAGGGCCTCGCGTGAACCGCCCGCTGGCGAGGGGCTGGTGTCCGGGGGCCTGGCGGCCGATGGTCTCGGGCGACGGGCTGATCGTGCGGCTGCGCCCGCGTCTCGGGCGGTTCACTGTCGAGCAGGTTCTGGCGGTTTGCGCGGCGGCGGTCGCGCATGGCGCGGGGATCCTCGAGTTCACGCGGCGCGCGAACCTGCAACTGCGCGGGGTGCGGGAGGCCGAGCATTCGGAGCTTCTGGAGGCGCTGGCCCGGACTGGCGCGCTCGATGCGGGTGCCGCGGAGGAAGCGCGGCGAAACGTCCTCGTGGCCCCGCTGTGGAGGTCGGGGGATGCGACCTTCGCGCTCGCGGAGGAGCTGACGGCGCGGATCGGCGAAGTACCCGACGTTCCGGCAAAATTCGGCTTTGCGGTAGATGCGGGAGATGCCCCTGTCCTCTGGGGGGCTTCGGCCGATGTGCGGATCGAGCGCGGGGCATCGGGTGGCTTGATCCTGCGCGCGGACGGCATGCGGTTCGGGCGCCGCGTGCGCGCGTCGGACGCGGTGGACGCGGCCTTGGAACTGGCACGGTCCTTCCTGGCGCAGGGCGGCGCAAGGGCAGGCCGAATGAAGCGGCTCGTGGAGGCCGGAGGCCTGTCGCCCGACGCGAGGGCCTGCGAGGCACCCGCACCTTCGGGCGCGCCTCTGGTCGCGGGGACCACGCCACTCGGTCCTGTCGTGGGTGCGCCGTTCGGGCAGGTTGCAGCAAGCGATCTCGCGGCGCTGGTCCGCGACAGCGGCGCGCGCGCGATCCGGCTCACGCCGTGGCGCCTGATCCTTCTGGAAGGCGGGCGTACCACGGCGAGCCCCGGGTTCTCCGGCGACGCCGACGATCCGTTGTTGCGGGTGGACGCCTGTCCGGGAGCAGGGGCCTGTGAGAATGCCACGGTGGAGACCCGCGCCCTCGCGGCCAGGCTCGCGCGAGAGGTGTCGGGCTCGCTGCATGTGTCGGGATGCGCGAAAGGCTGTGCGCGGTCGGGATCCGCCACCGTCACGCTCATCGGTCGGGACGGGGCGTTCGATCTCGTGCGCGACGGCGGCGTTTGCGATGCGCCGATGGCCCGCGGTCTTGCGCCGGGCGACGTTCTGGCGAGCCTGCGAGAGATCCATGCCCCACACCTTTGAGACCGACGGTGCCCGGATCTACAGCCAGTCCTTTGCAATGATCCGGGCCGAAGCGACCCTCGGAGGCTTTGCGACCGACGAGGAGCCGATCGCCGTGCGGATGATCCATGCGGCGGGCATGGTGGATCTGGCCCCCTTCGTGAAGTTCTCGAAAGGCTTTGCCGTCTCGGGTCGGCGGGCGCTGGAGGCGGGGGCCCCGATCCTGTGCGATGCGCGCATGGTCAGCGAGGGTGTGACGCGAAAGCGCCTCCCGGCTGCGAACCCGGTCCTCTGCACCCTCTGGGAGCCGGGCGTCGCGGAGCTCGCGCAGTCCATGGCGACCACCCGCAGCGCCGCTGCGGTCGAGTTGTGGCGTCCGTACCTCGCCGGTGCGGTCGTAGCGATCGGAAACGCGCCGACCGCGCTCTTTCACCTTCTCAACATGCTGGAGGACCCGTCCTGCCCGAGGCCCGCCGCCATCATCGGCTGTCCGGTCGGGTTCGTCGGAGCCGCCGAGAGCAAGGCCGCACTTTGGGATGCGGTACCCGCACCCTGCTGCATCGTCGAGGGACGTCTCGGGGGCAGTGCAATCACGGTTGCGGCCATCAATGCGCTCGCCAGCCCAATCGAATGACCGCGCCCGCGACCATCTGGGGTGTGGGGCTGGGGCCGGGCGATCCCGATCTGATGAGCCTGCGCGCCGACCGTCTAATCCGGGGCGCGCGGCATGTGGCCTTCTTTCGCAAGGCGGGGCGCAGCGGCCGGGCCCGCACGATCGTCGAAGGTATGCTGCGGGCGGACGTCGTGGAATACCCCATGGAGTATCCGGTCACCACCGAGATCGCCGTCGAGGATCCGCGCTACAACGAGACCCTGGCGGCGTTCTATGAGGCCTGTGTTGCGCATCTGCGCGGTCTGGTGACGGCGGGGGAGGGGGTCGTGGTGCTCTGCGAGGGCGATCCGTTCTTCTACGGGTCGTTCATGCATCTGCACGTGCGGCTCTCCGGCGAGGTTCCGGTTCAGGTCGTGCCAGCGATCACCGGCATGTCGGGGGCCTGGACGGCGACGGGGGCGCCGATCACCTGGGGCGACGACGTCCTGACCGTGCTGGTCGGCACCCTGCCGGAGGAGGAGCTCGCCCGGCGCATGGCCGACACCGACGCGCTCGTAGTGATGAAGCTCGGGCGCACGCTCGCCAAGGTATCCCGGGCGCTGACGGCCTCGGGGCGGATGGACGAAGCTTGGCTGGTGGAATACGCGACCATGCCCCAGCAGCGGATGATGCGGCTGGCGCAGGTCCGGGACCGGGTGACGCCCTATTTCTCCATAGTACTTGTGCACGGCAGGGGCCGGCGGCCATGACGGGCTGGCTCACCGTCGTGGGGCTCGGGCCGGGAGCCGAGGCCATGGTCACGCCCCAGGTTACTGAGGCGCTGGAGGCTGCGAGCGATCTTGTGGGCTATGGCCAATATGTCGCGCGGGTCGCCGTACGCGCGGACCTCCGCGTGCACGCCAGCGACAACCGCGTGGAACTGGACCGGGCGTGCCATGCGCTCGAGCTGGCCGAAGCGGGGCGCCGCGTCGTGGTCGCGTCATCGGGCGATCCGGGGGTCTTTGCCATGGCCTCGGCCGTGTTCGAGGCCATCGAGGCGGGGCCCGCCGCGTGGCGCGATCTCGACGTCCGGGTTTTGCCGGGCATCACTGCGATGTGCGCCGCCGCCGCCGCGGTGGGGGCACCGCTGGGGCACGATTTTTGCGCGATCAACCTATCCGACAATCTCAAGCCGTGGGATCTCATCGAGCGTCGCCTGAGGCTGGCGGTCGAGGCGGATTTTGTCGTGGCCCTCTACAATCCGCGCTCCAAGGCCCGGCCAGAGGGCCTAGCCCGTGCGCTCGATCTGTTGCGCGGCATCTGCGCGGAGACCCGACCCGTCGTCTTCGCGAGAGCCGTCTCCACGCCGCAGGAGGCGGTCAGGATCACAGGCATCGGTACGGCCCGCGCCGAGATGGCCGACATGCGGACGGTGGTCATCGTGGGGTCGAGCACGACACGTCTGATCGCCCGGCGCGAGGGTGCCTATCTCTACACCCCAAGATCCGCGGGTCGGACATGATCGAGCCAGGCCAGCGCCTCCGCCACGGAGGTCACTTCGGTGCGGCGCGGCATGGCCGGGCGCTCGATCAGGATCACCGGCAGTCCGAGCTCGCGGGCCGCGGTCAGCTTGGCGCGCGCGCCGTCTCCGCCCGCGTTCTTCGCCACGATCAGATCGATCCGGTGATCCCGAAGCAAGCGCACGTCCGAGGCCGCATCGAAGGGCCCGCGCGCCGTGATCACGGTCGTGCGGGGCAGGGGCAGGGCCTCCGTCGGGGCATCGACGAGGCGCAGCAGATAATCATGCTGCGGCTGTTCTGCAAAGACGGGCAGATGCTGGCGACCGATGGCGAGAAAGATGCGCCGTGCAGGGCCTTGCAGGGCGCGCACTGCGGCCCCGAGATCGGCCACCGTCTGCCAGCGATCCCCCACCTCCGGCGTCCAGGCCGGACGGACCAGAGCTGCGAGTGCCGTGCCGCGCGACGCACAGGCCGCCTGCGCGTTGTGGCTCATCCGGGCCGCGAAGGGGTGCGTCGCGTCGATCACATGGGTGACGGCATGCGCGGCCAGATACGTCGCGAGCCCGTCCACGCCGCCGAACCCGCCCGTCCGGGTCGGCAGGGGCTGCGTGCGCGGGGCAGCAATACGGCCTGCATAGGACAAGGTCGCGCGGTCGCCGCGCGCCGCGAGGGCTGCCGCGAGCGCGGAAGCCTCCGAGGTGCCGCCGAGGATCAGAAGGTTCGGGCGCATGGGTGACGGTCCGTGGCTGACGATCGTGGGCCTCGGTGAGGATGGACCGGACGGTCTGTCGCCCGCAAGCCTGCGCGCCATTGCCGAGGCCGAGGTTCTGGCGGGATCCGCGCGGCATCTGGCCCTCGTGCCCGACTGGCCCGGCAAGCGCTATGCCTGGCCGGTTCCGTTCGCCGACGGCCTGCCCGGCCTTCTTGCGCTGCGTCCCCGGCGGGTTGTGCTGCTGGCGTCCGGCGATCCGTTCTGGTTCGGCGCGGGAGCCGTGCTCGCCCGCAGCCTTGACCGCGTCGAATGGCGCGCTCTGCCGGCCATATCGACCTTCGGGATCGCCGCGGCGCGTCTCGGCTGGCCGCTGGAGAGCACGACCTGCCTCGGGCTGCACGCCCAGCCTCTGACCCGGATCCGACCGCATCTCGGCGCGGGGGCCCGGGTGATCGTCCTGGTACGGGACGCTGTTGCGGTCGCGGATCTGGCCGGCCTGATGGCAGATCACGGGTTCGGGGAGACGCAGATGACGGTACTCGAGGCCCTCGGCGGTCCTCGCGAGCGGATCAGGCGCACGCAGGCCGAGACGTTCGATCTGACGGACATCGCCCATCCGGTTGCGGTGGGCCTCGACGTGGCGGGTGCGGGAGCCGCCTTGTCCTGGAGCGCGGGCCGCGCCGACGCGGTCTTTGCGCAGGACGGGCAGATCACCAAGCGCCCCATCCGCGCCATCACGCTTTCGAGCCTCGCCCCTGGCCCCTTCGAGACGCTCTGGGACATCGGGGCCGGGTCGGGGTCCGTCGGGATCGAATGGCTCCTCGCGCATCCGACCACCGAGGCCGTGGCCGTCGAGATCCGCGAGGACCGGGCCGCGCGGATCCGCGACAACGCCCGTGCGCTCGGGGTGGACCGGCTCGAGGTGGTGACGGGGGCGGCCCCCCAGGCGCTGGCCCGGCTCGCGGAGCCGCAGGCCGTCTTCATCGGCGGTGGCATCTCGCCGGATCTCCTCGAGACCGTCTGGGACAGGATCCGGGCCGGATGCCGGCTCGTGTGCAACGTGGTGACGCTCGAGGGCGAAGCGCTGCTCGCGCAGTGGAGCGACAGGGTCGGCGGCACGCTCATGCGCATCGATATCGCGACCGCCGAGCCTCTCGGGATGAAGCGCGGCTGGACGGCCTCTCGGCCGGTGGTGCAATGGGTCGTGACGCGATGATTGCAGGGTTCGGGTTTCGCACCGGTGCCACCGAGGCATCCTTGGAAGATGCCTTGAAGCAGGCGGCCGGGGGCCTGCATGTGGCGGCTTTCGCCACGCCCGCCGACAAGGCGTCCCACGCGGGCCTGCAGGCGCTCGCGCGCCGGCACCGGGTCACCGTCCGAAGTGTCCCCGGACCGGAGCTAGCCTTCCAACAGACGCCGACGCAATCCGCAATAAGCCATGCCATGCGCGGCCTCGGATCGGTCGCCGAAGCGTCAGCGCTGGCGGCCGCTGGGCCCGGTGCACGGCTGTTGCGGGCGCGCAGCGTCTCTGCGGATCGGATGGCCACCTGTGCCATAGCCGAAGGGCCGAAAGCATGAGCGTGCATTTCATCGGGGCGGGGCCAGGGGCTCCGGATCTCCTGACGCTGCGGGGGCGTGACATCATCGCGCGCTGCCCCGTCTGTCTCTATGCGGGCTCGCTGGTGCCGCAAGGCGTGCTGGCCTTCTGCCCTCCGGGCGCGCGGGTTGTGAACACCGCACCCCTCGATCTCGACGCCATCCTCGCGGAATGCCGTGCCGCTCATGACGCGGGTCAGGACGTGGCACGGCTCCATTCGGGGGATCTGTCGGTGTGGTCGGCGATGGGCGAGCAGATGCGCCGTCTGCGCGCGGAGGGCATTCCGGTGACGGTGACGCCCGGGGTTCCCTCGTTCGCGGCAGCGGCGGCGAGCCTCGGCGCCGAACTCACCCTGCCCGGTCTCGTCCAGTCGGTCGTGCTCACCCGCACGCCCGGCCGTGCCTCCGCCATGCCGGAGGGCGAGACGCTCGCAGCCTTCGCGGCAACCGGTGCAACACTCGCGGTGCATCTCTCGATCCAAAATCTGTCGCAGGTCGTGGCCGATCTCGCGCCGATCCTCGGGGCGGACTGTCCTGTGGCGGTCGTCTACCGCGCGAGCTGGCCCGACGAGCGGCGGGTCGTCAGCACGCTCGGAGAGATCGTGTCGGCCATTGCCGGTGACGCGATGGAGCGCACCGCCCTGATCCTGGTCGGCCGCGCGCTCGGCACCGCGGCGTTCGAGGAAAGCAGGCTCTACGCCAAGGATTACGACCGCAGGTTTCGTCCCGGTTCGGCGCTGTCAGATGAGTGACGCACCTCCGGGCCTCCTGATCTCGGCTCCGTCCTCCGGGTCGGGCAAGACGACCGTCATGCTCGGGCTCCTCCGAGCCTTGCGCGACGACGGCCTCGCCGTCCAGCCCTTCAAATGCGGCCCCGACTACATCGATCCGGCCTTCCATCAGGCGGCGGCCGGCCGGCGGTCGTTCAACCTCGACACCTGGGGCATGCCGCAGGGCCTGCTCGAGGCCGTGACGTCGCAGGCGGCCGGATCCGAACTGATCCTCGCCGAGGGCTCGATGGGGCTGTTCGACGGGGTGGCCCGCCCGGGGGCCACCGGGACAGGTGCGAGCGCCGAGATTTCGGTGCGCTGCGGCTGGCCGGTCGTCCTGGTTCTGGACGTGGGCGGCCAGGCACAATCCGCCGCCGCCGTGGCCCTCGGGTTTCGGGCCTATCGCCCCGACCTGCCGTTCGCCGGCGTGATCCTGAACCGCGTCGCCAGTGCCCGCCACGACAGGCTGATCCGGTTGGGGATGGAGGCCGCGGGTATCCCCGTGTTCGGAGCCCTCCCCCGGCGTGGCGATCTGGCACTGCCAGAGCGGCATCTGGGTCTGGTCCAGGCCTCCGAGCATCCGGATCTTGAAATGGCGATCTCGGACTACGCCGACTTCCTCCGCGCCAACGTGGACCTGGTTGCCCTGCGCGCCGCGGCCCGCAGCACAGGAGCCCGCAACCTCGATCCCGGCCCGCTGCCGCGCCCGCCGGCCCAGAGGATCGCACTTGCCAGCGACGCGGCGTTCTCCTTCACCTATCCGCATCTGCTGGAAGGGTGGCGCGCCCAAGGTGCCGAGATCCTGCCGTTTTCGCCCCTGGCAAACGAGCCCCCCGACCCGGACGCCGATCTCGCCTGGCTGCCGGGCGGGTATCCAGAACTGCACGCCGGTATCCTCGCCGCAGCGGATAGGTTCCGCGCGGGGCTCAGGCAGTTCGCCGAGACGCGACCCGTGCACGGCGAATGCGGCGGCTACATGGCGATGGGTGCGGGCCTCATTGACAAGGACGGTGCCCGTCACGAGATGACGGGGCTCCTTGGCCTCGAGACGAGCTATCTTCGCCGCAAGCTGCATCTGGGGTATCGGCGGGCCAACCTCACCGCAGCGATGCCCGGCCAGGCTCCGGGGGCCTGGTTGCGCGGGCACGAGTTCCACTATTCGACAATCCTGAGCCAACCCGATGCACCGCTCGCCCGGGTGACCGATGCCGACGGCGCGGAGGTCCCCGAGACGGGCTCTCGGCGCGGGCACGCCACGGGCACCTTCTTTCACCTGATCGCCGAGGGCGAATGACCGGGTTCGTCAGTTTCGTGGGCTCCGGGCCGGGAGATCCCGAACTGTTGACGGTTCGGGCCGTGGCACGGCTGCGCGCGGCGGATGCGATCCTCTACGACGATCTGTCGTCCGGTCCCATCCTCGGGTTCGCACGGCCGGGCGCGGATCTGGTTGCCGTGGGCAAGAGGGCCGGGCGGCCATCGCCGAAACAGGACCACGTCAGCCGCCTGCTCGTGGAATTTGCTGCCCGGGGCGCGCGGGTCGTGCGGCTGAAATCCGGGGATCCGACGCTTTTCGGGCGGCTCGAGGAGGAGATCCTCGCGGTCCGCGCCGCGGGTCTCGGCTTTGAGATCGTGCCGGGCGTCAGTTCCGCCACGGCGGCGGCGGCGGCGGCGGGCATCCCCCTGACACGGCGCACCACCGCGCGCAGGGTCCAGTTCGTGACCGGACACGACACGACGGGGATGCTGCCCGAGGATCTGGATCTGCGAGCACTCGCCGATGCACGCGCCACCACCGTCGTCTTCATGCCGAAGCGCAGCTTTCCCCTGCTCGCCGCGCGGCTCTTCGGCGCGGGACTTCCGCCCGGCACCGAGGCGCTGCTCGCGGAGAACGTCAGTCAGACGGATCAGACCCTGCACCGCACGACGGTGGCGGATCTGGCGCGGCACCTCGCCGCCGGCCACTCCGACGCCCCGGCCCTCGTGATCTACGGCCCGCTCGCGGAGGGCACCGATGTATGAGATCGCCCTCGTCGGGATCGGGATGGGCAGCCTCGATCACCTGACGCGCGCGGCCGAGCGCGCCCTCGCGTCCTCCGAGATCATCCTCGTGCCGTGCAAGGGGGCGGAAAAGGCGGATCTGGCCGAAATGCGGCATCGCATCTGCGCGGAAGTGGCCCCCTTCGTGCGGATAGTCGAGTTCCGGATGCCGATGCGCGACGCCGACACGCCTGCGTATCTGGACGCAGTCGGGGACTGGCACGACGCGATCGCGGAGGCCTGGGGGCAGGCGCTCGCGGCCCATCTGCCGGCCGGGGGGCGCGCGGCACTCCTGGTCTGGGGCGATCCGTCGCTTTACGACAGCACGCTGCGTATCGCGGAGCGTCTGCGAAGCCGCGGAACGGAGATCTCCTTGCGGGTCGTGCCGGGGGTGACGAGCCTCCAGATGCTGACGGCGGCCTTCGCCATCCCGCTCAACCGGCTTGGGGATCAGGTCCTGATCACCACCGGTCGCAGGCTGCGCGCCGAGGGCTGGCCCGGAGAGGCGAGTTCGGTGGCCGTCATGCTGGACGGCACCTGTGCGTTCCGGGACCTGAGCGTGCCGGGCCTGTGGATCTGGTGGGGGGCTTGTCTCGGGATGGACCGCGAGGTTCTGCGCCATGGACCCCTCGTGGAGGTCGGACCGGAAATCGTCGCGGTGCGGGCGGCAGAGCGGGCGGCCCACGGCTGGATCATGGACACCTACCTGTTGCGCGCCCCCGAAGATGCGGCCTGAGACCAGTCGTGGCACCTGAACTCGCGCTCCTCGCGCTCGGGATCGAGTTGATACTGGGCTACCCCGGATGGCTCTTTGCGCGGATCGGGCATCCGGTGACCTGGATCGGGGCGCTCATCCGTGCCGTGGAGGCGCGGCTCAACGCAGGCTCGCTGACCGCCGCCCGGCGGCGGCAGGCCGGTGTTGGGCTCGTCGGTCTGCTGCTTCTGGCCTCCGCCGTCGTGGGACTGCCACTGCAAGGGCTCGTGGCTCTCGGCCTTCCGGCATTGCTGCTCGTAGCCCTTGCGGCGAGCAGTCTGCTCGCGCAGCGCAGCCTCGCCCAGCATGTCGCGGAGGTGGCATCGGCCCTGGAACGGTCAGGGCTCGCGGGCGGCCGGGTCGCCGTGGCGCAGATCGTCGGACGCGACCCCGAACGCCTCGACGAGGCGGGCGTGTGCCGCGCCGCGATCGAGAGCCTGGCGGAGAACTTCTCGGATGCGGTGACAGCCCCGGCGTTTTGGCTCGCGGTCGCGGGCTTGCCGGGAGCCATCGCCTACAAGGCGATCAACACCGCGGACAGCATGGTGGGTCACAAGACGCCGCGCTACCTCGATTTTGGGTGGGCCTCGGCGCGGCTCGACGATCTGGTCAACCTGCCGGTATCGCGCCTGAGCGGGCTCTTGATCGTTCTCGCGGCGAGCCTCTCCCCCGGCCTCTCGGCAGGAAACGCCTGGCGGGCGGTGCGCCGCGACGCCTCGGGCCACAGATCGCCCAATGCGGGTTGGCCGGAGGCGGCAATCGCGGGCGCGATGGGCATCAGCCTCGCGGGGCCGCGGTATTATGACGGACACCTGACCGAGGACACCGAGATGAACCGCGGCGGACGGCGCGACCTGTCCCCCGCCGACATCCGCAAGGCCTTGCGGCTTTATTGGGTGGCGGACGCTTTGCTCATCGCCCTGCTCGCAGGGATCGTGGCACTAAGTGCGCTGATCTGACGCCCGGGAGGTGCCCGGAACGCGGGCTTACGGACCCTACTGGCGCGGCGGTTCCTTGAGCGTCAGGCTCAGGCCCGCCGCGACGAACAGGACACGGTCCGCTACCTCCGCCACGGCCTGGTTCAGGAGCCCCGCGTGATCGCGAAACCGCCGGGCAAGCGCGTTATCCGGCACGATCCCGAGACCGACCTCGTTCGCGACGAGGCAGATCGGAGCCTTGCGATGCCGGAGCACCTCGATCAGTGCTTCGATCTCGGCCTCGATGTCGCTCTCGCGCAGGACATGGTTCGAGAGCCAGAGCGTGAGGCAATCGACGAGGACGGGCCTGTCCGGCTCCGTCTCGGCGATGACACGGGCGAGGGCCAGGGGTTCCTCGACCGTGATCCACCCCGCCGTGCGCCTAAGCGCATGGTCTGCGATCCTCCGGGTCATCTCGTCATCGAAGGCCTGGGCCGTGGCGACGTAATACCAGGGGCCGGGCAGGGCCGTTACCAGCCCCTCACCCGTCCGGCTCTTGCCCGAACGGGCCCCGCCCAGAACCAGAACGGTCTCTCCGGCCATCATTCGCACTCCCC
>JBBQYB010000096.1:0-12897 GCA_038209095.1 Rhodobacterales bacterium
TTTCACGCGGGTGCGCTGCTACGAGGCGGTGCTGAACCAGTATCCGTCCTCGACGACGGAGCTGTCGCTGCTCAATCTCGCGATGCGGATGGCGGGGCCGCGGGAGGCGGTCTGGCACGGGATCATCCGGCGCAACCACGGCTGCACGCACATGATCGTCGGGCGCGACCATGCGGGGCCGGGCAAGAACAGCGCGGGACAGGATTTCTACGGGCCCTACGACGCGCAGACCCTGTTCGCGCAGTATCGGGACGAGATCGGCGTCGAGATGGTCGATTTCAAGCAGATGGTCTATGTCCGCGAGAAGGCCCAGTACGAGCCGCGCGACGAGGTCGAGGAGGGGATGACGATCCTCGACATCTCCGGGACCGAACTCCGTCGGCGCCTGCAGGAAGGGCTCGAGATCCCGGACTGGTTCAGCTTTCCGAACGTGGTCGAGGAGTTGCGCCGCACGAAGCCGCCGCGCGCGAACCAGGGTTTCACGGTGTTCTTCACCGGGTTCTCCGGGTCGGGAAAGTCCACCATCGCGAATGCGTTGATGATCAAGCTGATGGAGATGGGCGGGCGTCCCGTGACGCTGCTGGACGGCGATCTGGTGCGCAAGAACCTGTCGTCGGAACTGGGCTTCTCGCGCGAGCACCGGGATCTCAACATCCGGCGCATCGGCTACGTGGCCTCCGAGATCACCAAGAACGGCGGCATCGCGATCTGTGCGCCCATTGCGCCCTATTCCGCGACGCGCAAGGCCGTGCGCGAGGACATCGAGGCGTTCGGCGCCTTCGTCGAGGTCCATGTCGCGACCTCGCTCGAGGAATGCGAACGGCGCGACCGCAAGGGGCTCTACAAGCTGGCGCGCGCGGGCAAGATCAAGGAATTCACCGGGATTTCCGACCCCTACGAGGCTCCGGTGACGCCCGAGCTGAAACTCGACACCGAGAATCTCGACGTGGACTATTGCGCGCAGCAGGTGATCCTGAAGCTCGAGAGCATGGGCCTGATCAAGGGCTGAGGCGAGAGAGCTCCGGCGGTGCGGTTTTCCGGCGCCGGGGACCCTTAGCCGATAGGGTGGCCGCAAAACCATAGGGGCGATCGTAAATCCCGTGGTGTCGGGCGATACCTTGTCGCCGGCGCGAAATCCAATATGTTCGCTCGTCAAGAACTGCGGGCAGGTGGTATCGGGATGAATTGCAAGCGCCAGGGCGCATCCTTTGCGGCCGCGCTCGTGGCCTCGATGCTGGGAATGCCACCGACGGCTGTCGCCTTCGAGCTGTTCGGCATCCGGCTCTGGGGTTCGGAGGAAGCGGATGGCGGGATCGAGATCATCGACCCGCTGCCGTTCGCGGTCGAATTATCCGTCGAAGGGGGGTCGGACGGGCTCGAGTCTGCCCTGAAGAATGCATCGTCGCTATGGTCGAACCGGGACACGCCGGCCTCGGGACGCGGGGGATTGATCGCGCAGGCCCGGGGGGACTACCGCCGCATCCTCGCCGCCCTCTACGGCGAGGCGTTCTACGGCGGCGAGATCAGCATCCTTCTGGACGGGCGCGAGGCCGCAGAGTTGTCGCTCGAGGCGGATTTCCCGTCGACGGTGCCCGTGCGGATCAGGGTCTCGAGCGGTCCGCGGTTTCGCTTCGGCGTCGCGGATGTCGTGAACCCGCCGCCGGCGCTTCCCGAAGACGAGGGGGTGGCGGCTGTCGCGGATCCGGTGATGGACGCGTTTCGTCCCGGTGAGCGGGCCAATGCCCGGGTCGTGACGGCCGCCTCGGAGATCTCTGTCCTGCGCTGGCGGGAGGCCGGACACCCCAAGGCCGTCGAGACGGAGCGCGACGTGGTGGCGGATCACACCGTGAACCGGCTCGATGCGCGCATCGTCCTCGATCCGGGCCGGGCCGCGCGGTTCGGGGAGACCCGGGTCGAGGGCACGCGAAGGGTCGATCCCGGGTTCGTGGCCTTCATGGCGGACATCCCCCCGGGCCGGAAATTCGATCCGGACCGCATCGCGATGGCCGAACAGCGGCTGTCGCGTCTCGGGGTGTTCCGGTCCATCCGGATCACCGAAGCCGAGGCCATCGCACCGGACGGCACCCTCGACATGACGGTCCGGGTCGAGGACCGCGCGCCGCGGACGATCGGGTTCGGGGGCACCATCTCGACGCTCGACGGCCTCGGGGTCGAGGCCTACTGGCAGCACCGCAACCTGTTCGGACGGGCGGAGCGCCTGCGGTTCGACGTGAGCGCGTCCGGGCTCGGGGTCTCCGGGAGCAGCAGCGGCGACGTCGATTATTCGGCCGGGGTCAGTTTTCTGAAACCGGGCGTGATCGGACCGCCGGTGGATTTCATCGCGTCCCTGACGGCCCGCCAGCTCGACCTGGACACTTACCGCGAGCGGTCCATCACGGCCACGGCGGGATTGCAGCGCACCTTTGCGCGCAATCTCAACGGTGAGATCTCGGCTTTCGTGACCAGAGCGCGCTTCGAGGACTTTTTCGGGACCCGCGATTTCATGATGTACGGCCTGTCGGGGTCGGTGGACGTGGACCGGCGCGACGACACGCTGGAGCCAACGCGGGGCTACTTCCTGCAAGCGGAGATCCGACCGTTCTACGAGGCGGAGTTCGGGAATTTCGCGACGGGAGGCTCGCTCGAGGGCCGGACCTACCGGGCGTTCGGCGAGACCCGCGCGCTTGTGCTCGCGGCGCGCGGCAAGGTCGGTGTCTTCGCGGGCCCCGACGAGAGCGAGAGCCCGCCCGACCAGCTCCTGTTCGCGGGTGGTGCCGGGTCCGTGCGGGGATATGCGTTCCGCTCCATCGGGATCGAGACCACCGAGGACGGCGAGACCGGCACCGTGGGCGGACGCAGCCTAATCGAGGCCTCAGGCGAGGTGCGCTACCGGATCAACGACCGGTTCGGCGCGGTCGGGTTCCTCGATGCGGGGTTCGTGTCGTCCTCGACGACCTTCGGGGGCGACGCGGACAGCGGGGTGCTCGCGGGTGCGGGCCTGGGCGTGCGGTATTATACCGGGCTCGGGCCGTTGCGCGTGGACGTCGCGGCCCCCCTCGACAAGCGTGACGACGATTCCGCCGTGGCGCTCTATATCGGGATCGGGCAGTCGTTTTGAGAAGGATCCTGATCTTTTTCTGTGCTCTCGTGGCTCTCGGGCTCGGGGCCGTCGCACAGGACGTGACGCCCGACGATCCGAACCAGACGGGCGACAACGGATTCATCCTCACTTTCATCGAGGAGCGGCTTTCGGCCCCGGGCCGGCGAATTGCGGTCAACGGCGTGTCGGGTGCTCTGTCTTCGGTGGCGCGCATCGCGGAAGTCACGGTCTCGGACGACGACGGCGTCTGGCTCACCCTCAGCGACGTCGAGATCGACTGGAGCCGGGCGGCCTTGCTGCTGGGGCGGGTCAACGTCAGCCAGCTCAGCGCGGCGCGCATCCAGTACCTGCGGCCGCCGCGCCCGCCGGAGCAGACCCTGTTTGAGCGCCTGCCGGAGCCGGAGGCCACACCCTTCAGCCTGCCGGAATTGCCGGTGTCGGTGACCATCGAGGCCCTGACCCTGCCGCAGATCGAGATCAGCGAACCCGTGATCGGACAGGCCGCGCAGTTCAGCGCCACCGGCCGGTTGCGGCTCGCCGGCGGCGAGCTCGACACGGCGGTCGAGGTCCTGCGCACGGATCAGCCCGGCGGGTCGCTGGATCTCGCCGCCAGTTTCTCGAATGCGACGCGCGAACTCGGGATCGACCTGACCCTGGAGGAAGCGCAGGGCGGGGTGGTGTCGACCCTGCTCGGCATCGAGGACCGGCCCGCGATCTCGCTTGCGGTCGAGGGCGCGGGTCCGCTCGATGATCTCGACGTGTCCGTCGCCTTCGATGCGGCGGGGACCCGGATCGTGAGTGGCGACGTCTCGCTGCGCGGTGCGGAGGAAGGCCTCGGGTTCACCGCAGATTTCTCCGGTACGCTGAGCCCGCTGGTCCCGGAGCCATACCGGGCATTCTTCGAAGGCGAGACCTCGGTCGAGGTGGTGGGCGTGAGCCGCAGCGGCGGGGGCCTGACGGTGGAGCGGCTGGCCGTGCAGGGGGCTGTCCTCGACCTGACGGGATCGCTCGAGACGGCGGACGACGGGTTTCCGCGCAGGCTCGCGCTGTCGGGCCAGCTTGGCGACCCGAGGGGCCCTGCCCTGACCCTGCCGGTGCCCGGGGGCGAGACGCAGATCCAGGCGGGGACGGTGTATGTGCGGTATGGCGACGGCCGGCGGTGGAGCGGGTTTCTCGTGCTGGACCGGCTGGTCGCCGGCGGGGTGGAGATCGAGGATCTCACCCTCGAAATGGGTGGGATCGCGGAGAACCTGAACGATCCGGCGGCGCGCAACGTGACCATCGCCCTTGAAGGGGTGGCGACCGGCGTCTGGTCCGAGGATCCGGACATTGCCCGCACGCTCGGCACGCGGCTCGATCTGTTCGCGGACCTGGCCCTGCCGCCAAGCGAGCCGTTCGAGATCCGGCAGGCGCAGGTGAGCGGGAACGGGCTGGCGCTCTCTGCCTCAGGCGGCCTCGACGGGCTGGCCTACGACGGTCAGGTCGCCGTGCGGGTCGCGGACATCGCCCCGGCCTCGGGGCTTGCAGGGCGCGATCTGGCGGGATCGCTCGATCTGGAGGCGGAAGGGACCCTGGACGCGCTAGCGGGGTCGTTCGATCTGACCCTCGATGGCACGGCCGAGGGGCTGCGGCTAGGGGATCCGCGGCTCGACGGTCTGCTGGAGGGGACCACGACGCTCGCAGGCACCGTTGCGCGCGACGAGGCCGGCATCCGGACGGACGGGTTCCGGCTGGCCAATCCGCAGATCGAGATCACTTCGGAGGGACGTCTGTCGAGCCGCGAGACGGATCTGGCGGTGAATATCCTGCTGGAGGATCTGGGGGTGTTCGATCCGAGGCTCGCGGGATCGCTGCGGGTCACCGGAGAGGCGACGGGCGAGGGCCGGCCGGTGCGGGTGCGCCTCGACGCGGAGGCAGAAGATGCGTCCGTCATGGGGCGGTCCCTGACCGACGCGCGGCTCGGGCTGACCGGATCGCTAGACGGGACGGACATTGCGGGGGCGTTGCGCGGCGGTGCCGATTTCGACGGAGCGCCCATCGCGCTCTCGGCGGATCTGGCGCTCGACCAGGCGGCGCGCCGGTTGGAGAACCTTGTCGCGCGGATCGGGCCGAACAGCCTGACGGGGGATGTGGTACAGGCAGCGGGCGGGACTTTCGACGGCACGCTGACGTTGCGCGCGCCTGACGTTGCGCCTTTGGCGGCTCTCGCTCTGACCGAGGCGCGCGGCTCGGTGGATGCGGAGATCGTGCTCACCCCCGGCGAGGCCGGACAGGCCGTAGCGCTGTCGGCGGAGGTGCGCGATCTGGTCGTCTCGGGCACCGAGGTCGCGCGGCTGGATCTCGAGGCGACTGTGGCGAATGCGCTGGCGGCCCCCATGGTCCAGGGCACGCTCAACGGGCAGGGCATCCGGGCCGGCGGGATCGACATAACGCGGCTGGATCTCGACGTCGATCAGACCGGCCCCGAGACGACGCGGGTGGATGCCGGTGCGCGGCTCGCCATCGGGACCGAGCTCGATCTGGAGGGCGAGGTCACGCGGCTGCCGGAGGGGCTGTCGGCCACCGTCGAGACGCTGTCGCTGCGCCAGCAGGACGTCGCTGCCGTCCTGACCGAGCCTGCGACGTTCACCGTCGCGGGAGGCACGGTAGAGCTCACGCCGCTCGCGCTCGATTTCGGCTCGGGCGCGCTGACTGCGGAAGGGTCGGTGGGCGAGACCTTCGACGTGACCCTAGGCCTGCGCACGCTGCCTCTCGGGATCGGAAACCTGATCCAGCCGGAGTTGGCGCTGGAGGGTGCGCTGGACGGATCCGCCCGGATCACCGGGCCGCGCGCATCGCCGGACGTCCGGTTCGACCTGACGGGCACGGACATCGCCTCGGCGCAGACGCGGGCCGCCGGGTTGCCGCCGGTCCGGCTTACGGCCGAAGGCAGCAGCGACGAGGGCCGGCTGACCCTCGACGCGGATCTCGCGGCCGAGGGCCTCGAGGCGCGGGCGACGGGGTCGGTGCCGCTCGGGGCGGGGCCGCTCGCGGTCGACGTGACGCTCGCGACCTTTCCGTTGCAGATCGTCGACCGAATCGCGGGCGGGCGCGGACTTGCGGGAGCGGTCACGGGCGGCGCGCGGATCGGCGGCACCGTGGCGCAACCGGAGGTCGCCTTCGATCTGCGCGGGGTCGATGTCTCGGCGGCCGTTCTGCGCGACAGCGGGATCGCAGCTCTGGGGATTTCCGCGCGCGGCGGGTTCGCGGGCAACACGCTGACCCTCGGCGCGCTGGAGGTGTCGAATGCCCAAGGCCTGGAGGTGACGGCCTCCGGGTCCGCACCGCTCGGGGGTCAGGGGCTCGATCTGCGTGCCTCGGGCACGGTGCCGCTCTCGCTCGCAAACGCGCTTCTGGAGGAGCGCACCGCCGAGGCGAGCGGTCTGGCGCGCTTCGACGCCACCGTCTCGGGGTCCGTCGGCGCGCCGCAGGTCAGCGGATCGGCGGCCATCGAGAACGGGGCGATTTTCGATCCGACGACGAACGTGCGGCTGCGCGACGTGACGGCCGATGCGCGGTTCGACGGCGACGCCATCGTGCTCAACGCGTTTCGTGCCGAGGTGCCGTCGGGCGGCAACATCACCGCAGGCGGGCGCGTGTCGCTGGATACCGGCCTGCCCGCGGATCTGGCGATCCAGTTCAACGACGTGCGCTACACGGACGGGGTGTTCGTGACGACGCGGCTCGACGGCGAACTTGCGGTCGTGGGACCCCTTGTAGGCGAAGGCGGCGTCGTCTCGGGGCTCATCGACCTCGGGACCACCGAAATCTCCGTGGCGGAGGGGCTGGGCGGCAACGCGCAGGGCATGCTCGACGTCGTGGTACACCGACTGCCGCCCCCCCGCGTTCAGGCGACCCTCGAGCGCGCCAACGTCGGCGAGCCGGACCCGCCCCGGCCCGCGCCGCGCGGCGGGTTGCAGACCGACGTCCTGATCCGCGCGCCGAACCAGATCTTCGTGCGCGGCCGGGGTCTCGACGTCGAGCTTGGCGGCGAGTTGCGCGTAACGGGTCCGATCACCGACATTGTGCCGGTCGGGCAGTTCGAACTGCGACGCGGCAGGCTGGAGATCCTGTCCCAGCGGATCGAGTTCGACGAAGGCTCGCTGCAACTGACCGGCAACCTCAATCCGGAGCTGTTTTTCGTCGCCCGCACCACCTCGGACGACGTGACCGCGATCATCACCGTCTCGGGCCGGGCCTCGGAGCCGGAGATCACCTTTTCCTCGACCCCGACCCTGCCGGAGGACGAGGTGCTGGCGCGAATCATCTTCAACCGGAGCGTCGGCAACCTGTCCGCCTTCCAGATCGCACAACTCGCGGGCGCGGCCGCCGAGCTGGCCGGCGCCGGTGGCCAGACCGGCATTCTCGGGGCGCTGCGGGGGGCGATCGGCGTCGACGACCTCGACGTGATCACCGAGGAGGACGGCGAGACGGCCGTGCGCGCGGGGCGGTATATCGACGACAACATCTATCTCGACGTGCAGGCAGAGGCCGACGGCGACACGCGCGCCCGGATCAATCTCGACGTGAACGACAACGTCACCCTGCGCGGATCGGTGGGGTCGGACGGAAATTCGTCCCTCGGCGTCTTTTACGAGCGGGACTACTGAGGCCCTGACATTTCCGACCTAATCGGTCAACTTTGATCGTTGACTCATATTGTCGGATTTGGGTAGATCATTCCCGACCATAACGCTCGGTCATTCGAGGCTCATCAACAGGAGATCCCCATCATGCGGATGCGGTATTCATTCGCGGCGCTCGTCGCCTTCGGTCTGGCCCTGAGCCCTGCGGCGCAGGCCCTGGCGCAGGAAGTGAACATTTATTCGTCGCGGCACTATGACAACGACCAGGCCCTCTATGACATGTTCACCGAGGCCACCGGCATTAAGGTGAACCGCATCGAGGGCGAGGCGGACGAATTGATCGCGCGGCTGAAGGCCGAGGGTGCCAACAGCCCGGCGGACATCTTTCTGACGGTGGATGCCGGACGCATCTGGCTCGCGGATCAAGAGGGTCTGCTCTCGCCGGTCGACAGCGCCGTGCTCGAGGAGCGCATTCCGGAAAACCTGCGCCATCCCGAGGGTCACTGGTTCGGCCTCTCCCAGCGCGCGCGGGTCATCTTCTATGCCAAGGACCGCGTCCCGAACCCGCCCCAAACCTACGAGGCGCTGACGGATCCGGCCTATGCGGGGCAGGTGTGCATCCGCTCGGCGAGCAACATCTATAACCTCTCGCTCATGAGTGCCCTCATCGAGCACGACGGGGCGGAAGGTGCACGGGAGTGGGCGAGCGGCCTGCTCGCGAACCTCGCCCGAGCCCCCGAAGGCGGGGACACGGACCAGTTGAAGGCCCTGATCTCCGGGGCTTGCGACATCGCGGTGGCCAACACCTATTATTTCGCGCGCGCGCAGGCGACGCCCGTCGAGGGGCTGAGCGAGGACATCGACCAGATCGGCTGGGTCACGCCGAACCAGGAGACGACCGGCACGCATATCAACGTGGCGGCCGCCGGCGTCACGGCCAACGCGCCCAACCGCGAGAACGCCGTGGCTTTTCTCGAGTACATGACCACGCCCGAGGCGCAGGCGTTCTTCGCCGATCAGAACCACGAGTTTCCGGTGGTGCCGGGGGTGAAGGTCGGGACGGTCGCGGCCGAGTTCGGCGATTTCAAGCGCGACACGCTGAACCTCACCGCGCTGGGAGAAAACCAGCCCGAAGCCCAGAAGATCTTCAACGAGGTCGGTTTCCCCTGACCCTCAGGACCCGATCCGGTCGAGCACCGACCGGGCCGCCCGCAGGCCGGGGGCCTCGCCGCCCCGGCCGAGCAGGTCCATCGCGGCCTCTCCCGCCGCCCGCTGCGCCGCACGGGCGGCTGGGTCGTCCAGAAGCCTTCGCAGTTCGGGTGCGATGCGCGCGGGTGTGCAGTCCCCGAGCAGGAATTCCGGAACGCTGCGGGTGTTCGTCACGAGATTGACGAGCGTGACCGTGTCGAGCCGGACCAGCGCACGGGCAATCCGGCCAGAGAGCCAGTTCATCCGGTAGGCGATGACCATGGGCGTGCCTGCGGCGGCGAGCTCGAGGCTGACCGTGCCCGAAGCCGCGAGGGCCACATCGGCCGCGGCAAAGGCGAGGCGCTTTTGCAGAGCGACGTCCGGCTCCGGCATCCCGCGCGGATCGAGGACGCGGGGCCAGCCCGAGGCCTCCGGCGGCAAGAGGGTCGCCGCCAGATCCGCCACCCCACCCACCGTCGGCACGATGGCCGCGAGGGTCGGATTGTCCGCCCGCAACCGCCGCCAGACATCTCCGAAGACAGGTGCGAGGCGACCGACCTCGCCGCGCCGCGATCCGGGAAGGAGCAGGATCAGGCGCTGGTCGGGGGCGACGCCGATGCCGACGCGCCAGGCGGCCACCTCCGCCGGTGCGGGTGGTGGGACGGCCGCGATGGGGTGGCCCACGAAATCGCAGGTCATGCCGGCCGCGCGCATGTAGGGCGGCTCGAACGGAAGGAGGGCGAGCACGTGGTCGACGACCTGCGCCATCCTGGCGGCCCGGCCGGGGCGCCAGGCCCAGACGCTGGGGGCCACGTAGTGCATGATGCGCTGATCGGGGCGTCGGGCGCGCACGCGCCGGGCGACGCGCAGACAGAAGTCCGGGCTGTCGATGCCGACGAGGGCGTCGGGGCCCGCCGCGATCACCGCATCGGCGGTCTCGCGGATCCGGCGCAGCAGGTTCGGCACCCGCGGCAGCACCTCAGCCACGCCCATCACCGACAATTCGTCCATGGGGAACCGGCTGAGCAGCCCCTGCCCTGCCATGGCGGGCCCGCCGACCCCGGCGAGATCGACGCCGGGTGCGAGCGCGCGCAGGCCCGCGATAAGGGCCGCCCCGAGTGCGTCGCCCGAGGGCTCGCCCGCGATGAGGAAGATCCGCGGGCCGCTCACGCCTCCCGGCCCCAGAGGAACACGCCAGCCGCATCCGCGGCCGCCACCGTCTCGGCGCGTCCGAGGATCAGTACGCCGCCCGCACACACCGCCACCCCGGCGAGACCTGCCGCTGCGGCCGCCCGCATGGTGTCGGGACCGATCGCAGGCAGATCGACCCGCCAGTCCTGGCCGGGTTTCGGAGCCTTGTAGAGCACGCCGCGCGCGCCGTTCCGGTCGGGCCGGAAGGCGGAGCCGGTGCGACCAACCAGGTCGAGCAGGCCGTCCGTGCCCTGGATCGTCTCGACGCCGAGACAGACGCCCTGGGCTACGACGGCCCCCTGGCCCACGTCGACGGCCCCGAGGGCCGCGACGATCTCGGCGGCGCGTGCGGCATCGGCGCGGTCCGCCTCGGACGGCTGCCCGCGGGTCGGCACGCCGGGTTCGGCCAGGAGATCGGTCAGGATCGATTGGGCTGCGACGAGCCGCAGACCCTCGGCCTCGAAAACCTCCGCCACGACCCGCAGGCCCGCGTCGTCGCCGCCGCGCAAACTCGACAGGACGCGCGGCGCGTGGCGCAGCATGGTCATGTCGAAGCGCAGCGGGTTCAGCTCGGGCCGGGCGATCGCGCCTGCGAACGCGACCTCGGTGCAACCCGCGGCGCGCAGCGTCGAGAACAGACGCCCGGGCTTCTCGAAGACCGCCGGCGTCACCGGATGCCCCTCGGTCCAGTCGAGCGGCGTGCCGGGCAGGCTCACGACGGTATAGGACCTGCGGCGGCGCGCGCATTCCTCCGCGATGAGCCGCGGCAGCGCGCCCCGGCCGGCGATGATCGCGAGACCCGGACCCGACATGGCTCAGCTTGCGGGAAGGGTGAAGGACCGCGACGTGTCGGACATGAGGAACGCCACCAGCTCGCGCACCAGCGGATTGTCGCTGTGGGCCTCGGCCACCTCCGCGAGGCGGTCCTGGAGCGGCGATCCGGCGTCGAACAACTCTGCGTAGGCGGCGCGCAGGCCGTGGATGTCCGCGCGCCCGACCCCGCGGCGCTTCAGGCCGGTCAGATTCAGCCCCGCGAGCCGGCCGCGCTCTCCGACCACCATCCCGAACGGGATCACGTCCGCGACCACGCCGGTCATGCCGCCCACCATGGCCCCGCGGCCGATGCGCACGAACTGGTGCACCGCGACATGGCCGCCGAGCACGGCGGTGTCCTCGATGACGGTGTGCCCGCCGAGGATCACGTTGTTGGCGAGGATGATGGAATTGCCGAGCTGGCAATCGTGCCCGACGTGCACGCCCATCATCAGGAGGTTGTCGTCGCCGACCCGGGTGACGCCGCCGCCGCCGGTCGTGCCCGGATTGATGGTCACGTATTCCCGGATCCGGTTGCGCGCGCCGATGATCACCTCCGTGCGTTCGCCGCGGTATTTCAGATCCTGCGGGGCGGAGCCGAGGGACGCGAAGGGAAAGACGTGCGTCCCCTCGCCGATCCGGATCACGCCCGCGATCGCGACGTGGCTGTGGAGGGTGACCTCCGCTCCGAGCGTCACCTCCGCACCGAGAACGCAGTAGGGCCCGATCCGGCACCCGGGCCCGACGACCGCGCCCGCCTCCAGGATCGCGGTCGGATGGACGACGGCCGTGGTGTCGATGCTCATCGGATCACCCCTGCAGCCGCTTGTCGTCGGCGGACATGATCATGGCAGTGAACTCCGCCTCGGCGCAGAGCGTGTCGCCCACCCGCGCCTCGGCTGCGAATTTCCAGACCTTGCTGCGTCCGCGCAGGATCGAGACGTGCAGCTCCAGGCTGTCGCCAGGCACCACAGTGGCGCGGAACTTGGCGCTCTCGATGCTCATGAAATAAACGAGGGCATCGCTGTCCATGAGATGGAGCGTCTCGACGACGAGCACGCCGGCGGTCTGCGCCATGGATTCCACGATCAGCACGCCCGCCATGACCGGGCGGGACGGAAAATGACCCTCGAAATGCGGCTCGTTGGCGGTGACCCCCTTGATCCCCACGGCGGACACGCCGGGCTTCACGTTCACCAGACGGTCGACCAGAAGCATCGGATACCGATGCGGGATCATCCGCCGGATCGCGAGAATGTCGAACTGCTTTAGATCCGGGTCGATCACCAGAGCCATGGGACGTATTCCTTCTCAGTCCGAGCCGGCGGCCGGAGCCGCCTCCGGGCCCGGGGTCTCGGGGGACGGCACCGCGGCCGCATCCGGATCCTCCGTGCGGTCGATTGCCGCGATGACTTCGTCGGTGATATTGAGCGCCTGGTCAACGAGCAGCACACTGTTCTCGTCGAAGATCGCCTGAGCCCCGAGGCTTTCCATCACCTGCACGAGGATCGGGGCCACGGCGGAATAGAACTGGCGACGGCGCTGGTCGAAGTCCTGGGCGAGCGCGCTCGCGCGCGCGTCCTGTTCCGCGCGCGCGGCCACCACCCGGCCGTCGAAATCATCGGCGAGGCGCCGGAAATCCTCAGGGCTCAAATCGGCGCGCCGGGCCGTCAGGTCGCGTTCCTCCGCCTCGAAGGCCGTCTCGATCTCGCGGGCGGTGGCGCGCAGCGCGTCCCGGGCGGCCTCCTCCGCGGCGAGGAGGTCGGCACCGCGCGCGGAGCCCGTGAGAATTCGCTCCTGATCGACCACGAGGAACGGCGCACGCGCGGCCTCCTGTGCAACGGCCCCCGTCAGGGCGCCCGACAGCATCAATGCTGCCGCCAGCAGCCGGAGCCGCGGGTCAGAAACGCGTCGCAATTGTGAAACGGAAGTTCTCGGTCTCGTCCGTATCCTGCTTGCGAAGGGCGCGTGACACGTTGA
>JBBQYB010000097.1:0-12891 GCA_038209095.1 Rhodobacterales bacterium
AACGGCGGGGAGCCGCCGTCGCTGCGGTCGGGGTCATCGGCTACTCGGGCTTCTTCGCCGGACCGGCCATGCTGGGCTTCATAGCGGGAGCCTTCGACCTTCGTGTGGCACTGGCTACGATCGTGGTCGTCCTGGCGCTCGCCCTCCCGGTCCTCGTCCTGTTCCGGCGCAAGACGCGGATCGAGAGCGGGGACGTCGGCGGGACATGACCCCGCAGCCGACGGGCCCGACGCCCCCCTTAACCCTCCCGCACGAGACGGGATGCGCGCCGAACGAACGCCCGCTAAGGTGGCCTCCAACTGGTCTTCCCGGCGAGAACGCACATGATCGACAAGACGCGCTCCACCTCCCCCAACCTGTCGGACACGCCCGTCCTGCCCGCGCGGCCGCGCGCCGGCCTGCGCGTCACGCTCCACGTCGAGGGCCCGTCCCAGGACCGTCAGGACCGCGCGCCGCAGCCCGAGGCCCGGCCCACCGCGCAGAGCCTCAAGGGCCTGCTCACGGACGGCACCCGCATCGCCTGGACCGACCGCAGCACCTCCGCCGCCCGGGCCTTCACCGCCGGCGACGGCTTCCTGCCCGGCCAGATCATCGACCGCGCCATCTGACCCCTCAGGGGCCCCAGTCGGCGCACAGACGCTCCGCATTGGCCCCGAGCCACATCAGCGAGATCAGCAGCGGCGCGTTGCGGATATCCCCGTCCGCCATCCGCGCCAGCGCCTCCCCGAGGGGCAGCACCCGCCCCCGGATGTCCTCGTCCTCGCTCGCAAGGCCGTGCACGCCGCCCGCCGCCCCGAGCCGCGCCTCGCCGACATAGGACGTGAGGTACTCCGCCACCGCCCCCGGCGACGGATAATACGACCCGACCGTCACGATCCGCCCCAGATCGAGCCCCGCCTCCTCGCGCGCCTCGCGCCGCGCAGAGGCCTCGGGCATCTCGCCCGCGTCGCAGCGCCCGGCGATGGCCTCAAGCAGCCACGGATCCGGGTCGCACCGGGCATAGGGCCCGGCGCGGAACTGCTCGATGAGCAGCACCTCCCGCCGCACCGGATCGAACGGCAGCACCGTCACCGCATCGCCGCTTGCGAAAACCGCCCGATCGAGCGGGTCCGACATCGACCCGTCGAACCTGCGGTGCCGCAGCCGGTGCTCCTCCACCGCGAAGTACCGCGCATAGGGCCGCGTGAGGCCCAGCGCCTCCACGTCCCGCCCCGCACGTCCGGCTCCCGACGCCCGGCCGCGGACCCGCGCGAGCCCGCGATAACTCGCACCGGCCACGAGCCCGGCCGCCTCTTCGGCATCCATGCGCCCGAACTGCGACAGGATCTCGCGCAGGACCTCCACCAGATGCGCCCGCCATTCGGGCTCGGGCCGCTCGGGCCACGCTGGCCCGGATGCCCGCCCCGCGACATGCGCCACCACCCGCCGCCCGCCGCTCGTGACGAGATCCTCCCGCCGGGCCCCGCCACTGAGGGCCGCAAGCCCGAATCCACACCGCGCCGCCGCTTCCCCCGCAATTTCGACCACACAGCCCTGCACGCTGGAGCCCGCGCGCCGCACGATCCCGACCGCCCCCCCGGACGGATCGGCCCACAGCGCATGATCGGCCAGCACGTCCCGCACTGCCTCCGTCCCGGCCCCGTGGAGAAGGACCCCCAGCATGTCGGCCTCCGCGAACGGGCCCGGCAGGAACAGATCCGGCATGGTCGTTTCTTCTCCCCCGTGGACTGGCGCGCCGCACGTCCACGCACTAGTTGCTACCCGGATGTGATCCGAATGACACAACCGGTCGTATCAACCCTGAAGATGCGTGAACAGGACCAGATTTGATGACATCGGCCACCGCTCCCCTGGACCTTCTCGCCGCCCATGCGGATGGCTCGCTCTCGGAGGGCATGGCGCTCCTGGTCGCGAGCCACCTGACCTTTTGCCCGGAGGCCCGGCGGCGCGTGGCCCGGCTCGAGCAGATCGGCGGCGCACTCCTCAGCACCGCGGACGAGACCCCTGTCTCGCCCCGCTGCCTCGATGCCACCCTCGCCCGGATCCGAAAGGAGCCGGTCGGCCCCGAGGACACAACCGCCGCACGGCCCTGCGGCACCCTGCCCGCCCCCCTGCGCGCGCGCCTCGGCTGCGGCGCTGACGAGATCCGCTGGCGGTTCCTGCTGCCCGGTCTCTCCGAGCACCGCCTCGACGGCTTCGACGGCGAGGAAGTCTGCCTGCTGCGCGCCCGGCCCGGCGTGCGCATCCTCAAGCACACCCACACCGGCGAGGAGGCGACGCTGGTCCTGACAGGCCGGATGCGCGACGGGACCACCGTCTACGGCCGCGGCGACCTCGCCCTCGCGGACGCCTCCGACGACCACCACCCCGAAATCGTCGGCCCCGACACCTGCATCTGCCTCGTGGTGCTCTCGGGCCCCATGCGCTTCACCGGCAGCGTCGGGCGCGCGCTCAACCTCTTTACCGGCTGAGCATCCCCCGCATGGTCCTCTCCCGGCGGCAGACCCTTTTCGGCGGCGCGGCCCTCGGCCTCGTACGGCCAGGCCCGGCAACCGCGGCCGCAGGCGTGCGTGAACTGCGCCTCTTTCGCGACGGGCGCGAGATCGGCGCCAAGACGATCACGGTCTCCCGGTCGGGCGACCGGCTGACCGTCGCCACCCGCATCAGCATCGCCGTGACCCTCCTCGGGCTCACGCTCTACCGCTACACCCTTGCCGCCGACGAGACCTGGACCGGCGGCGCGCTCCAGTCCCTGCGGAGCGAGACAGACGACAACGGCACCGCCCATTTCGCCCGCGCCGACCGCACCGGTGCCGCCCTTTCCGTGACGGGATCGCGCTACGAGGGCCCCGCACCCAGTGATGCCGCCACCACCAGCTACTGGACCCCCGCCTTCCTCTCCCGGCCCGTCTGGATCAGCAGCCAGGACGGCCGCCCGCTCGCGGTCGCGCCCACGGACGCCGGCCCCGCCGCCTTCCCCACCGTGGGCGGCACCGTCGAGGCCACCCGCTGGAGCATCGGCGGCGAGCTCGACGGCCTCTTCGTCTTCTACGACGCCGCCGGCGAATGGGTCGGCACCGAGTTCCCCGCCAGCGGCGAGACCGCCCAGTTCCGCCTCTCCCGGCGCGGACCGCCGCTCGCGCCGCTCTGGACCGACGCGTGAACGTCTTCGCGCGGATCGCTCGCCCCGCCGACGGGGCCGCCTGGATCACCGGGGCCTCGGGCGGGATCGGCCGCGCCACGGCCCTGCGCCTCGCGCGCGACGGCTGGACCGTCCATGCCACCGCCCGGGGTGCCGAGGCGCTCGACACGCTCGCAGCCGAACCCGCGGGCCCCGGCCGCATCGTCCCCGCCCCCGGCGACGTCACGGATGCGGATGCGATGCGCGACATCGTGGCCCGCATCACCGCCCAGGGCCCCCTTGCCCTCGTCATCCTCAACGCCGGCGTCTACACCCCGATGCGCGCCGAGACCTTCGACGCGACGACCGCGCGCAAGATGTTCGACGTCAACCTCGGCGGCGTCGCCAACGGTCTCGATCCGGTCCTGAAATACATGCTGCCGCGCCGCACCGGCGTCATCGCGCTGACGGCCTCCGTCGCGGGCTACCGCGGCCTTCCCGACGCCGCCGCCTATTCCGCCACCAAGGCGGGGCTCATCGCGATGGCCGAGGCGCTCGCCCTCGATCTGATCGATCTCGGGGTCCGCATCAGTGTCATCAATCCCGGCTTCGTCGACACGGACGCGACCGCGGTCAACGACTTCGAGATGCCCTTCCTGATGAAACCCGACGAAGCCGCGGCACGCATCGTCGAGGGGCTCAAGAAACCCGGCTTCGAGATCGCCTTCCCGCGCCGGTTCTCGTATCTCCTGCGGCTCATCGGGCTCCTGCCCGACCGGGCCTATTTCGCCGTCCTGCGCCGGATGACCGGATGGGGCAAGCGGGACGCTTGATCCGGCCGCGCCACAGTTTCCTGATGCCGCCCGGCCCGGCCCATGCTAGGGCGCAGCGATGAAAGAACTCCCCTCCCCCGCCGAGATCCTCGCCTTCCTGCGCGAAAACCCCACCCAGACCGCCAAGCGCGACATCGCCCGCGCCTTCGGCCTCAAGGGCACGGCCAAGGTCGAGCTGAAACAGCTCCTCGCTCAGATGGCCCACGACGGCCAGATCGAGAAACGCCGCCGGCAGCTGCGCCCCGAGGGCGACCTCCCCCCCGTCCTCGTGCTGCGCGTCACCGGTGCCGACGCCGCGGGCGACCTCTGGGCCGAGCCCACCGAACAGGACGGCGACACCCCCGCCCCCCGCATCCTCATCCTGCCCCGCAAGGACGACCCCGCCGTCGGCCCCGGCGACCGCCTGCTCGGCCGGCTCACGCCGCTCGAGGGCGAAGACGCCCCGCTCGCCGCCCGCGTAATCCGCCGCATCGGCATGGGCCCCAAACGCGTCCTCGGCATCTACCACGCCACCGACGACGGCGGCCGGATCGCCGCCATCGACAAGAAGACCGACCGCGACTGGATCATAGCCCGCCTCGACCGCGCCGGAGCGCTGGACGGCGAACTGGTCGAGGCCGAACAGGTCGGCCCCGCCCGCGCCCATGGCCTGCCCCGCGCCCGCATCCTTGTGCGCTTGGGCGATCCCTCCGCCCCGCGCTCCGTCTCGCTCATCGCCATCCACGAACACGGCATCCCCGACGACTTCCCGCAGGCCGTCCTCGCCGAGGCCGAAGCCGCCCAACCCGTCGCTCTCGGCACCCGCACCGACCTGCGCGACCTGCCGCTGGTCACCATCGACCCCTCGGACGCCCGCGACCACGACGACGCCGTCGCCGCCATGGCCGACGACGACCCCGCCAACCCCGGCGGCCACATCGTCTGGGTCGCCATCGCCGACGTCGCCCATTACGTCCGCCCCGGCGCGCCGCTAAACGTTGAGGCCCGCCTGCGCGGCAATTCCACCTATTTCCCCGACCGCGTCGTGCCGATGCTCCCCGAGACCCTCTCGGGCGATCTCTGCTCCCTCCACGAGGACGTCGACCGCCCCTGCATTGCCGTGCGCATGACCCTCGACCGCGACGGTGCGAAGATCGCCCACCAGTTCAGGCGCGGCCTCATGCGCTCGCGCGCGAGCCTCACCTACGAACAGGCGCAGGCGGGCGCCGACGGCACCCCCGACGCCATGACCGCCCCCCTCATGGACAGCGTCATCACCCCCCTCTGGGCCGCCTTCGCCGCCGCCGAGACCGCCCGCGCCAAACGCGCTCCCCTGAACCTCGACCTGCCCGAACGCCGCATCGTCCTCGATGACGCGGGCACGGTCACCTCCGTCGCCTTCCGCGACCGGCTCGACGCGCACAAGCTGATCGAGACCTTCATGATCCTCGCCAATGTCGCCGCCGCCGAGACGCTGGAGGAAAAGCGCCTGCGCCTCCTCTACCGCGTCCATGAGGAACCGAGCGTCGAGAAACTCGACGCCCTGCGCGAGACGGCCGCCTCCGTCGGCCTCACCCTCGCCAAAGGCCAGGTCCTGAAGACCGCGCATCTCAACCGCCTCCTCGACGGCGTCGCAGGCACCGAACACGCCGAGATGATCAACATGTCCGTCCTGCGCTCCATGACCCAGGCCTATTACGCGCCCGAGAACTTCGGGCATTTCGGCCTCAACCTGCCGCGATACGGCCATTTCACCTCGCCGATCCGCCGCTACGCCGATCTCGTCGTGCACCGCGCCCTGATCACCGCCCACAAATGGGGGCCAGACCCCAAAGCCGACGGCCTCACCCCCGCCGACGAGGCCGCCCTCTCGGAGACCGGCGAGCACATCTCCATGACGGAACGCCGCTCCATGCTGGCCGAGCGCGACACCACCGACCGCTACCTCGCGGCCTTCCTCTCCGAGCGCGTCGGCTCCGAATTCGAGGGCAAGGTCGCAGGCGTCGCCCGCTTCGGCCTCTTCGTCAAGCTCGACTACACCGGCGCCGACGGCCTCATCCCCATCTCGTCGCTGGGCCGCGAGTTCTTCCACTACGACCCCGACAGCCAGACCCTGACGGGCGAGAAATCCCGCCGCGTCATCGGCCTTGGCCAGCGCGCCACCGTCCGCCTGATGGAAGCAGCCCCCATCACCGGCGGCCTCCTCTTCGAGCTTCTCGCCATCGAGGGCCGCACCCTGCCCACCCCCCCGCGCGGCACCTCCAAAGGTGCCCCCCGCCGCAAACTGACCCGCAGCCGCATCAAGAGCCGCGTGGATACCAAGCGCGACCGTCGCCCCTGAGCACCTCTTCCGCGCAGTTTTTTCCTGCGTCCCAACCAGTATCCACCCGACCCGCCAAGGCGGGTCGCCAGTCGCGCGCCGGTCGGCCGTAGCGCCAGCGCAGGCGGAGGGGCGCCCCCATACCCGTCCTTCTCAAACGCCGCGCGCCTGTCCGGGGTGGGCGTAGCACCCGGATCGAGCGGCACGCATGATCAGCGCCCTCGTTAACCTAGCTTAGAATTTGATGAACGGAATCCAAATACTTCAACAATTACAACAGCTTAACTACTTGTCCACGCGTGGACAAACCACCCGCCGCACCCCCTCAGCTCCGGAACACGTACGCCACCCGGGGCCAGTCCGGTCCTGCGAGCCAGTCCCCCAGAGCCTCCCGGAACGCAGGTCGCGGGTCATCGCCCGCGAGCGCCGAGGTCCGGAACCAGAAATACACCTCCGCCGACCCCCGCGCCCCGATCTGCGGATAGACATAGGCGCAGCCCAGGTACCCGCCGTTCGCTCCCGTGATGACGAAGGCGAACGACCGCCGCGCCGCGAACTCCCGCTCGTGCCACGCGAGATCGAGCGCATCGGCCTCGCGGGTCAGCCCCTCGGGCCAGTCGTCCCCGAACACGCCGCGCAGGTCCGCGGAACTCTCCGCGATGGCCGCCAGGTCCTCCTCCAGATCCGCGAGCCGCAAGGCCCGCAGTCCGAACCCCACGAGCGCCGCCCGGTCCGGGACCGCCCGCGCCGCGAAATCCGGATGCGGCCTCACACCAGCCTCACACCGGCCCGTCCACCGGCTTCGCCGGCCGCGCGAACGGGTTCTTCTCTGGCACCTCGAAATCCAGCGTCATCTCGCCCTTCTCGCGCGCCTCCGCCATGTAGCGAAACGCCTTGACCGACATGCGCATCAGGTGCTCGCCCGCCTTGATGGGCGGATACTTCGCCACCGTCTCGGGCGTGCGGTATGGCCCCAGCGGCTCGATCACCGCGTGATAGTCGAGCCCGAAGAACAGCGGGATCGAGAACCGCTCGCGCCCGATGTTCACCACCCGGTGCTGCGTCGATTTGAAAAGCCCTCCCGACCAGGTCTCGAAGATGTCCCCGATGTTGACGATGAACGCCCCCTCCACCGGCGGTGCCTCGATCCAGACGTCCTCGGCGTTCATCACCTGCAACCCCGGTCCGCCCTGCAACAGGATGGTGAAGCACTCGAAATCCGAATGCGCATCGATGCCGACGATATCGGCCGTCTTCGGTAGATCGTTCGGCACGTACCGGAGCAGCCGCAACTGCGATGTCGGACAGGTGATCTGGCGCTTCAACTCGGCCGGATCCACGCCCAGCTCCCCCGCCAGCGCCTCCAGCAACCGCAGGCCCAGGCCGAACACCGCCGCGTAATAGGCCGAGACCGTCTCGCGCCAGCCGGGAATGTCCGGCCAGACGTTCGGCCCCGTCATGCGCCAGCCCGCCAGATAATCCGGATGATCCGCCGGTGCCTCGAACGACATGTCCCAGGCCTCGTTCATGTTGATCCGCTTCGGGAAATCCGCCCCATTCTCCTCGAACGGCACATAGCCGCGGTGGTTCGTGGTGAAGCCCGACCAGGACCGCATCTTGAAGGCGCGCGATCTGCCGTGAAAGTCCCGCGACGCCGCCAGAACTCCCGCCACCAGATCCTGCGGCACCCCGTGGTTGACGATATAGAAGAACCCCGACGTCCGCGCCGCCGCCCCGAGCGCCGCCCCCACCGCCCGCATCGCCGCCGGATCGCCCGACCCGAGGGCTCCGATGTCGATCACCGGCAGCGTCTTGCGATCCACGCTGCGCGCCCGCTGGTCCGAAGTGGCGTCCTCGGCAGTCGCGGTCTCGATGGTGTTCAGGTCTCGCATTCCCGGCCTCTCCGTCACGTGGTTCGTTCGCCGCATCCTAGGTCTGCCCGAAATCGAGCGCCACAGAAACTTGTGCATATTTTGTCAGCGGCACCCGTCTCAAGTGCTGTAAATTCTTGCAATTGGGTCTGGTTGCGACCTTGGCCGGCGATACGGCATTGGCGGCCACATCCGAGACCGGCACATAGAGCCGGTCACACGTCGGGCCCGCGCCCACGCACGAAAGGTATCCCCATGACGAGGCTCATCACCCGACCCGCCCTCTCCACCGGTCTCTCGCGCCGCAGCCTGCTCAGGACCGGGGCAGCCGCGGCCTCGGTGGCGGCCCTCGGCGCCCCGGCCCTCGCCCAGACCCGCACGATCAAGATCGGCTCCTATGGCGGCTATTTCGAGGACAGCTTCAAGCAACACGTCTATCCGGAATTCACCGCCGCCACCGGCATCGAGGTCGAGAGCATCACCGAGCCAAACGGGTCGGACTGGCTCGTGACCATGCAGCAGGCCCAGGCCGCCGGACAGGTGCCGGCCGACGTCTCGCTCTACGGCCGCGAGACGATCCTCAAGGGCAGCCGGATCGGCGGGCTCCTCGCCCCCGTCGATCTCGCGAAGATGCCCAACGCCACCCTGCTCGATCCCTATTTCCTCTTCGAGGATTCCACCGGCCTCGTGGGCGTGGGGGCCATGTCCTGGTTCGTGTCGATGGTGGTCAACCCCGACCAGGTCGAAGTCCCCGCCAGCTGGGCCGACTTCTGGAACAGCGAGACCTACGCAAGCTCGCTCGGCATCTCGCGCCAGTTCAACTCGAACTTCCTCGACGTGGTGGCGGCGACCTTCTTCGACGGGCCCGAAGTCCTCAACGACCGCGACGGCATCATAGCCGTCGTGGCCAAGGTGGCCGAGCTGAAGCCGAACGTCGCCCTCTGGTGGACCGCCGAGAGCCAGATGGAACAGGCGATGAAGAACGTCGACGTGATCGGCGGCATGTATTTCCACGACGTGGCAGGGCTGATGGCCGCTGACGGCTTTCCCATCGTCTCCGTCTTCCCCAAGGAGGGAAACCCGCAGAACTACGGATCCTGGTGCCTCTCGGTGGGCTCCGACAAGGCCGAGGAGGCCATGGAATTCATGTCGTTCTCGTCCGATCCCGCGACCCAGGCCCTCATGTCGCGCAAGATCGGCACGGCCCCGCTCCTGCCCCGCGAAAAGACCGACCTGACCGAGGCCGAATTCGCGTCCGTCTCGGGCACACCCACGATCCGCCCGGCCTTCGAGGCCTATCTCGATCAGGAGACCTTCATGAAGGAGACCTGGGAGCAGATGCTCTCGACGTCCTGAGGCCGCCGCATGGACGGCCTCCAGCTGCGCGGCGTCACGAAGTCCTACGGCCCGTTCAAGGCCGTGGACGACGTGTCGCTCGACTTCCCGAAGGGGCAGCTGACGGCCCTCCTCGGCCCGTCGGGCTGCGGCAAGACCACGCTCCTGCGCATGATCGCGGGCCTCGAGCGCCCGAGCCGCGGCCGCATCCTCCTCGGGGATCGCGACATCACCGACCAGCCCGCCCACGAGCGCCGGTTCGGCATGGTCTTCCAGTCCTTTGCGCTTTTCCCGCATCTCTCGGTCGCGCAGAACGTGTCCTACAGCCTCGCCATCGGCGGCGCCTCGAAGCCGGTGCAGGCCGCGCGCGCGGCCGAACTCCTCGATCTCGTCCAGCTTACGGGCTTCGGGGACCGACGCATCGGCGCGCTCTCCGGCGGCCAGCGCCAGCGCGTGGCCATCGCCCGCGCACTCGCGCAGGAGCCGTCCGTGTTCCTGCTCGACGAGCCGATGTCCGCCCTCGATGCGAACCTCCGCGAGGAGATGCAGGTCGAACTGCGCCTCCTGCAACAGAAACTCGGCATCACCACCATCGTCGTCACCCACGACCAGCGCGAGGCCATGACCATGGCCGACCGCATCGTGGTCATGTCCCAGGGGGCCGCCGAACAGGTGGGCCCGCCCCAGGACGTCTACGCCAACCCCGCCACCGCCTTCGTCGCGGGCTTCATCGGCAAGGCCAACTTCCTCGACGGCGAGGTGGAGGCGGGCACGGTCCGCACCCTCGGCCAGGTTCTGCGCCCCGCCCGGCCCGCGGCCTTCCGCACCGGCTCGCCCGTCACCGTCGCCTGCCGCCCCGAGGCCGTGCGCCTGTCGCGCGCCGCCCGCCCGGACGCGAACCAGATCCCCGTGCGCGTCAGCTTCGTGCGCGACATCGGCCCGAACCGCGAGATCCATCTCGACGCGGGTACCATCCGAATGACCGCCGAACTCGGCCACGCCGACCCCGAGACCTTCGCCATCGGCGACGCCCTCTTCGCGGAACTGCCCCCCGCCGCCCTGCGCCTCTTCCCGCGGGTCGCGGCATGACCGCCGACGTCGAGCCCGGCACCCTCGCGCGCCCCGCCGCGCCCGACACCCCCCTGCACGCAGCCCAGACCGCCCTCGCCGCCTTCATCCTGCTCCTGTGCATCGGCCCCTTCGTCCTCGTGGGCGTCATCAGCTTCGGCGACAAGATCGACGGGGCCAGCTGGCAATGGGGCCTCAGCCTCGCGAGCTACCAGCGTTTCTTTCTCGGCTTCGAATGGCCCGAGCGCGCCTCCTTCGTCTATCCGGTCAAGCTCTGGTTCTCGATCTACTATGCGACCCTCGCGGCCGCCCTCGCCATCGCCCTGGCCTTCCCCTTCACCTGGCTCCTCACCCGCCAGTCGCGCCGGGCCCAGACCGTCTGGCTCGTGCTCATCCTCGCCTCGCTCTCGCTCTCGGAGGTCTTCGTCGTGATGGGCTGGGACGTGATGCTGTCGGGCCGCTCCGGCCTGCCGGCCCTCGCGCGCGGCATCGGCCTCACCGAATGGCTCAAGCTCAACGGCTGGATGCCGCTTCTCCAGGAATGGGATCTCGCGAACCCGCGCGACCTGAAATTCAAGACCTCCACCTTCGCCACCGTCGCCACCATGACCTATCTCGTCTGGCCCTACGCGGTGATCCTCCTCTACCCCAGCCTCTCGCGGCTCGACCCCTCCCTCGTGGAGGCCGCACGCACCATGGGGGCCCGCCCCCTCACGGTCGTGCGCACCGTCGTGATCCCCTGCATCCGCCTGCCCGCCATCGGGGCGTTCCTCCTTCTCTTCGTCTACCATCTCGGCACCTACGTCACCGTCACGGTCTTCGCCGAACCCTCCCGCCAGACCCTGACCGTGACCATCTACGACGCCGTGCGTGGCGCCACGCTCGACGCGCCCTTCGGCGCAGCCCAGTCGGTCGTCCTGCTCGCCGCGGCCCTCGCCTTCCTCTGGATCAGCGCGCGGGTCACCGCCCGGGCGAGGCGCCCATGACCCGCACGCCGGTCTCGGGGCGCATCTACATGGCCGTCTGCGCCATCGTGCTCCTCGCCCCCATCCTCGTCGTCTCGGCCGCGGCGCTGAACGGCGGGCGCTCCATGCTGTTCCCGCCCCAGGATCCGACCCTCGCGCGCTTCGCGGAATTCTTCCTCGACGACCCGGTCTGGATGGCGGCCCTGCGCACCTCGGCCCTCATCGCCGTCTGCTCCGCCGCCATCGCCACCCTCATCGCCTGGCCGCTCGCCTACGGCGTCTGGCGGCGCGCGGACCGGATGTCGCGCACCCTCGCGGGCCTCGCGGCCCTGCCCTTCGTGCTGCCCCCGATCGTCTTCGGCGTGGGCCTCGGCTTCCTCTGGGGGGCGTTCGGCGCCCTAGGCACCATCCCCGCCGGCATCCTCAGCCATGCGGCGCTCTATCTCGCCCTGCCGCTCGCCACGATCTCGGTGGGCCTCCAGAGCATCGACCGCGCGCATCTCGACGCCGCCGCCACCATGGGGGCCAGCGAGGCCGTCGCCCTGCGCACCATCATCCTGCCCCAGACCGCCGCCTATACCGTTTCGGGCTTCTTCTTCGCCATGGTGCTCAGCTTCAACGAGTTCATCGTGATGTTCTTCGTCTCCGCCTCGGGCTACGCGACCGTGACGCTCCAGATCTTCAATTCGCTGCGCAACGGCTTCACGCCCACCATGGCGGTGGCGGCCATCGTGTTCATCGCGGTCTCCGCACTCGTCTTCTCGCTCATCGCCCGCTTCGGCGATCTGCCGCGCCTCATGGGCGCCGATCCCTCCCGCAACCCCTGACACCGGAGCCCCAATGCCCGAACAGCCCCTCATCGTCGGCCGCGCCGCGGTCATCGTCATCGACATCCAGAAGGGCGCGTTCCTGCCCGGCTACGACGGCGGCATCGCCCACATGCCGGGCTATGTCGAGAACATGCGCCGCGCGCGCACTGTCATCGATGCCGCCCGCGCGGCGGACGTGCCGCTCATATATCTCCAGGAGGCGCACCGCCCCGATCACGTGGACTTCGGCCGCGAACTCGACGGGGCCGAGACCGTGCACTGCGTCGAAGGCCACGAGGGCACCGAGATCGCCGCGGACGAGGTCGATTTCCGCCCCACCGACTATTTCATACGCAAGCGGCGCTATTCGGGCTTCTTCGGCACCGATCTGGAGATCCTGCTCAAGGGCCTCAAGGCCGAGACCCTGATCCTCGTCGGCGGCCTCACGGATGTCTGCGTGCACTACACCTTCGTGGACGCGCACCAGCACGACTACGTCACACGCGTGATCGAGGATTGCTGCTGTGGCTCGAGCCATGCGCGCCACGCGGCGGCGCTGGACGCCATGGAGTACCTACAACATGGCGCGC
>JBBQYB010000098.1:0-12887 GCA_038209095.1 Rhodobacterales bacterium
CGGACCCCACCCTGGGCGATGGCAGCTATTTCGACTGCTTCACCATCCAGACCCGGCCCGGCCAGACCCTGCAAATCGACCAGGTCTCGGATGAATTCGACAGCTATCTGGCGGCCGGATCCGGATCCTGCGCCTCTATGAACAACGCGATCAGCGACGACGACGGTGGCGGTGGACTGAACTCCCGGCTGGCTTTCGAAGGCGATTGCAGCCGCCTGATGATCAGCGTGAACAGCCTCTCGGGCGGCTGATATGAAGAACTCTCGGGGTCTCATTCTCGGCCTCATTGCTGTGCTGGCTCTGGGCGCGCTGGCCTGGGATCGATGGGTCCCGTTCGACACGCCTGCCCTGCCGGGCGGGCCGTGCCAGCGATTTTCACCGACACCCCGTGAGGTCCGGGCCCTGAACTTTGATCGCGGTTGGGTTCAGCGTCGCGAATTCACCAACGGAACGCGCATTCGCAAGGCCGGCGGCGAGAGGGGCATGCGCTGCCGGACGTTGATCTCGAGGGCTGACTGTTCTTTCGGCGGGCCCGCCAGGGTCCAGGTCATCACAGGCGGCGTGATTGCTTATTTCCGGGTCCCGAAGGGTCGGTTCGCCAAACTCCGGGCGCACCGTGGATCGATCCAATGCGGTCTCGTCGCTCGTAGACAAGGCACGCGCTGAACAGGTTCCCAAGGATGAAGAGTCGCCCGGCTCCGGGACAGCGGTTGCCCACCGCGCGGCGCTTTCAGCCACCGGTCCGCCAGAGGAAGAATGAAGTGAGCAAACAGGCGAGGATGGGCGCGGCCGCGCGGGAGGCCCGGCGAGGCCGCATGATCGGTGTGCTGGATCAGCCCTGCGTCAGGACGGCCACCCTGCGACGTGCCGCGCAATGCGACCCAAACAGGACAAACCGACGTTGACCAAGGCGGCACGCTACCTCGCTCTGGTGTTCTCCAATCTGATCCCCGTGGCGGGCGTGATATTTCTCGGCTGGGACGTCGGCCAGATCGTCGTCTTGTACTGGTTCGAGAACATCATCATCGGTGTCCTGACCCTGCCGCGCATTCTGTCGGCGAAGGGCGGGGAGCAAGGGGGCGGCCTCAACGGCAACGGCGCGCTGGGGGCCGGCTGCTTCTTCGTTGGGCACTACGGGCTGTTCTGTCTCGGCCACGGGATCTTCACCCTCGTGCTGCTGGGCAAGGTCTCGCCAATGGCAGCGGGTGACCCGGACAGCGACGGCGGGAGGGGTTTTCTGTGGGCGCTGCTGGCCATGGCCGTGCTGCACACGATCGCCTTCGTGCGCGAATGGGTCATGGCGGGCCGCTGGCGGACGGCGACCCCGACCGGAGAGGTGTTTCGCCCCTACGGCCGCATCATGGTTCTGCACACCACCATCTTTCTGGGGGTCTGGGGGATGAGCGAGCTGTCGGCCCCGACCTGGACGATCCTGGTGCTGTGCGTGACCAAGGCGATCATGGAGCTGGCCATGGAGGTGATCACAGGCCCGGTCCTGCAACGGTCGGACCGGAAGTCTGACGGCCATCCCTCGGGACGAGCCTGAGCCCTTTATCGATCTGGAGCAGAGAGACCTCCCGCGCGTCCCCCGGGCGGTCCTGTTCGTGTCGAGCGATGCCCCAGCCATCCCACGACGTTGCCGCCTTCCGGATTTGCCTCCATGTCCGCCGTACGTTGCGCCTCGAACGCGAGGGTATACCGTCGGGACAAGGTTGGCCGATCCATGGCCTCGATCATCTGTCCGGCCACCAGCCGATAGAAGTGCGCCCGAAAGGCCAGCCCCTCCCCGCGCCGGGTGTCGAGGTCATCAACGAAATCCGTAATCGCGAGGTCGCACCCCGGCCGGGCGTGAGGTGCCGCGACGAGGTTTTCCGGACTCCAGTCGGCGACATCCTCGAACGTGGAAAGCAGTGTCCAATCGCGGTCGAAGACCCGGATTGTCCAGCGATTGATCCCAAGTCCAATGCCCTCGGTGTTCCAGGCCGCCAGAATCTGCTCGGCCGCCCCGTCACCGTCCAGATCTGTGGTGTAGACCTCGAACGCGCCGAACCGTTCGGCCATCACACGGTCCGGAAGCACGAGCCTGTCGCGACCGGGACGATCCACGAGGATGACATAGTCCGGCATGCCGTCCGGGAGATCGGCCTCGCCGTCCCCCGCCATCACCCGGCATCGCAGGACACTGGCCCCGGACAGACGCAAGGCCACGCCGCTTGCGCACAGCCGCTCGCGCTCCGGAGCTGTCACCGGCGACTCGAGTTCGGGGCGCGACACGACGACAGCGTCACAGACTTCGATCTGGGCCGACGCGATTCCAGGCACAAACAAAAGCAAAACCGTGAGCGACAGGCCCGCAGCCGCAGGTCGGGTCTTGCAAGCGGTCATCGGGAGCCCGTCGTCTGGATGACGGGGCCGGCTGCAACGGCAATCACAGGCATTTGGGTTCGGCCGGACTTGGCCGTGCTCAGCTCGATTTCGCGCTGTGCCCCTAAACGCAGATCCAAACTTACCGGGGTCATCTCCACGCTATCGTCCGGCAGCGTAAGCCGTGTCGGCCCAGGCGCGCGCATCGGTGACATCTTTCACGATCACCTCGGGCATGGCCGCCTCGCCGGCGCAGACATAGGCGAGTATGGCCGCCTTGTCGGCCCCGACCGGAGCACGCATCGTGACGGGCGGCCGGCTGTCGGATACGGGACTGCCATCCAGATAGGTCTGGTGCTGCACGGCAGCCATCCGGCGCGCTCCGCAGTCGATCCTCTCGCGCGACACCCGGGTGTTCCAGCCCCACGAGGCCGTCAGTCGATCCGCCCGGTCAAAGAAGGTCCAGTGGGTCACTTCCACCGCATCCGTCGACGCCGATCGCGCCGAACCCTCCGGCGACATGAAGACGACCGCATAGGGGTCCGAAAACACGAGCCGCAGAGGCCCGCCCTGCTGCGCCGCTGAAGGCGATGCCGCCATGGCGAGGATGGCGGCCAACAAGGCCACCAGTCGTTCAGACTGCGGCCTTGTCCCCACTCCGTCTCGGTGTCCGGCGGAACTGTCTGCCAGCAGCCGGCGGCTTCGGAAGGACCACCCGATCAAAACGTGTGCCACCACATAGCGAGGTCAACGCTCGAATAGTCATCCGCATCCCGGGGGCCGCGGGCGGTCGGATCACACGCCGCCTTCACGATCACATCACCCGGCCCATTGGGTGGTGTGGGCTGCACCTCTCCTGAAGAGGATTGCGACAGCACCACGCGCGGATTTTCACTATGATCGGGGTCCCAAGCATAGGCTTGGAAATAGATGATCTGGCGTGTTCGCGCAGCACAATCGATCCGAAATTTCATCGCTGCGATATTGAAGCCCAAACGGCGACCGTGCTGGGCGATCGCCCCCCCTCACCGTCAGTCACGGTCAGAAGTGTCCACTGCCAGATCGTAGGCTTCCCGGGCTCTTCATTTTCAGGAGGGCTGAGTAGAAGGGCGTTGCCGCTGCTGCTTCCAATATATCGAACAGGCCCAGACCAGGGAGCGGGACCTGCCTGGGCCTGCGTATCCAGATACGACGCGTTCGAATGTAGCACGAGCACGCTCGCGGCTGCCAAGAGAAAACTAATCATTATTAATCTGTTCTGTTTCTCTTAGCCGATAATAAATCCACGTCAATTTTGAAAAAGGACTATATCGAATTCCATATTGACTGCAAAATAGTCGCGCCCCGATCGAAACAATTCAATCTATTTCTACGGAATGCGAGCGACTGCCATCTCGAATACTGAAAGACAATCAGGTGTCATGACGAGAATGTTGCGAACATTGAACGCGAGCGCACGCGGGTCATCCGCACGGGAATCGAACACGTCCCGTCCGGCGCGTCTTGCGGATTTTCCGGCAGCCGTGTCCAGCCCCCAGTCGAGACCGTCCAGAATGACTGCGAACTGGATGGCAACAGGCAGGATCTGACCGTCAGCGGCAGAGATCATCTCGTCGAATTCTGTCGTGGTTTCCCGGGATCGCACCACCTTCATAGCGGCTATTCCCGATTCCATGCGCCCGAGGCAGGTCATGTACTGCTCATACTCGGCTTGGGACATCTGCTGATACCGCGCCGGGGACAGCGCTTCAGCCGAAGCGGTTTCCGCCCGTGACGCGGACGGTCCCGGCACAGCTTCACCCGCCGCGCTCAGACCGGCGGAGGACGCCAACAGAATCGTCGCCAGCATTCCGGCCAGAGCCGGTCGGTTCGTGAAGGTCATAGTGTCTCTCGCCAGGATCCAGAAAATCGCGACCAGGGCTGATGCGCTCGCCCTCGCGGCGGCGCGATCATTCATCGTCGCGAACGGGACTATGCGAGTGGCAGACCGAACCTGCATCTGACAAATGCCGACAGGTTCCGGCCCGTCCCGGCAGACGAATCCGGTGTCAGGAGCCGACCACAGCGAAGGCGGCCCAGACGGACGGTTCTGCACTGTTGGGAACGCCGGGATCGTCCATCAGGGCCAGCATGGCTGTTCGAAGGGCCTGCGCAGGGCTCTGGCCGGCGGTCGACGCCTGGATCGTGGAAACCGTCATCCGCGCCGCGGCGTCGTCCCGAACCGGCCAGTGGGACACGAGGACGTTGCGTCCTCCGGCGAACAGAAACGCCCGGGCCAGACCGGTGAAGCCCGCCGCTCCGGGGCGGTCACCGGCCGCCGAATTGCAGGCCGACAAAACGACCCAGTCGGCATCGAGCTTCAGGGCCGTCACTTCGGAGGCCGTGAGGAGGCCATCGTCGCTGTCTGACGTCGACCCGCCCGGACTGAAGGCCAGAGCAGGTTCGGAAAGTCCCGGCAACTCGCCGGCCATGAGACCGTGCGTGGCGAAAACCAGGACGTCCACGTCGCTCAGATCCGACGTCCGCACGATCGTCTCGGTCGCTTCGCGTCCCCGAAACACGCGGGACGCCGGGAAAGCCGTTTCCAGCGCGTCCAGTTCGACCCGCGCCTGCGGCAGATCCACCAGAGACTTCAGGGCGGAGCCGTCCGCTGCGTTGCCGAATACTGCCGCTCCGACCGCAAACAGGGTGTCCGCCCGATCGACCCGGACGACCTCCCGACGCAGGGCGCTGACGGACGGCGCGACCTGAACCGCGACCGAGCGAACCAGCCAGGCCGGACGCTCCGGCGTGGCGGGTTCAGTGATGAGTGCAGCCCACGGCACAGGCGCAAAGTCCCGACCAGCACTGAAGATGAGTGTGTCGCTCCCCTGCGTGGTCGCCCCGATCCGGGGTGTGAAGATCGCCTGATACAGGGCGAGCGCTGCGTCGCGATCAAAGCTGGATACCGTGCGCCGTGACGGCGTCAGGGCATCGACCCCGTCGCGCCGGAATCCGAACGTCGGATCGTCGGCGGCGCGCAGACGCGAGACGAGACCGGAGATTTCCCGACGATCAATCTCCGTCCTCTCCCAGTCCACCGTCGTCGCGGTCAGGGCAAACACATAGAGACTGTCGCGGGTCAGGAGCGGCAGGACGAGCGCTTCGCCGGGTGCCAGGCGCGACTGGGCCTCACCCACCGAAACGATGTCGGACCCGAGGACGGACCCGACCTCGGGGAAGTCCCGCTCCAATCGCGATGCAGACGCCAGATAGTCTACCTGCGCCTCACGGACTGCGGTGCGGGCGTCGGCAATACGGGCCTCATCTCCCGAGGGAATGGCGGCCGAATAGGCGCGGTCCAGCCGCTGACGCCTCGCCGCATTTTCCTGATGGTCTCTTAGCGCCTCGGCGAGGGCATCGGACCGGCTTCCGAGGCGAGCTCCTGCGGCCGCGGCCGCCCGCGCGGTGTCGGTCTCGATCAGGATCTGTGCGGCGCGAAAGCCGGTTTCGATGTCATCCGCACGGAAGGCGGTCTCAAGCGCCTGTCCGAATGCGTTGCGCATGTCCCGCGGAGGCGCGGGCGCGCCGCTCACCGCCAGCTTCACGGAAAGATCGATTTCGAGGCCGGGCAGGACGTCCCGAACCCTTTGAATGCCGGTTTCGATGTCACCATTTCGCGCCGCCACCCAGCCCGCCGTGACTTCGGCCCGCATCACTTCGAAATCCGTTGATGGCCGGACCGACCGGAGCGCTGACACAGCCTCTTCGGCGGTCGCGGTCGCTTCACCCAGGGCCACGTCAGACTGATACTCGGCGAGACCGAGTTTGATCTGTCCGACGATCAAGGGGTCAGCATTCAATACGGACGCGACGCGCAGAGCCCGGTCCAGATAGCCAATCGCCTTGGCAAAATCGCCTTGCGCGGCAGCGGCCGACGCTGCGTGACGAAGGCTCGTCATCACGGGCCGGCTTTCCGGTCCCACCGCGGCCTCGAAACCCGAGATCGAGTTGAGAAAGGCGGTCTCTGCCTCGCTAGGCCGGTCAAGCGAGAGGGCCGCGAGACCAGTCATGCCCCAGGAGGCGGCGAGCTCGAACGGCAGGCCAATGCCCGACTGGCGCTGCGCCAGCGCCTCCTCGAACATGGCAGCGGCCTCGAACTCGTTACCCTGGGCCAGTTCGAACATCGCCAGAGATTCCGCGGCAAGAACCGTGAACGTATCCTGGAGGCCCCGCTGTGCGCGGCTATCGGCATAGGCGCGACGATACTGGGCGAGGGCTTCGGTCCTCGAACCGGTCTCGGCCAGAGCGCTCGCCAGTTGAAAACGCGCCGACATCACCGTCGCATCTGCGGCCGGCAAACTGTCCTGAACGGCTGCTAACGCCGGCTGCATCCGCCGGACCAGATCCTCATATCGTCCCGCGCGCCGATCCACGCTCGCGAGGGCCGCATCAATGCCGAACATCTCCGGATCGGAAGGCGGCAGTGCGCTTGCGAACACGACACGGGCCTCCTCGAACAGAGCCCTCGCCTCGCTCAGCCTGCCCCGAAGGAGATGGATTTGCCCTTTCCATTCGATAGCGTCGGCCAGATTGACGGCAGTGGCGTCTTGCGCGGTCCGGAGAGTCGCAATCGCTTCATCTGCTTCCGTCAGCGCCGCGTCGACATCCTGTCCGTAGAACAATGCCGCCGATCGCCACCGTTGCGCCTCACCAAGACGCGCGCTCGGTTCATCGCTCATGGACTTCAAGACACCCTGCAAGCGCCGCCACTCGACCTCGGCCTCGACCGGAACCCGGGACACGATCAGCGTGTGAGCGGCGTCAAACGCGGCATCGAGTTCCGCCGGATCGAGCGCTGTGGTGTCGGGAGACGCGACCTGCAGATCAGCCGGCCGGGAGGGTTCTGTATCGCCCGGGGCTGTCGTCTGGGCCGTGGCCTGACCGGATGTCAGCAGGAACACAAGGACGGCGGTCGCCAGACTGGTGCGCTTGACCTCGCGAAAGAGGCAGGCTGATGGATTCACGGACGGTCGCAGGGCAGACCTCGAACCAGAAACCGGACGATGGCGAAACAAGGCCCTCACGCCAGGCCCGCACGACACGCCAGCACACGAGAACCAATCAGGATCGTCCCAAGGCGGCCATGAACCAAGACAACCGGCGGTTTGTCAATGTGCGGAACGGAAGGTCCGGAAATCTACCCTGACTTCCAGTCCGGGACCGAGGTCGGTCAGCCCCAGCCGGGCTCCATGGCGTTTGGCAACAGCCGCGACCAGGGCCAGTCCGAGACCATAACCCACCGTCGGTCGCGCCTGAGTGCCGCGAACAAAGCGTTGCAGGACGGCGTCTCTCTCGGCAGCCGGGACACCCGGCCCCTGATCAGCGACCAAAAGAACCGCATCCGGCCCTATCGTCCTGACAGAGACAACGACTTTGCCGCCAGGCGGAGAGAATTTGATGGCATTGTCGATCAGGTTGGCTGCCAAGCGCACCAGCAGCAGCCGCTCCGCGAGGATCGGCGCAGAGGTACGGTCCAGACGCAGGTCCACCCCGCGGTCCTCTGCCACCGCCGTATAGAGATCCACGGCAGACTGGACGGCATCGCCCAGATCGAGCGGAAGAAAGCCGGCGTCCGATCCGGCCTCCGCCTCGACGATATCGAGGAGGGCTTCAAAAGTCTGGAGGATCTCATCAGTCTCAACGGCCGCCAGGGCCGCCCTCGTTCGAGCTTCCTCCAGGGTATCGGCCCGAGCGGCAAGTTCAAGGTCCGACTTTAGCCGCGCCATCGGTGTGCGCAGGTCATGTGCCACGCGGTTTGAAAGGTCGCGCAGTCCGACCACCAACTCGTCGATGCGTTCAAGCATTCCATTGACGTGTCGAGCCAGCGCACCGAACTCGTCCTCCACTTCCGAACCGGGAGCCCGCGTCGACAGGTCGCCCGCCCGGACCTGATCGCAGGCCCGGTTGATGGCGTCCACGCGCGCCAACAGCCCCCGGCTTGCCAACGGACCGACGACAAAGGCCCCCAACGCAGCGAACGCCAGGGCCAACGCCGCGACCACAGCCATTTCTCGACCGACAGACAGGCCGATGTCAAACCGGTCGACCACCAGCTCGAGCTCCGGAGCTAGAACACGCGACCGAGCGTGCGGGGTCATCCGTTGTGACGTTCCCGCGATCGGGTGCCCGTTGCGCAAAAGAACGTATCGCCGGGGATCTTCCGGTCTCGCCGTGCGCGCCAGCACAAGTGCCACGGCTTTGGCCTCTACAGTTCGAGGATCCACGTCCGCGATCTTGTCCAGAACGGCGTCCAGGTCTGCCTCGATCAAGGCATTCAGACGTTGCTCGTTCTTGGATTCGATAAGAGCGTACGCCCCGCCTGCGAACACGAGGGCGGCCAGCGCAAAGCAGAAAGCAAAGACGCCGATCAGCCTCCAGATCGCAGAACGTCGCCCGCGCCGGGCATCATGTTGCACGAAGAACGAATCCTTGCGTGCGCACCGTCTCGATCAGAGGACCGCCGGCGGCGGCGTCAAGCTTTGAGCGTAGACGCGAAAGATTCACGTCGATGACATTTATCTGGGGCGGGATCCTGTATTCCGGCCAGACCGCGTTCCAGATCATCTGGCGGGAAACGATGTCCCCCGCATTGCGCGCCAGAAAGGTAAGGATATCGAACTCCTTGGGAGACAAATCGACGTGGTCGGCGTTCCAGTGAACCGTGCGCGCCCTGACGCGAACCTCAAGCTTGCCGAGCAGAATAACGTCCGGATGTGCAGTCTCCCGACCACGACGCGCCAGGGATCTCACCCGGGCGGCCAGTTCCTCGGCTTCGAAGGGCTTGGCCAGATAGTCGTCCGCACCGCCGTCGAGCCCTTCGACCCTCGCCCGCGTCTGGCCGAGGTTGGACAGGATCAATGCGGGCGTCCGGACATCGAGCCGGCGCAGATGGCCGAGCACGGTCAGGCCATCCATGCCCTCGACCATCCGGTCCAGAACAAGGACGTCGTACTGCGCAGCCGCAGCGGCCGTCAGGGCCTCTTCACCCGCCACGAAATGATCGATCACGGCATCGTCAGAAAAGGCCTGCGCGACCCTGTCGGCGGCATCCTGGTCATCCTCGAGCAGAAGAAGCCGGAGGGGCAAGGGCGTCGGAGTGTCAGGCATCATAGCCCCAGACCTCCCCTTTTCTCGCGCTGGACGCCTCTTACAATGATCGTAAGATGCAACAGGGCGGGAAGCGAGGCAAAAGGATACGATGGATCGCTGCCTTCTGACCATTCTTGCGTTCGGCCTTCTCTCAGCGTCCGGGCCATCGCACGCGCAGTCTGCTGAAACCGACGCCGCACGGGCTCCCTTTGAGGACATGATGCTCGCCGCCCGTCTGGCGCGGTGGGGAGCGGCCAATGACGATCCGTTCGCGCTGGCCATGGCGGCGCGCCTCCGCTCGGCGACCGACCAGACGGCGGTTGATCGCGGCGACGGGAGTGCCGGCCCGGAAACGACCCCGGTCGAGCGCTGGCTGACAGAGGCAGAATGGCTGGCGGGTGGTGATCCCAGGGTGATTGACCTGATTGCGGAGGTTCGGGCTACCGGCTTGAAGGGCCGGAGCGGCGGGCCGCGGGTTTCCCTCGGAACGGTTCGCGCCCGGACGAGAAACAGCTACGTAGAGCGTTTCGAACCAACCCGAACAGCGGTGGTCTATGTCGAGGGTGACGGAGACACGGACCTCGAACTGGTTGTGCGGGAAGCAGACGGAACCGTCGTCTGCGCCCGGGAAGAGCCGGGCGACATCAAGATGTGCGTCTGGACACCAACACGAAGCGGCGGTCACACAGTCGAGATCCGCAACGACGGGATGGTCAACAATGCCTACAGCCTGGCGACCAACTAGCTCGGGACCCATGGCCTCGATCTGGATCGCGGTGGCGCTGGGGTTGCTGTTCGCCGAACCGACTGATGCTCGCCCCTCAACACCTGATCCGCCTGAGCCCCGCGCACTGCTGATCGGGGTCGGCCGCTACGCAAACCTTGCGCCCGAGCTCAGGCTAGAGGCTCCGGGGGACGACGCGCGCCGTATGTCCGACGCACTGACATCCGCCGGCTATCCTGCAGATCACATCGAGATCATGACCGAAGACGGGCCACGGATTCCAACCCGCGCGGCCGTGCTCGAGGCGCTCGCAGACCTGGCGGCCGAGGCCGATCCCGGACAGGAAGTTCTCATCTATTTTTCCGGTCATGGTGCGCAAATCCCTGCGAGATATGCGGCCCGGGAGCCGGATGGTTTGCAAGAAATCTATCTGATGGCCGACGCGGATGAGGCCGAGACCCCGTCGGGGGAACCTGCTGGCGCGATCGCGGATTTCGAACTGGAAGCCGCGATCACGCGCATCCGGGACGCGGGGGCCGATGTCGTTCTGATTGCAGACGCCTGTCACGCAGCCGGCGTCACACGTTCAGTTTCGCCGGACGGCCGTGTGAAGGGCCTGACCGCCATCGACCTTGGCCTTTCGGGCCAGTTGGCTGTCCTGAGAGGGACATCCCGCGACGCGGCCCCCTTGCGCGGCGATTTTACGGGCATCTTCGCGGCCGCGCCCGGCGGTCTCGCAGTGGAGCGCAGATTGCCGCTGGGCCAGCCTGAGGCCACGACTGCGTCTGTGTTCACCTACGCCCTCGCCCGGAGCATTCGCGATGGGCGCTATCGCACCTGGAGGGATCTTCAGGAGGGCACACGAGAGGCGGCATTTGAGGCAGGCCCCGGTCCGGTTCCGGTGTTCGAGGGAGATCTCGACAGGGCTCCCGCCGGACTTGATCCGGACAGGCCGCGCTGGTTTCGGACCTATGCCAGTGGTGGTCAGACCATCGTGGCCGCCGGATCGCTGGAAGGCATCCTGCCCGGCGACGTCCTCGAGCTGGCGGATCTGTCAGGCGATCTCATCGGACGGGCCGTGGTCACCGGCGGTGACGCCCTGACATCGCGCCTGGCCGACACGGTGGACGGAACGATGCGCGCGCGGCAACTTGACCAGGGCGGGCACCGAACCTTCCTCCAGTCGATCGCGCCTCATCTTGGCACCGGTCAATACGCCCCTCTTGTTATCACCGGCCAGCTGCGGGCGGGCAACTGCGAATCGCAAATCCCGGCAGATGGCTCCCCTGCCTCGGGGATGCAACACATCAGCCTGTCAGACCGGCCCCGCCTGTCGCACTGTGATGTTCTGTTCATTGGCCTGCGTAACAACGATACCGCCTCGGTCGATACGGCCGTCTTCTTCGTCAATGCGCGGGGTCAGGTGACCCCCTTGACCCTTGCTCCGGACAACAGTCCGCGGGTTGGGCCTGGCCAGATGCGCCACGCCGCGCTTCGGGTCATAACGCAGGATGCAGCGGGTCAGCCCCTGGTAACAGGCGAGGAAACGATCGTCGTGGCCTGGACCCCGGCCACGGGGCGGACGCCCCGGGATCTGCGCGCCCTGAGCGATACCCAGCTGACAAGGGGAACGGCAGAACCCGGGTTCCACGCCTTGGCCTTTACAATCGTGACGGTCCCGGTGACCGGCGGCCGCATCGCTCCCTGAGCGTCGACTTCACCCCGATCTCGCGAGGCGGCGCGGTCGACACTGGCGGCATCGGCACGCTGTGGCGAGACCAGAAGGAGCGTGAACGACAAACCCGCCGACGGCGAGACGCACCGGCTCCAGGCGCCGTGCGGTTTGAAGCGAACGGCGGCATGGTCCGTCGGCATGGCGTTCGTCGTTAAGGAGGTCCGAATTTGAAGCAGGCTAAGGCGTGTCGTTCCAACCGACTGGATGCCGCGGTCGCAACGCTCCAATCTTGTCTGTCCGCGACATGCGTCGAAAGTAATTCGTGCCGGCTTGGCAACGTCAGTCAACGCCGTAAAATGCCCGATGGCGGGCCTCGACCGGATAGCCTTCGATCTTGAGCCAGGGGACGTTCTACGTCGGCGGCGATCGCGGGTGAAGACGTTGAGCTTCACGCAGAAGTTCCTGGCCCGCCCCCTCCCCCTGTCGAACCCGTCACGAACGCATTCGTCACCATCGGGCTCTGCTCAGCCGCAGCCACCGGTCCTTCTCGGACACCGGCACCTCCGCCAGATCCGCATGGTCGCGCCAGTACGTAATGACACCCTGCTCGACCTTAAAGATGCTGATGGCGCGCACGTCCAGCAATCCTCCACGGCGTGCCGCCAAAAGGTAGGCGCTCTCTGCGATCACGAGATCATCTTCGGCGACGCATTTGAGGATGTGCAGTTCGAAGAGCGGATAGGTTTGAAAGAGCCGGCGCCAGAACCCGAGCAGCGCCGTTCTGCCAATAAGGTCGCCCGCGATGTCGAACCGTGCCGCGACATGCTCGGCAAGATAGGTTTCAAGCCGTCGCGCGTCGCGAAACGCGATCTCCTTGGCGAAAGCTTGAACGACACTTCCGGGCATCGACGACATGATCACCATTCAGATCATCGATCCTGATCCGATTCTCGACAAAAAATCGCGTCTCGCGTGTGGCGAAAATCAATCCGG